>CAWVWF010000198.1:0-5743 GCA_963933885.1 uncultured Flavobacteriales bacterium | reverse complement strand
ATTAATTGGTGCACCTCCTGGATATGTTGGATATGAAGAAGGTGGACAGTTAACTGAAAAAGTAAGACGTAAGCCCTACTCTATCATTTTACTTGATGAAATCGAAAAAGCACATCCAGATGTTTTCAACTTGTTATTACAAGCTTTAGATGATGGACACTTAACGGATAGTTTAGGTAGAAAGGTTGATTTTAGAAATACTGTTATTATAATGACTTCTAACATCGGTACTCGTCAACTTAAAGATTTTGGAGGAGGAGTTGGTTTCAATACTTCTGCTAAATCTAATGCTGCTGATGATCATGCAAAAAGTGTAATTACAAATGCTTTAAAGAAATCATTTGCTCCTGAATTTTTAAACAGGATTGATGATGTTATCTTATTTAACTCTTTAAAGCGTGAGGACATTCACAAGATTATCGATATCGAACTGAAAAGACTTTTCTCTAGAATTGATGAGTTAGGATATAAAATTAAATTAACTGATGAAGCTAAAGATTACATAGCTGATAAAGGATATGATCCAGAATACGGAGCAAGACCGCTTAAAAGAGCAATTCAAAAGCTTCTTGAAGATCCATTAGCTGAAGAAATCATAAATGCTAATATCTCTGAAGGTGATACAATCAACGTTGGTTTCGATGCTGAAAAGAAAGAAATCAAACTAAAGGTTAGTAAACCTCGAAAGAAGAAAGCAAAGGAATAAAAAAAAAGGCTACCAAACGGTAGCCTTTTTTTTTTGTTTTAATTTTTCAATTGATCCATTAAGCAATTCTTCAATTACCACAATGCTTAATCTATTGAATAGAAGAATTCATTAATGCCTGCTCAATCTCTTGAATTGATTAATCGAAAAATTGATCAATGCATTAATCAATAATGCCTATCTTTGCAATCTAATTTTTATACCATGGAATTAAACGCATTAACAGCAATTTCTCCTATCGACGGAAGATACAGAAGAGTAACAAAGGATTTGGCTCAATATTTCTCAGAAGCAGCCTTAATACAATATAGAGTAAAAGTTGAAATCGAATATTTTATCGCACTTTGCGAAATTCCTTTACCTCAATTATCTGAAGTAAAATCAGATATATACCCTCAACTAAGAGCTATTTATGAAAACTTTACTGAAGCTGATGCTTTAGCAGTTAAAGAAATAGAGAAAACTACTAACCACGATGTTAAAGCGGTTGAGTATTTCATTAAAGATAAAATGAGTGCTTTAGGTTTATCTGCAAGTTTAGAATTTATTCACTTCGGATTAACTTCTCAAGACATTAACAATACTTCAGTTCCTCTTACATTGAGAGATGCATTGAAAGATGTTTACTATCCTGCATTAGAAGAAGTAATTGATGCACTTAAAGGATATTCTAAAGACTGGATGAATATCCCACTTTTAGCGAGAACGCATGGTCAGCCAGCCTCCCCTACTACTTTAGGAAAAGAATTCTACGTTTTTGTTGAACGTTTAGAAATTCAATTAAAGCAATTAAAAGCAGTTCCTTTCAGTGCTAAATTTGGTGGAGCAACAGGAAACTTTAATGCGCATACAGTAGCATTCCCAGATAACAACTGGGTTGATTTCGCTAACAACTTTGTGAATAACACATTAGGTTTAGATCGTTCTCAAACAACTACCCAAATTGAGCATTATGATAACATGGCAGCTTTGTTTGATGCTATGAAGAGAATTAATACAATTTTAATAGACCTTGATAGAGATGTATGGACTTACGTTTCTATGGAATATTTCAAGCAGAAATTAAAGAAGGGTGAAGTTGGATCTTCTGCAATGCCTCATAAGGTTAACCCAATTGATTTTGAAAACTCTGAAGGAAACTTAGGAATGGCTAACGCTATTTTAGAGCACCTTTCAGCTAAGCTTCCATTATCAAGATTACAGCGTGATTTAACAGATTCAACAGTATTGAGAAATGTTGGTGTTCCAATTGGTCATTCATTAATCGGTTTAGCTTCTACTTTAAAAGGATTGAATAAATTGTTATTAAACGAGAATAAATTAAAAACTGATCTTGATAACAACTGGGCAGTAGTTGCTGAAGCAATTCAAACTATCTTAAGAAGAGAAGGTTATCCAAAACCTTATGAAGCTTTAAAAGAGTTAACAAGAACAAACGATGTTATTAACGAAGCTTCTATTGGAGCATTCATCGAAAGGTTAAATGTTAACGATTCTATTAAAGCTGAATTGAAAGCTATTTCTCCTTATAACTATATTGGTGTAGTAGCTACAATTGCATAATGCAAAAGCTTCTAATTAGCATATTATTTCTAGGCTGTTCTTTCTTTGTGAAAGGACAGCCTAATTTGTTTTCAGAAGTATCTAGAAATCCAGATTACATTACTAAATCCGTAAATTATAATTGGAATAATATTCCAAACCAATCATGGCTAGGATATAGTTTTTGGTGTAATTCATATCTAGACTGGAAAGTTGAAAACAATCGTGTTGTAGCATTCCCCTTCCGGAAAAATAAACGGACGGCACATTTAAGTGCTTTTCAAATCAAAAACAAAAGTGGCTTTCTAAGCGCTTCAGTTAATCTTGGTTTTTCTAACCTTAAAAACAGCGGTTACCTTGGTTTATTAATTGGTGCTGGAGGCACACAATTTAATGAAAAAACTAACCTACTTATTCACAACAATATTCCTAATTCAAATTCACACCTTGTTTCAATTAATAAGAAAGGGGAATTAAAACTAACCAGTTATGGTAAAGACTCTGTTCTGTATACACATCAATTAGATAAAACTATTTTTCTTGACACTACTTCCGTACTTCTTCAAGTGAATTATAAATCCTTCAGCAATACAACACTCGTAAGTTTTAAAGTTAAAAACTCAAACAACGTTGTTTTTAAGGACTCTATCCTTTTAAAAGATAATTCCATACCACTTGGGTCGGTTGCGCTTACCTACTCTTGTGAAAAGGCATTTAAATCATTTGGATGGTTCGACAATCTAAACATAACTGGAGATGTATTTAGAAAATCAGAAACAACGGGGCCATTATTAAGTTCTTTTCACACTGTTACTCCAGATTCAATATTTTTAACGGTACAACTTCAACCGTTTAAAATAACGAAGGAAGATCAGTTCATTTTGACTTTAAGATCTAAAAAAGAAATAGAATACAGGAATTATCAATATGATAGTCTCACTCATCAAGTCAGGTTCAGAGTTCCAAATATTAAAAAATCAAAAAGTATTTATTATTTAATATCCTACAAAGGAAATCAAAACCTAACTCCTTTCTATTTAAAAGGAGAAATAAAAGCTATTCCGCCTAAAAAGGAATTAACAGTAATGGCTTTAAATTGTAATGGTTTTGCATTTATGCATGAAGGAAAGTTCGATTATGATGCGCTTTGGTATCCATACGAGCAAATAGAAAAGGGATATAAAGAATTCAAACCAGACTTGATTGTTTTTTTAGGTGACCAGTTTTATGAAAGCAGACCCTCTATGCCTATCAATAAAGCTCCATTTTGTTACTTAGATTATCTATATAAATGGAACTTATTCTGTCTACAGTTTCGTGATTTAACAGCGAATACACCAACAATCATTTTAACTGATGACCACGACATTTACCAAGGAAACCTATGGGGTTCTAATGCTTCTTTAGCCAAAGAAGCTTCAAAAGATACTTTAGTAAAATACTACCAAGAAAACTATGACACTTGGCAACAAGATAATGGTGGATACTTCATGCCAGCCGATTTTGTAAACATGGCAATCGAATCTCAAACGAGTCATTTACCAAACCCCTACAACAAAGAGAAATCTTTACTGACCAATTATTACACTTCTTATAAATATGGAAATTTCGATTTCGCGATTATGGAAGACAAGAAGTTCAAGTCTGCTCCTACCGAAATAAACCATCCAGTATTTAATGGAATACCTTTAAATGATTCACTTTCAACAGATCAATTAAATAATGATTCACTAACCCTATTAGGTATAAAACAACTTCAGTTCTTAAAAGAATTTCTTGCAAAAAAATCAAATGGTATTAAAGTCGTATTAACACAATCAGCATATGCTAGCTTAACAACAATCAACCTAGAATCCCACCCTTTAAAAGATTTACCAGCAACCTTATCAGGAAAACATAAACTTAACAGAGACATGGATACTAATGGTTGGCCAAAAAACGGAAGGGACAAAGCATTAAACGCTGTAGGATCTACTCCTACTTTATTCCTTGCAGGAGATCAACATATGGGTAGTGTTGTAGAATTGTATGATTCCCTAAATAATGGAACACATTTCTTTACAGTCCCTTCGGTTTCTAATACTTGGCCAAGAACATGGCTACCTTCAGATAGCACAAACAACTCACCGCTCGGAATTCATTATGATGGATTTGGAAATAAAATGAACGTAGTTGCTGTTGCAAATCCAACTAACGAAATTCATGCTCCTCAAAAAATAAACAAGAAGTCACCAGGTTTTGGAATTATCATCCTTAATAAAAAGGATAAAACAGCAACTCTTCACGCTTACCCTTTGTATTTTAATGAAGGACAAGAATTGCAAGAATACAAAGGTTGGCCAGTTAGTATTTCATTAAAATAGTTTTCGAGTCGCTCATACTCCACGTTTAATTCCTCACTCCTCTCGAATAATAAACATCTACTACAATTTAAAAGCTTGTTTACTAATTTACGTTTATCATAAACCAAGCTATACAGAATTCCCCGATTCCCCTTTTGAGTTTGGATTAATCAACAGTAATCCAGAGGTAGAAACAGTTTGTTTTTAAACCTCTGGTTTTTACAAGTAAACTATTTATGATTCGAAGAAAATAATTTTAACAATTGAATTACCTTTAATTTAACATTGCGCTTTAACACTTAAACTCCAAATTTATGAAAGCTATTTATTTCCTTTTTTCGGCTGTAATCCTTACCTCTTGTGCTTCTTCAAAATTCGAAAAGAACAAAGGTGTTTCATTACATCAAAATAAAAATGAAGACACAAAAGAAGCGCAACCAATTGTTACCAGACCAAGTGAAGTACTCTCTACAGGTTATCCCAATTTAAGATTGATTCCTATTTATAAAGTAAACTATAATTCTCACGGTGAGAATGGATATACTGGAAACACCTATACTCACGAGAAATACCATAGTCCTGGAGATAGCTTAAATGCTTGGCACCATCACTTCATGCCTGGCTTAGTTGCTATTTACGGATATAATCTATTTAACGTTTGTCATCTTGATCTTACAACTTCAAAAAAACAAAACTTCTTTAAAGAAAATGTATTGGTTAATACAGTTTACTATCCTTCATTTGCTAAGGACACCTTAAATGGCAAGCCAGTTTTACGTGATTATTTTTTAACTTCTGTATATGATGAAGACACGAATAACGATAGTATAATCAATCAAAAAGATCTTCGTAGATTCTATATGTTTAACCTTGAAGCTACGCAACCTATTGAGTTAGTACCTTCTAATTACTCTGTACTAAGTTCTGAATATGATTATGAAAACGACTTGATGTATGTAAAAGCTAGATTGGATGAAAATAACAATGGAAAAAGAGACGAATCTGAACCTATCCACATTTTTAAAATATCTTTAGATAAGCCCAAAGCTGGCGAGAGGATTTACTAATATCAGAAATAAGTATTGACTTAAGTATATAAATGTAGGGATGCCCCTTCAGGCTGTGTCATAATCAAAAAAAGCAATAACGATTG
>CAWVWF010000197.1:0-5805 GCA_963933885.1 uncultured Flavobacteriales bacterium | reverse complement strand
AGGAGCAGTTAATACAATTAAGATTATTCGTGAGAATGGGACTGTAAAGTTAAAAGGATATAACACAGATATATATGGTTTTAGAGAAACACTAAAGCCGTTGCTTCAACAGCATCAATACAAAGCTTTGATTTTAGGAACAGGTGGAGCAGCGAAAGCTGTTGAGTATGTTTTGAAAAAAATAGGTTTAGATATTCTTTATGTGTCAAGAAATCCTTCATCAGAAAAAGAGATTGCTTATACAGATTTGAATGAGTTTGCTGTCCAAGATTTTTCTGTGATCGTAAATTCTACACCGCTTGGAATGTTTCCTAAAGTAGGTGTTTGTCCTGAGATTCCTTATCAGTTTTTATCTGACAAGAACTTGTTATATGATTTAATTTATAACCCTGGAGAAACGCTTTTCATGAAAAAAGGAAAAGAGAAGGGAGCGAATACACAAAATGGATTAGGGATGTTAAAACTACAAGCTGAAAAGGCTTGGGAGATCTGGAATAAATAAATATGAAGTTGGAACAACCAATTATATTAGCAATTGAATCATCTTGTGATGATACTTCTGCAGCGGTTCTAAAAGGAACAGAGGTTTTGAGTAATGTAATAGCTACTCAGGATGTTCACAAGGAATTTGGTGGTGTTGTTCCTGAATTGGCTTCTAGAGCACATCAAAAAAATATTATCCCTGTGGTGGATTCAGCTTTGAAAAAAGCGGGAATATCAAAAGAGGAAATTAATGCTATTGCGTTTACGAGTGGACCAGGTTTATTAGGGTCACTTTTAGTAGGTGTGTCTTTCGCTAAGTCTTTTTCTATGGCTTTGGGTATTCCTTTAATTGAGGTGAACCATATGGAAGCACATATATTAGCACATTTAATTAAAGATGGAAGTCCAATTCCTGAATTTCCATTTCTATGCTTAACTGTTAGTGGTGGTCATACGCAATTAGTCGTTGTGAATTCTCCATCTGAGATGGAAGTTATAGGAGAGACGATAGATGATGCGGCTGGTGAAGCTTTCGATAAAGTAGCTAAGATAATGGGGCTTCCTTATCCTGGCGGACCTTTAATCGATAAATATGCTAAGCTTGGGAATCCTTATGCGTTTCCATTTCCTCATCCAAAGGTTGGTAAGCTAGAGTTTAGTTTTAGTGGTTTAAAAACAGCTGTATTATATTTCTTACAAAGAGAGGTTAAAAAGAATCCAGATTTTGTGAGTGAAAACTTAAATGATATTTGCGCTTCGGTTCAAAAAACAATCTTAGATATCTTATTTAAGAAAATGGATAATGCTGTTAAACAAACAGGAATTAGGCGTGTAGCAATTGCGGGAGGTGTAAGTGCGAATTCTGAATTAAGAAGTAGATTATCAGAACAGACTAAAAGAGGTTGGGAGGTATTTATTCCTGCTTTTGAATATTGTACTGATAATGCTGCCATGATTGGAGTGGTTGGATATCATAAGTTCCAACAAAATAATTTCGTTGATCTTAGTATTACTGCAAATGCAAGGATGAAGATATAATTATGAATTACTTCATTATGATTACAAGTATTCTCCTTTGCATGAATCTAGCGAAAAAAAAGAATCGTAGTATTCAAGGCTGGGGATCTTTAGGTTTAGTGCTTCCAGTTATTTCAATTTTCATCCTTAGTAGTCTACCAAAAAGTTATGGAGAAATTAAGAAGGATAGCGAAGTGATAGATGATCTTTCTTAGAAAAACTTAAAGACTAAGAATAAGATTGTGAATCCAGATAAGAAAATAATTCCAGCATAACTTAATATGATTTCCCATTTAGGTGGAACAAATTCTTTTCCTATATATTTTTCTTGAACCAAACTGAAATTCATAATTGCTACAATCGGTGCAACGATGAATGAGATCGTAGTAGCTACATCAACCAAGAATTTAAAACCTCCAATAGTAGCTCCTTTATCTGTATTTCCTAATAGATTATTTAGGGAATTACTTATCGCTATTTTTGAGCTTTCGTCATAAACGAATAAATAACCAATAGTGAAACTTACAACTGATAGTGCTAAAATAGAAATTATATATTCTCTCTTTCTATTCTCTATATCTACTTTTTTCTTCTTCTTTTCTACAAATAGAATTTCTAAAATTCTTTCAGATGATCTTGCATAACCATCAATTACAGCTATTGCAGTTCCAAACATTATACTAAAAGCAGCAGGGCCTATAATCCACTTACTCCAATCACCCATAGTTGTTGTGTACATTTGAACTACTTTTCCTGAGAATGCAGCTGAACTAGCAGGAAGTGTTTCTCCAGTACCATACATTAAATTGGCACCAAGGGTAACAAAGCAAATTGCTAAGATTACAGAGACAATGTACCCGAAATTAAAATCAAATAAAGTTTCTTTTAGTGTTGGTTTGTATCCTGTTTGCTTAATTCTAGCAACTGTCCAAAGACTATTCCACGTAGATAAATCTAAAGCAGTTGGCATCCATCCCATTAAAGCAACGATAAATCCTAAGTGCAATCCGTTTTTGTAATTGAAATCTAACCAATCCGGAGCGACAAATCCTTCAACTTGGGGAGCACCTCCTTTTAAAACGCTTAATGTAAAGGCGATTAAAGTTGATATTAATAAAACACCACCGATAACTTTTACCAACGAATCTAAAACTTTGTATTTTCCTGCTGCTAGAATTCCGAAGCATACTGTAAGTAATAGAGCAGGTGTTACTAGATCAGGGAAAGGAAAGTTTAAGCTTTTAAATAGTTCAGAGATTCCAAATAAGTTATTCATAAATCCACTCGTTACAACTACAACTGCAGAGGTGACAAGGAACATTGTTCCAAGTGTGATAAAAGCATATAGATTGATAGCCCATTTACCCAATCTTCTGTATCCATCAATTAAGCTGGTTCCTGTTGCATTTGCATACCTAGAACCATATTCGAAAAAGGGGTACTTAAATAAGTTTGCTAATAAAATCATTATTACAAGACTAAATCCATAGTTGGCTCCAGCTCTTGTACTTTGAACAAGGTGAGATACACCGATACAAGTTGATGCGAACAGAATTCCAGGTCCTAATGTTTTTAAAAGATTCTTATTAATCATGTGCTCAAATTTGTTGCAAATATATTAAGAAAGAAGAACAAACTGATAAAAGTCTTCTTTTCATTTGAGCGATATCATTCCGCTCGTATTATTTTATCTACAAATTTGTATATCAACTAGCTGAAAAATGAAATTAGAAACTTTAGGTGAATTATTAAACTTTTTAAACCCAAATAAAAGGGATGTAAAAAGATGTTTAGAAGGAATGAAAAGCTTGGATACAAATACTTTGAAAATTAAAGACTTTTTATTTTGGAATGAAGACACCTATACCCGTAATTTAATTTCAAAAACTGAATCGTTTGAGTTAATGGTTTGTTGTTGGGAGCCAGGTCAGTCATCTATGTTACACGATTTAAATGGTCAGATAGGTTGGATCAAAGTTCTAAAAGGGGATTTAGAATTTAACACATTAAACGTAAACAGCTCTTCTGAAGAAGTTGAAACAAAGAAACTTGAGAAAGATGATTTGTTTGTTCATCAAACGAAGGAGCAGATGTATAATATTAAGAATTCTTCAAAAGAACGAGCGATATCATTGCATTTATATTCTTACCCAATAAGTTTTTACAATGTTTTAAGTGAGGTAGGGACAGATGTAGAAAATATTAATATCAGTTATTACTTTATAAATGGAGCATTAATAAAATAAAAAAAAGTTATGGAAATTACTTATACTTGGTTGATAATTTTGAATATTGTAGTGATAGGTGCAGTGATGGTTTTGACTTCTTCAATTAAAGCAATTTTAGAATTAAAGAATTCTTAATGTTTGAATAATATTATGGTATAATGATTGGTTTGTTTTCGGAAATCGATCATCATGAAAACAGTTCTAGCCTTATTATTTATAACACCTCTTTTAGGAGTTTCACAATCCTCAACTGTTCTAGAGTTGAATATGCATGATTATTCAAGATTCGTGGTTTACCTCGATGCTATTGAATATGAAGTTTGTGATCAAATTTCAATAAACGCATTGCAACCAGGAGCTCACCAACTTCAGGTGTACAAACAAAAAAAGTATTTTAATTCTATAGATAATTCTTCTTCAACTCGATTGATCTCTGTTTATAGTGGTGAAATCACAATTGTTGAAAATAAATGCACCACTTGTATTATCGATAAGTTTCATCAAAGCAATACTGTTATTAGGTGATAACTTTCAGTAGGGTATATGTTGAAAATCACATGATAATTAAGAGCATGTTAAAGTTTCAAAATGTCATGTAATTGTTGTAAAATTCTTTGATTCAAATCTGCTTCGTAATTGAAAAAGGGTTATTTTTGTAGAAAATCTTTTAGATGGAAGCAGAGAAAAGAAATAAACCGGTTTTTAAAAGTGTAATTCAAATGGTTTTGATGCACTTGACTCCTTTGTTGTTATTTTGGTCTGGTTTAGGGACTAAGTTCGACTGGGCTATGTTAGTGTTTATGTATTTCGCCAGAATGTTCTTCGTAACTGGTGGTTATCACAGGTATTTCGCTCATAAAACATATAGTACAAGTCGATTCTTTCAATTTTTAATTGCGTTTTGTGCACAAACTACTGTACAGAAAGGAGCACTTTGGTGGGCTTCAGGACACCGAGTTCATCACAAGAATAGTGATAAACCATCAGATCCACATTCAAATAAAATTTATGGTTTCTTTTATTCTCATATTGGTTGGATTATCGGACCAGATTTTAAAGAAACACATTACGATTTAATTAGAGATTTCGCTAAGTTTCCAGAATTAGTTTGGTTAAATAAGAATCATTTGATTCCTGCAATAATTACTGCTTTCGGAGTATTCTTCTTAGGAGGTTATGTTAATGGAGGAGAATTTGGAGTTGACTTTTTTGCGAAAGGTTTACCAACTTTAGTAATTGGATTTTTCATTAGTACTGTTATCTTGTTTCACGGAACTTTCTCAATCAATTCATTAATGCATATGATAGGAGGTAAGCGCTATGAAACTGGAGATGAATCTAGGAATAGTTTTATACTGGCTTTAGTAACAATGGGAGAAGGATGGCATAATAATCACCATTATTATCAAGCTTCAGCTCGTCAAGGTTTTTTCTGGTGGGAAATTGATATTACATTTTACTTATTGAAAACACTTTCTTTCTTAGGTTTAATTTGGGATTTACGTCCTGTGCCTAGTTATATTAAGCATTCTAAGAACTGGGAAGATGCAAAGAGATTGCAAGCGGAAGCTAAAGCAGCAAAAGGTTAGAATATATTAAGATTATATATAAGCTCATGTTTCGAAAGAAGCATGAGCTTTTTTATGTTAGTTAGGTTAGCTAGTTAGTGTAATATTATTTGTAGTATTTACTAATCAAGTAAGTGATTTTATTTAATTGTATAGCACAAGCTCCAAGCGATAACTTTTTATTTCAGCGAGGGCACACTGCTATCCTGAATGAATTTACAATAAATCATGAAATTCCATACTTTACTTTATATCGAGTTATTGTGCTTTTAGGGAGATTTAAAGTATGCCGCGTAATGTATCATCGTAATCACTTCTTCGAATAATTATAGTGAAATACAAAGTGTTAATATGTTAAGCACTAAAGCTTTAATGTCTAGATTCCCGCCTTCGCGAGAATGACAAGGTTTGTTTGTTTGTGCTAGAAATTTTTTATCAAAACTTGTCATTCTCGCGAAGGCGGGAATCTAGACGTCTCTTATTATTTTCAATTGAATCAAAAGTTTGGA
>CAWVWF010000196.1:0-5857 GCA_963933885.1 uncultured Flavobacteriales bacterium | reverse complement strand
AACAATATGTAACCATAAGCAGTTTACGGTCTGTGATTTAAAGGGGTAACCCTATCCTTTTTTTAGTTTATCAAACAAGATCTATTCATTCCAAAAAAATAATACTACAGTCACTTATGAATTAGACTTTAAAGGAACTTGGTTTTATAATACAGAAAAATATGATGAGTTCAATAAATTAGACACAATTATCCTTAGTCGAGATAGCATAATTATTAAAGACAAATTCTGTTTCAAAACAAATTTCACAATAGATTATTTCAAATCTAGTTTCGTTTTAGTTGAAGAATTTCATCGACCAAAACAACCTAACCAAGTGAGTTATGGATCAGGTGTGTATATCAAAGAATGCATAAGAAAAGTAAAATGGGATCTAGATATTAACAAACAGCAACTATACTTAAAAAGAAGGGAAAGCGAAATAAAATACAACTACATTTTCAAAGAAGGTAAATTGTATTTAATTAAATGTGGTCGTTAAGGCTGTCTATCGATTTCATCAATCATTCGAATAAAAAAAAAACATACAATTGAATTCTTGATTTCAATCAAGGTTTTGGGTTTTAACTTCTTGTAGCTTTGAAAAAAAGCTGTTATGAAAACTCTAATCACAATTATTACAAGTCTAATTACCTTCTTTTCCTATGGTCAAGATTCATTAAAAAACCATTACACAGTTGCAATGGATGTCTCTCCTTATGCTTTAAATGGTTATTCTGTAAAACTTGGATTGATTCCTAAAAGCAATCCTAACTATGATTTATCCTTTGAAGTTTTTTCAATTGAAATTCCAGAGTTGGTCATCAACTTAAATCCTGAAAACAAAGATAAAAATTGGACTGAGAAAGTAAATTATGGAATCGCATTATATGGAGATAGAAAACTGGGGGAAAAACGAAATTCATTTTGGGCAGGTGCCGGCCTTGTTTATCTAAATCAAACAGTAGACAGTCCAATAGAACACAATGAGTACAATCAATTAGAAATCTTAGGTAGAATTCACTACAAATGGTATCCGTTTGATAATGGGTTTTATGTTAATCCGTATTTCGCTTTGGCTGGGCGACAAAAGATTAATGGAGAGAATGGTTCATATAAATTAGCGCCTTTAATGGGGTTTTTATCTGTGTATTTGAGTTGGGAGATTTAAGATACTATACTGATTGCTTAGTGAGGCGTCTAGGTTCCCGCCTTCGCGAGAATGACAATATTTTGATTGATTGATTGATTGATTGATTGATTGATTGATTGATTATGTTAGTACTTTTTCATCACAACTTGTCATTCTCGCGAAGGCGGGAACCTAAACGTATCGTAACACTAATAAATATTCCTTTTTCATAGCACAGAAACATTAATGAAGAAATTAAATAACCCATCCGAGCTAATTCATTAACTTAGAAATTAAAGCAAACAACACATTAGAATCACATGTTTTAAATCAAAAATCATGGTTAAATACACTTGGATCATTACACTTTCACTCCTATTCAATTTCTCAGGTTATTCTCAAGAATTAGAGCTTAGGTATGATGAAGTATTCGAATCGAATGAAACCAATGGAAGAGTTTATCTGATTAAGAAAGTTGAATTTAATACTGAATACTCAATAGTCACATTTTATTCAAAAACAACCACAAGAAAACCAGAGTACGGTTATTCAAAAATTAAATCGAAATTTACTTTAGAATACAAAATGCAAACTGATTCTATATTTTGTTTGGATGACCATCCAGATCCTGTTGACGCATATAATTCAGAATTTACATTCATTAAATGGAAAGAGTTTTGGGTTTTAAAAGCAAGTAAAAAAATAGGCGCTTTTAATTACCTTCCTAGAGGAGATTGGATAAAATTTAAAATCGTTAAGTAATACACATCTGTTTTAACTTACTTTAAAAGAATAAAAGGTAAATGGAGTTATAATGGCAAGATTCTAAAAACCGAAGTAAATGAATCATATCATTGTTATTTCAGTATTGGGTCTCAAAGAATTAGATGGTATAATAATGATTTATTTTACGTTATAGGAAGCGAAGGTCCAAAAAAGATTTTTGTTCTCTATAAAAGAAAGTAATATTCTATAACCGTATATTAATCCCACTTATCGTGACTGAAAAACCACAGCTAACTTTTTGCTTATAGCAAGTAGAAATATTTTATAAAACTCATACATTAACTCATGAAATCCTGAGAAGTATAACTGAAATCTATTTTCAATTTTAGTACATCTCAAAATAAAACGTTCTTCTTAAAACTTCTAACTTACGAAGTACATTTTAATCAAACCTTTATTTTTAGCATCGATCTCACCTCTATAATCTATTTTAAACTTATCCTTTACCGATTCATAGGTTTGATGAGAAATATTAACTTTTCCAGCTTCACTATTCTGTTCCATACGAGCAGCAGTATTTACAGCATCTCCCCAAATATCGTAAGCAAACTTCTCTACTCCTACAATCCCAGCTACAACAGTTCCCGAATGAATACCACATCTAAAAGTAAAATGAGGCTTATTCTCTGATTCGCGCTTAAGTTTATACTTCTCTATACTTGCCATCATTTCAATAGCAGTTGCTACTGCAACTTCTGCATTATTCTCATTCTCTACCGGTAATCCTGAAGCAGCTATGTAAGCATCTCCAACTGTTTTTATTTTTTCTACACCATTCTTCTTAACAATATGATCAAACTCTGTAAAACAAAGGTTTAATTCATTTACTAATTCCTGAGGAGTTAATTTTTCACTA
This sequence comes from uncultured Flavobacteriales bacterium, assembly GCA_963933885.1. Taxonomy (GTDB): domain Bacteria; phylum Bacteroidota; class Bacteroidia; order Flavobacteriales_C; genus CAWVWF01. The sequence continues at coordinate 3,104 of CAWVWF010000196.1, read as the reverse complement.
ATTGTTGTAAAACCAATTATATCCAAAAACAAGACACTTACATCTTTATACAAGTGAGCTTTGGCTTGCCCAGTCTCTTTAAGTTCATCAGCAACAGTTTCAGGTAAAATATTCAGTAATAACCTGTCTGATTTAGCTTTTTCTTCAGCAAGTTCTTCATTCTTCTTTTCAAAATTATTGATCGCCTTACTCTTAGCACTTTCAAAAATATAGGAAATCCAATACAGTAAAAGAACAAATCCCAAATTGCAAGAAAGGAAAAAAGAAGAACGATATTCTTCTTTAACATTGTTTGGGAATACAAACCCATCCTGATCCAAATAATAAATCAAAACCTCTACAATTACAACAACTACCAAAGTAAATTTACTTCCTCTTACGCTCCAAACCATTAAGGCTGTAATTGGAGTTGTTGCTAAGAACATAAAAACTATTGATGACGATCCTCCTGTGTAAAAAACAGCTCCTGCTATACTAATGGTACACGCTGTAAAATAGACTCCAAGAAGTATGGATCGAGTGACATTTAACTTGTATAACACAAGTGTTATAACAGTTAAAACAAACAATCCAAACTGAGACATTACACCTTCGTCAAAACCGATATAAAGCGATATAGAAGAATATTGAAGTGTAGACACAAGAAGTAAAAGCAACGTTCCTGCAGTTAACCTAGCCTTTCTCTGAACCTCTTCATTGTTAGGTAAACTAGATGGAATAAAGTATTGAACTAATTTTTTCATTTTCCGAAAATTTGAAATCCTATGTAGTAAGCAGCAAATATCCAAAGCCCCTGTAAGACACCTGTTAGGATAACCCCTGCTAATGATTTTTGTGCCATTTTGTTGAAAATAACTGGTAGCGCCATACAAATAAGTCCCTCTCCTAGAATTATATAATAAGGCGTATTTAAAAATGTAGCACTTGAATCGTAAACCCACCAACCTGCATATTTCGCACATGTTTCAAAGACAGGAATAAAACACATTCCAATTACAAAACTAATTAAAGACTTAACTAATAAACTTTTACCTTTCGATAATACATCCCCTAAATATCCAACTTGAATTAGGATTACAGCCCATGCAAAAGGCATATAAAAAGGAGAAGCCCAAATATGAGCTTGTGTTGCTGGATAGGTTAATGAATCTATTCCATTCACTAACCAATTATCAGCTATCAATTCTGTAAACCCTGCTACCAAACCAAAAATCAATAATTTTTTCAGAAAAGTATTCTGCCAACTAAAGGCCGCTATGGCAATAACAGTATACATGGTAAAACTTAAAATTGTAGCTGATTTAAATCCTGAATTTAATTTTGCATCCAACAATGCAATTCCAAGCGTAGCAGCCATTGTTATCAAGATGAATAACTTCTCTTTTTTATGTTTCACATTTGGAAGTAATCCTAAAAGAGGATCAAAAATATACTTGATTAAAACAGCCTTAACGATTCCCGTAAGCATATATAAACCAACTAAAAACACAGTTATTAATTTCAGAATTTTTGGTGCTTTTATATTCCAAGATAATCCTTTGTTATAACGACTCTTATCATACCATTTCATTGGTCCAAAACACCAAGGCTCTCTTGTTTTCCAAATATCACAATCTTCTTCACTACTATTGGATTCATCCAAAATACAGTTCACAGCTCTTCTTGCGGCTTCATTAGCTCCTTCCATAGTTGCTAAATCAGTATTAGTTCTCACATAATCTGATGCAAAAAACAAATTACCAATGTAACTATTAGCATCAGGCCTTAAGCTCCAAGTATTTACTTTATTAACGAGAAGTGGCTCCTTGTTAGTAAGTTCTGCTTCTGATAAATCGTTTGTGCTTTTTTCTACTATATCACGGTCTAAGTAATAATCAACAACCATATCATCTTTTAAGATCTCAGTTGTTACATTAATACTCTCTTTTAATTGTGCCCAAACTTCTTTTTGAACTTCATCTCTTGTACAATCATTAGCACACTTTGTAGTTGTTATTCTACCGGGTGTTGTCCAATTACTTATATCAACACTTAATACTCCTTTAACGTCCCCATTACCATATTTAGAAATATCAAAATTTTCCCAAAATTGGATTTGAGATATAGCTGTAATTGCCCATTCCGAATTACTACAAATGATATGTCCTTTATTAATAACAACATCATCATTCAAATAATACTGAAGCCCATTCATCCAGGCAGTACTTGGTGCTAAATCTTTAATAAAAGCTAAACGGCCATCGGTTTCAATCATATCCTTATTAACCAAAGGAGCAGCTCGCTCAACCGGCATTGCCATGATATAATAATCAGCTTCTATTTTTCTTTCTAGTTCTCCTTCTTTAATAACAACGTGATCTACCGCATCGTCTTTCATAGATACTTCAACGGCCTCTACATCCTTAGTGAACTTTACGTTTTTACTTTTTAAGTAATCAACCCACGACAATAACCACCTGTCGTTAGTAGGACCATCCAAAACTCTATCAGTTTGTAATGATGGATCCGTCATGGTAAACAAAAGTTGTAAAAACACTCCTCCACCAGTTTTTGTACTTGCTTCTTCCGCTTTCGCAGCAACCAAAGTTCGTGTTAACCCATCAACCAGAAGAGATCGATAAGCATCGCTAAATCTATCAGCCTGAGTGTACTGCCACCAACTTAATCTTTCGTAGTCATTATCCCTACGATCATCGCAACTAGTCATCAACTGCCAAACACGTTCAGCAAAAAACAATTCCTCCTCTCTAGTAAGACCAGTCTCATTATTTTGAGTAATGTCTTTTATAATTAGTTTAATATCACTTATATTTCTTGGAAATGAAGCCGTCGTAATAATTGCTGGCTTATTATATCTGGCGATCATTATTCTTGAAGTTGGCACCAAATTGTCAAAAACACTGTTCTTTTTGCTACCTACTGGATACGGAATACCCTGCATTGTATCTGTAACATGCTTATAAAACCCAGGAAAAAACCTAAAACCATGTTCTCCAGGTAAAGGTTTTTTATACTTCCCGTCACCATCGTATTCTATACTTCGAGCTTTCCCCCCATAGTAGTGAGCGTTCCGTTCATAAACCTCTACATCGAACCCTCTATTC
>CAWVWF010000195.1:0-5876 GCA_963933885.1 uncultured Flavobacteriales bacterium | reverse complement strand
AATAAACTTGCGCTAGCATATGAGGAAATGTCTTTAAAAATCTCCATGTAATTTTCCCACACCTCCACACCTCTACAGGACAGTCCTGAATTGAAAACGGTGACTGTAGTTATGTTGTGTAGTAGTTTGTTGTTGATTTAGTGCATCAAAAAAGAGCACTTTTTGAACGGTTATATTTCTGTTTTTTCACTTGTTTCAAGTACGCGATTTTTTACTTTGATTAAGACAGCTATTTGTAGCTTGAAGTTCTATTTTGCAAAGAAAAGATGTCTCGAAAACCCCGTTTGATTATACCTCAGGTTCCCGTTCATATTACTCAAAGAGGAAATCGGAGAGAAGATATATTTAGGGACGATGAAGACAAGGAAAAATACATCAGGAGTTTTCAGTTCTATAGAAAGAAATACAAGGTTAAACTTTACGCATGGTGCTTAATGGATAATCATGTACACTTTGTAGTTGAACCTCAAAACCAGAAAGGATTATCTAGACTTTTTTGTGCTTTGAATACAAAGTATGTTCGATATTTCAACAAGAAATATGGAGAGTCGGGCAGGTTATTTGGAGATCGTTATTTCTCAAGTTGTTTGGATGAGAGCCATTTCTATGAAGCCATTCGATACGTAGAACTAAATCCTTTTTCAGCTAAAATGGAATCGAAACCAGGAGAGTATTACTGGTCTAGCGCTCTTGAAAGATTAAAAACAAGGAGCTTGTATTATTTGCATACATTACCATCGTATTTCGAAGTGAGTAACTGGTGGGAGTATTTAACTGAAAATTTTGACTTTACTTCTGTTTGGGGAATGATAAAAAAAGCAACTGTTAGTGGAAAACCGATTGGAGGAAAGCCCTTTTTACATTTCTTGAAATCTGGTCCTGCATCAACAAAAAGGGCTTCAATGAAAATGTATGGAATTCCGTGAATAGTGTATTTCGATTTATAAAATGATTACTTATAGGTTTCCTTACTCAGTGTTTCAATAATTCCTTTATGCATTGGATATAGTTCTAACAACTGAGAAGTTGGAAAAAGTTCAAAATCATTAAAGTCGAATCCTGGAGAAACCATACATCCAACCAATGAATAGTCATTAGTACATGTAGATCCAAATATTGTATTAGCAGGAACAACTGCTTGGAGCACTTCGCCATTTTCTATATTAGGACCAATCTTCAATTCTTTCAGTTCCCCATTTGGAAATATAACATGAACAGTAAGTGGAGAACCGGCATGGTAATACCAAATTTCATCTGATTTGATGCGGTGAAAATGTGAGACATTGTCCTTTTCTAGCAAAAAATATATACTTGTCGCAAAATTTCTTTCACCAGAAAAACCTTCAGGATTAAAAGCGCCTTCAGCTCTGTAAGTCTCTTTAAAATACCCACCCTCAGGATGTTCCAACATTCCAATATTTTCAACCCAGTACTTTGCGTTTTTCATAATATGATTTATATCAGCTTTCATTGATTAGTGACAGAACTATGACAATCCTCTGAAGCCCAATGGAGATTTTTGTAAAACTAAAAATTTTTGGTGAGAGAACTTAAAGTTATAGCATTTACGCACAAAACTACCGATATTAAAAATATCGGGAAGTTGCATATAGATGTAGATAACAGAAAGGAACGCTTGTCTAGAATTAAAGAATTGGGCGTTTCTGAGCTCATGTATCTTTCTACTTGTAATCGTGTTGAGTTTGTTTTTGTTCATGATGAAGAATTAAGTGAAAACTTCTTATATTCTTTCTTTGCTATTTTCAATCCTGAATGGGGTGATGCAGATATCAAATGGGCAATGAGTAATTGCAATATGTTTGAAGGATTAGAATCAGTTCGTCACATCTTCAAAATTGCTTCTTCTTTAGATTCATTGGTAGTTGGGGAAAGAGAAATTATTACTCAAGTACGAAAGTCTTTTGATGAATGTAGTAAGCTAGGTTTAACTGGAGACATTATAAGATTGTTGATTAATAAGACTATCGAATCAGCAAAAGAAGTTTATACTAAAACAAATATAGCAAGAAATCCAGTTTCAATAGTTTCTCTTGCATATCGTAAACTGAGAGAACTTAATATAAAAGAGAACTCTAGAATTTTAGTAGTAGGTGCTGGTGAAACAAACACAAATATGTGTAGGTTCCTAAGTAAGCATGGTTTGAAAAATTTAACCATGTTTAACCGTACTCTTGAAAAGGCAGAATTTTTAACGAATCACATTGGTGGAACAGCATTACCACTTTCTGAACTTGGAAAATTTGATAAAGGTTTTGATTTAATAGTTACTTGTACTGGAAGTGATGAGGCGATTATTACTCCTCAAATTTATAAAACCTTAATTGGTGATGATACAAGTAAGAAAACGATAGTAGATTTAGCTATCCCTTACGATGTATCTCCAGAGGTTATTGAAGACAATTCTATTAATTATATTGAAATTGAAGGATTAAAATCAATCTCAGAAACAAATATTAAGGAGCGTGAAAAAGAACTTACAGTTTGTAACGCGCTAATTGAAGAACAATTGATTGCTTTTAAACAAGCATTTAAAGAGCGCAAAGTTGAAATAGTAATGCGCGAAGTTCCTCAGAAAATCAAAGAGATCAAAGAATTTGCAATTACTCAAGTTTTTGCAAAAGAGATGGAGGAAATGGAGGCCGAAAGCAAAGAAGTTTTAGATAAGATGCTGGCGTACATTGAAAAAAAATACATTTCTGTTCCAATGAAAATGGCAAAAGAAATTTTGTTGGATACTGATTCTGATAAGTCGTAATCCTCCAGTTTTATTCCAATCAGTAAATGCTTGGCCATCATCTTTCAATAACAAATCATAATTTTTTACATGGCTAGCGCAAGTTTTTTCATATATACTTTTTTTCAATGGAATTCAAGATTCGCCTTCGGCTCGGAGAGCGAAGCGTAACTTGTGTTTCTCTTTTGGCAAGGCTGTGCCTTATGTGTAGAGGTTCCTCCGAAGTGATCCATTGTGGTTATTGTATGGGACACAAGGCACAGCCTTGCGCCAGCGGTGAATATATCGAATTCAGCGTCTTCAAACGTGACTGCTCAACAATAACCAAGAATGACAACTGGCGTCTGGAGACGCGATTGTAAGTACACACGCATGTCCTTCGGAACATGCGCGCGAGTGGTATTAAAAATATTAGTACCGATCATCTTTTAATAACGAATCATAATTATTACCTTAGTTGCGTTAGCAGCTTATGAAGATAAAAGTAGAAAAAATCGCCAAAGAATTATTGCTCGAGGAAGACTGTGTAGTTATCCCTGAGTTTGGTGGATTTGTATCTAGTTATCGTGCTGCAATCAATGAGCCTTCTAAGAATATCTTACTTCCTCCAGGGAAACATATTTCATTCAACGCTAAGTTGTCTAAGAACGATGGTTTATTGGCGAAATGTATAAGTGAGAAATTAGGAATCACTTATAAAGAAGCATTAGAAAGTATTGCTATTCGCGTAGAATTCTGGAGAAATGAATTGGAAACAAAACATTACTTAGAATTCGAAAACTTAGGATCTTTCATTTTAAACAAAGAAGGTAATTTAGTTTTCGAACAGTTTAACGAAACGAACTTTTTAGATACTTCTTTTGGTTTAACTAATGTTCATGCTATACCTGTTGAACGTGTTGGATTAACACAAACAATCGAAAGAGGTTTAGCAAATAAGCAAGCTCAACCAAGAATGTATAAGTTGGCTATGGGAACTGTAGCTGCTGTTTGTATTGGTTTTCTAGGTGCTGGTTTGTTTTTCACAGGAGAAACAGACAATACAGCAACACAGATGAGTGTTATTAGTGTTGGCAGTAGTAGTGTTGAGCAGAATGACATCATAGTTGGTCAATCTACAGTAACAGCTAAGAAGCCTTTAGAAGTCGTTGAGAAAGTAAAAATAATTTTCAATAGAGAAGAGCAAAAGCTTTTAGAAAATACTGGGCATATTGGCGACAATGTAAACCTTGCGGTTGTAAAAGCTTTGAAAGAAGAAAAAGAAGCAAGAGAAAAACTATTTGAAGTTCCTACTAAAGAAGCAACAGTTAGGGTTGCAGATCTTGTTGCTAAAGATATTTCTAATAATTACCACGTTATCGCTGGTTGTTTCGGAGTTGAGCGTAATGCAAACAAATTAGTTCGAAGGTTAAAAGCGAAAGGTTATCCAGCAGTATTAGCAGGGAAATCTAACTCAGGTTTATTTAGAGTAGCTTACGGATCGTTTGGAACAAGAATTAAAGCGTTAAAAGCATTAGCAAAAGCAAAACTTTCGCATAATTCAAAAGCTTGGATCGCAAAGGATTAACCTAGGTTACTTTATTCAAAAAAAATCTTATTTGGAATTCTAGTCGAACAACGAATAATTGACTGTAAATCGTTGGTTTTCTAGTATTATCATTTTGTTAAAAGCGTAATTCAGAATTATATTTGGCATGGATTTCCCCAAACTGTGAATAGGCAAATTTTATTTGGATTATACAATAACTGAAAGTATATTTGTATCCCCAAATTAATGATTTGGGATAATTAAAAGAATTTAGGAGATGAGTTTAGAAAATATAAAAAGAATAAAAGATTGGGGTTTAGGTTTAGACCAGCCATTAATCATTAGTGGACCTTGTAGTGCTGAAACAGAAAGTCAAGTTATTACAACTGCAAAAGATATTGCAAAGGATCCAAGAGTAAAAGTACTAAGAGGAGGAATTTGGAAACCAAGAACAAGACCAGGAAGTTTTGAAGGTATTGGTGAAAAAGGATTGGCTTGGTTAAATGCTGCAAAAGAAGAAACTGGTTTATTAACAGCTACTGAAGTTGCTAATGGAGCTCACGTTGAAGCTTGTTTAAAAGCAGGAATTGATATTTTATGGGTTGGAGCAAGAACAACTGTTAACCCATTCTCAGTACAGGAAGTAGCTGATGCTTTAAAAGGTACAGATATTCCAGTAATGGTAAAAAATCCAATCAACCCAGATTTAGGTTTGTGGCAAGGTGGATTAGAAAGAATTTATTCTGCAGGAATTACACGTTTAGCTGCAATTCATAGAGGTTTTTCTACATATGAAAAAACTCCTTTCCGTAACCTACCTATGTGGGATATGGCAATTGAAATGATGAGAAAGTTTCCAAACTTGGATATCGTTAATGATCCTTCTCACATTGCAGGAAACAGAGAATTGTTACCTTATATCTGTCAGAAAGCTTTAGACCTTAACATGGAAGGTTTAATGATAGAGGCACATATGACACCTTCAGTTGCATGGAGTGATGCTGCTCAACAAGTTACTCCAGTTGGATTAACAACATTGTTGGATGGTTTAACTTTCCGTTCTGAACAAACTGAAAACGGTGATACTAACAAATTGGATTCATTAAGAATGGATATCGATGAGTTGGATGACGAAATTTTCCAAAAAATTGCATCAAGAATGAAAGTTGCTGATGACATAGGATCTTATAAGTCTGAAAACAGCGTTACTATCTTACAAGTTGGAAGATGGGAAGAAATCGTTAACAAGAGATTAGCATTAGGAAAGGCAATGGGATTAGATGAGTCGTTTTTAACGAGTTATTTAAAACTGATTCATAAAGAATCTATTCGTCGTCAAAATGTTATCATGAATGACGGACAGCCTGTTTAATCAGGATCTATAATATAAGTTTAAAAATGGCTACCAGTTTGGTGGCCATTTTTGTTTTATATCGTTTTGTTATTCCTGCTTTAGCACTGAATAAATTTTGAGTCAAGTACTTAAATGTAGGGGTGCCTCTTGTAGGTACCCGACACGTAGTAGTGTTAATATGAAGTACTGTGTTTTGGATACCTACAAGAGGCATCCCTACAATTAAATACCTTTTTTAA
>CAWVWF010000194.1:0-6098 GCA_963933885.1 uncultured Flavobacteriales bacterium | reverse complement strand
TACCATGTTCAGCTTGAGCAACTGCCATTTTTCCTAAGATAGGAAGTGTTTCGTCATTCAATATTTTTCCATCTTGAACTAATCCATCATGACCATCACTGCTATAAGGATCCATAGCAACATCAGAAATTAAGACAATCTCAGGGTATGTTTCTTTGATTGTTTTAATAGCCTTCAAGTAAAAGTTCTCACTTGAATAACCATACGTAGCAACTGAATCTTTTAACTCTTCATCAACTGCAGGGAAAAGCACAAAGCTTTTAATACCAAGTTCAATACAATCCTTGATCTCTCCTAAAAGTAAATCTAAACTCCACCTGAAATTCCCAGGTAAAGAAGCAACTTCAATTTTTATGTCTTTACCATCTACTAAGAACAGAGGTAGCACTAGATTAGACGGTCTTAAAACCGTTTCTTGTACCATTTCTCTAATTGTATTGTTGGCTCTATTTCTTCTTGGTCTTATCAGCATAATTGTAGTTTAATCGTATTCTTCTTTTAATCGATAAATGTCTTCTTTCAATCTATCTATTTCATCAAAGTCAGTTCCGTCATAAAACCCTCTAAGTCTTTTTTCTTTGTCTACTAATACTATGTTTTCAGTATGTACAAAGTCGCTTGGACCTCCATTACCAGAATCCGTCGCTGCGAAATAATGCATTCTAGCCAATTCGTAAATATGTTTTCGAGGCGCAGTTGTGAAATGCCATTTGTTATGATTTGCTATGCCATATTTGTCAGCGTATGCTTTAAGAACAGGTACAGAGTCGATTTCTGGTGTTACGGAATGTGATAAGAATTTTATTTGGTCATCTTCAATGAATTCTGTGTAGACAGATTTAATGTTTCCTGTCATTGCAGGACAAATCCCAGGGCAAGTTGTATAGATGAAACTTGATACATAAATCTTATCGTTAAAGTCTTTAGGAGTAACAGTCTTATTCAATTGATCGGTCAGAGTGAAATCACCAACAGTATGATTCTTATCTGTTGCTCTCATTTTTATATCAACAACCTGCGGGTTTAAATCACTAGGATTATAAACAGGTAGAAGAGGAGTTGAGTAGATTGTTAAATATACAATTGTAGCACCTCCACCAATAACAGCAAACAAAATTAAAAATCTAAAAAGCACTTTTTTCATAACTCCTGTTAAATTTCAAATAAAAAGTGTCATAAAACCAATTAATCTTAAGACCTTTGCACAAAGTTAATTCTACGTGAGGAAAATACAGCAACCCTTGGTGTATTTTTTCGTTAATTATTTATATGTCAGTTAAAAGCCTGAAAATTTTGACATTCATTTTAGTTGTTTTGTGCTCATGCAATAAAACAGCTAAACCCGTTGCTTCTAAAGAGAAATCTTTTGGAGGTCCGTGTAATGTTAAATTTGAAATTTCAGGAAAGGCTTCATGTGTTCAATTCGTGCTATTTAGTAAAGCAAAAGATAAATCAATTTCTATTGATAAGCAGGTTGATGTTTTAGATGATATCAAAGATGAAGTTTCTATTAGTTCTTATTTAGGAGGAAAGATTAAATGTTCTCTTAAAACTAAAGATTCATTTGGTCCAAATGTAAAGATCAAAGTTTTTGTTAACGGAAAATTCTGGCAAGAAGTTGAAGATTCTTACAACCCAATAATTGAAGGTGAAATTCCACTTAATTTTTAATTTAAATCCAATTCATTCTCTTTTATTCTATAGTGTTTAGCGTTTTTTAACCTGTGGTTTTTTATGTTGTATTTGTTTCAACAAGCTTTAATAGTATGCTTGCAGGAACAACCAATTGTTAATTACTTGTCGTAACCTTTTATGACGCTTCAGGGTACATTTATATAACCAAACAATATCTATTACCACATATTAAAAGAATTACAGCCAATAATAAATACGGCTAGTTGATATTAAAGTATTCACTTTTTATTAACGACAAATACCCACATTACGACTTATATTTTACCAACCAATTTAGTATTGAATTCAATTGAATTGTACTTCGTGTATCGTTTTTTGATCATGATTTATATTCAAATTAATATACGACACAAGTTGTAGTCAACTTGCTTTTCCATGGGGGTGGAACATACTTGGTAAAATTCATTTTTTCTAAAATCACATTACGATTATTTAGAAAAAACAGAAAACATAAATCTTTAAAAATGGGGGTCATGAAAATCACAGATTATTTAATTATTGTTGCTACATGCTTATTATCTTCTTTTACATTCTCATCGTCTGATGCAGAGTTTAAGAATTTAAAAGAGGAAAGCGGAATCTACTATGTTCAATTTGGAGTAGTGGGTTATAATGAATCAAATAAATTCGAAGTAGAAAGTATCTTACTTCAAATACCAAATCACACTATTGTTGCTGTTGTAAAAAGAGATCAAGATTATATGATCAGAATTGCAACTACTGATAAACCAGATTTTAAATCATACCGAAAAGTATTTAGTAAGTACGGTTATGAAATCGATAATAGGTTTTTCAAAATTAACAATCAGGAATTGTTAGATGAAATGGTTTCTAAGCTGAAAAGGTTGAGGAATGATAAAGTAAAAACTCAACAGGTTAAATAGTTGAGTGTTTAGAATACCACTTAGGTTGGGGAACTTAAGTGATAATTAATTGGGGGATTAATTCTAAAAAAGGGGGGTCATGAGTAAACTTAAAGCAATTTTAGCAGCAGGAATGTCTATGTTCGGATCAATATTATTCGCACAAAGTCAAGAATTCACAGGAGGACCTGGGAGTATAACAGACAATAACGTTTGGAACTATTATCAAGCAGTCGTATCATCAGTTGGAACACTTGATGGATCATCACAAAGTTTATTGAAAGTATGTATCACAGTTTCCCATGGAGACTTAAGTGATTTACAGATTGACTTGATTTCACCTGATGGAACAAGACAAAGGCTATCTAACAGGGATCTTGTTGGGACTAACGCTACGAACTTGTGTTACGTAAATGGTGGTGCTGATATTTCCACTGGATCATCTCCTTATACTGGATCGTTTTCTCCAAATGAAACTTTAAATGATTTCATTAACAATCAAAACGCAAATGGAAATTGGCAAATAAGAATAAAAGATCGTCAAAACGGTGATTCTGGAAACCTATCCGCTTGGTCGCTTACTTTTGGTAAGCCAACACCAAACGAACAGGATTGTGCAGGAGCAATACCAGTTTGTCAAGACATTTACTCAAACCCCAATTCCTACGTTGGTAGTGGAAACATTACCAATGAAATCAACGCAGGACCTTCTTGTTTGAATTCTGGTGAAAAAAATGACGTATGGTACGTTTTTAGAGCTCAAACAAGCGGTCAGCTTAATTTTTCAATCATCCCGAACGATTCGGATGATGATTATGATTGGGCTGTTTACGATGTGTCAACTAACGGTTGTGAAGATATTTACACTAACGCATCCATGGAAGTAGGATGTGATTACTCAGGATCAACTTCAAATGGAGGTAGAACAGGAGCAAATGGTGGAGGGAATGGACAAGATGAACCTACAATAACAGTAACAGCAGGAAATACATATACTTTAAATGTAAGTAACTACTCATCAACTCAGAATGGTTATGTATTAGATTTTGTTTCTTCAACTGCACAAATTCACGATAACGAACCGCCTGTTTTTAGTTCAATAGATAATACAATCTTATGTGGAACAGATGAATTAGATTTTACATTTTCTGAAAATATACTTTGTAGTACAGCAGATATTTTAGATTTTACATTAACAGGTCCAGGAGGAACTTACACATTAACAGATTTAACAAGTGATGGTTGTAGTAATGGAGCACCTTTCGAAAATATATTCAATGTTAAAATAACTCCTGCTTTAACAGTAGGTGGAGTATATTCATTAAACCTAATAAGTGCTTACGGTTCAGTAAGTGATAACTGTGGGAATATAGCATTAGCTCAAAGTTTAGATTTTACATTAGATGGAATTACAGCAACAACCTCAACAGTTAACTCAACTTGTTTAGAAGCTAGTAACGGTGAGGTTTCAGTTGCAACAACATCTGGAACATCACCTTTTACATATTTATGGGATATTAACGCTGGGAGCGGAACTACAACTCAAACATCAAGTTTAGCTGCTGGAGATTATTCGGTTACAATATTGGATGCTGTTGGTTGTTCAGTGGTTAAAACTGTAACTGTTACAGCTGCAACAGGAACTATTAACGCTGATTTTTCAACAACTGGTAATCAGTGTTTGAGTAATCAATCCATCTCATTAACAAATACTGGAACAACAGGTTCTGGAATTTCTTATTCATGGGATTTTGGAAATGGAGCAAATTCAACTCTGGAAAATACAACATTTAACGATTATGGTACTTCTGGTGATTTCGATATTGAATTAATCGTAACCGACGGTACATGTTCGGATACTACAACTCAAGCTATAGAGATTTATAATGATCCAACAGTAAGTAGTGTAACGACTGATGTGATTTGTAATTTAGACGATAACGGGATAATTAGTCTTACACACCTAACAGGTCAAACACCATATAGTTATTTATGGAGTAATGGTGAGACAACTAAAAACGTTAGCGATTTAAGTCCTGGGACATATAGTTTAGACGTAACGGATGCGAACGGATGTATCGCTAGTACTTCAGGTAGTATCGCAGAACCAACTTCAATCTCAATTAACTTAACACCAACAAATGTTTCTTGTTATAATGGTAATAACGGAAGTGTTTTAGCAACGGTAAGCGGTGGTGCTTCTCCTTATTTGTACAACTGGAACTCAGGAAGTGATAGTTTAAATAGTGTTTCGTTGAGTTCTGTAAATCAGACTTTAACCGTTGTGGATAACAATGGTTGCTCAGCATCATCTTCAGTTGTTCTTACAGAGCCTAGTGAAATTCAAATATCAATTACAGGTACTAATGTATTGTGTAACGGAGGTGCAAATGGTAGTGCAGAAGTTACAGTTTCTGGAGGGGTTGGTAGTTACACATATTTATGGAATACTGGATCAACTGATAGTGTAATTACAGATTTATTAATTGGAACCTACAGTGTAGATGTTACTGATGCAAATGGATGTACAAAATCAAATTCAATAGTTATTTCGGAACCAACTGTTTTGACAGGAACAATAAGTAAGATTGATCCTTCATGTTTTGAGGGAGCGAACGGATCTGCTATAATTTCAAATTCAGGAGGAACAGGAGTTTATAGTTATAGTTGGAGTAACGGTGTGGTAAATCAATCAAATACTAATTTAGAAGAAGGAACTTACTCAGTAATTGTTACGGATAATAACTTATGTACATATACTGATTCAATCACTTTAGTTAGTCCAAACGATTTAACAATTGATTTTGTAAATGTGAATGCAATTTGTGATCTTGATAATGGGAGTATTGCAACAACAGTTGCAGGTGGGACAGGACCATATGCTTTTTCTTGGGACAATGGTGTAATAACAGAAGGCTTAAGTTTAATAGGTGCTGGAACATATACATTAGAAGTTACTGATGCATTAGGATGTACACGAAGTAAATCAGCATCCGTTGTCAACACAGGTTCTCCTGTTATTAGTCTTGCAAATAAAATAGATGTTTCATGTTTTGGTGAAAATAATGGAGAAATAAATATTACTGTTACTTCAGGAACAGGGGCTTATACTTATATATGGGATAACGGAGCTTCAACTCAAAATATTAATCAGTTAATAGCAAGTACATATTCGATAACAGCAACTGATAGTTTAGGTTGTCAAGATCAGGTTAGTTATGAAATTACTCAACCAGATTTACTAGAAGTTAATACTTCTATAAATACAATAATTAGTTGTAACAGTGGAAACGATGGGGTGCTTACAACATCTACACAAGGGGGAAGTGGACTTGTTTCATTCTTATGGAGTACTGGAGCAACAACACAAACTGTTTCAAACATTACAGAAGGAACATATTCGGTTATCTCTACAGATGCTAATGGATGTTTGGCGTACGATACAATAACTATTTCTTCTCCAGATGATATTACAATTTCATTAAACACTATAAATCCATCTTGTTATGGATATAATACTGGGGTGATTACTGCTGATGT
>CAWVWF010000193.1:0-6108 GCA_963933885.1 uncultured Flavobacteriales bacterium | reverse complement strand
TCATCATCATCAATCAATCAATCAATCATCACCACCACCACCACCACCACTATCACTTCCAACACCCACACCACCATCAACAATAGTAATTTTTTTTGTCATCCTGAGCGGAGTCGAAGGGCTAAGCGTTTAGTTAACTTGTAGCATCATGAAAAATAATACCCAAAGTATGTCGCTTACCACTAAGAACCTCACTAACCCCGTGCTTCATGTTTACTCTATAATAACCTCTAGCCCCTTTTATAGGACGAAAACTTGTTGCGAAAATAAGCATGTCTCCTTTATTAGGCTTTAAAACAATAGCCTTAGACTGTGCTCTTGGCGTTTGCTCATTCAGTACAAATTCACCTCCAGTATAATCATCCTTAGGATCATTTAAAAACAATACAGCTTGAAGCGGGAAAAACACATCTCCATACAAGTCTTGGTGTAATGTGTTAAAACCACCCTTTCCATATTTTAAGATCAGAGGAGTAGGTTTTAATTGATCGTTTTGATGACAAAGGGATTGTAGTTCTCCAAGTGTTTTAGGAAAGGTTTTATTAATTTTAAGCACCTTCATCCAAAGATTGGCAATTGGAGCCAAGTTCGGATAAGTAGTTTCTCTAATGGTTTGGATGATTGCTGGAAGAGGGTAGTTAAAATATCTGTATTCGCCTAGACCATATTGATGCCTTTCCATAACAACCGTTTTTCGGTATAGATCATCATTGTTGTAATTACCTATTAGTTCATTACAATCATCATCTGAGAATACCTCAGGGATAATAGCAAAGCCTTTTTCATTCAAAGACTCAGCTATATCTTGCCAATTGGTTTCTTTAAGTTTCTCCATGATTATACACTTTCAGTTTTAGAAGCTTCCCAACCTATAATAGCAGTCTTACGAGTTGTTCCCCACATATATCCTCCAAGAGAACCTGTAGCTTGAATCACTCGATGACAAGGAATTAGAAAAGCAATAGGGTTGTTTCCTATAGCTGTTCCAACAGCTCTCGAAGCTTTTGGTTTTTGGATCTTTTCAGCAATTTTTCCATAAGTCGCTAAATTCCCCATAGGAATTTTTAAAAGCGTCTCCCAAACTTTTAACTGAAAGTCTGTTCCTTTTAAATGCAGTTTAACTTGATTTATTTTGCTCCAATCTTGTGAGTATATTAATAATGCATTCTGTTGAATGTTGTCTGTTTGTTCAATAAATGTAGCTTTAGGGAATCGATTCTCTAAATCAATAAAAGCATCATTCTGCTCTTCCGAGAATCCCATGTAGCAAATCCCTTTACTAGTTGATGCAACCAGTATCTTGCCAAATATAGAGTCGGAATAACTATAGTTTATCGAAAGGTTTTCTCCTTGGTTTTTATATTCTCCTGGCGTCATCCCTTCAATTTGAACAAACAAATCATGTAATCTTCCAGATCCCGAAAGTCCCGTTTCAAAAGCTGTATCGAATAGAGTAGAGGTGCTTAACATCTGTTTAGCATACTGAACGCTGATGTACTGTAAAAACTTTTTCGGACTAACACCTGCCCACTTTGTAAATAGTCTCTGAAAATGAAAAGGACTTAAATTTACTTTCTCAGCAATTTCATCAAGACTGGGTTGTTTCGTGAAGTTTTGCTGTATGTAGTTTATAGCTTCCGCTATTCGATTGTAGTTGATGTAATCCTGCTCGTTCATCCAAGTCAAATTTAGTAAAACAAATGTAGAATTGATTTTGCTTTTATGAAATCCGAATCTTGCTGTTTGTAAAATCAATGTTTTTTACATATAGCTTAAATGAGGAACTCTAGTTTGTCTTTCCGGCTTTAAGGTTGGGCGTTGCTGAGGCTTAAATAAAAAATTTTGGTGACTGTCACCAAAATAAAAGGTATATAAAGTAACTGTAATTATTGGTCCTAGGTGATTCAAAGGTGTTCTGGGAATAGCTGTTTTCAGAACAGGATTAAGAGACGAGATTTAGTGAATACTCCGATTACAAATCGGATAGTTTACCTTTTAGATTACGCTTCGCTAAATCAAAAAGTACGGTGTTTATTGAATTGTTTACTGTTTAAGGAAATTCTCAAAAAAGGTCAAACTATCAGGGTTTTTCATTGCATCCTTGCTGGCAGCCTTTTTAAAAATTTTGGTGACTGTCACCAAAATAAAAGGTATATAAAGTGACTGTAATTATTAGTCCTAGGTAATTCAAAGGTGTTCTGGAAATAGCTGTTTTCAGAACAGGAAATAAGAGACGATATTTAGTGAATACTCCGATTACAAAAATTTTGGTGACTGTCACCAAAATAAAAGGTATATAAAGTAACTGTAATTATTGGTCCTAGGTGATTCAAAGGTGTTCTGGGAATAGCTGTTTTCAGAACAGGATTAAGAGACGAGATTTAGTGAATACTCCGATTACAAATCGGATAGTTTACCTTTTAGATTACGCTTCGCTAAATCAAAAAGCACGGTGTTTACTGAATTGTTTACTGGTTAACCAAATTCTCAAAAAACGCTAAGCTATCTGGATTCTTCATAGCATCCTTACTGGCCGCCTTTTCAACTGGGATTCCCATCATGATTTTCTTAACAGGTGTTTCCATTTTTTTACCACTGATCGTGTAAGGGATTTCTTTGACAGGTATAAATTTATCAGGAACGTGGCGAGGGGAGAATTGAGTTCTGATTATGGTTTTAAGTTTCTTGATGAGGTTATCGTTTAATTCTTCACCAGACTTAAGGACAATAAAAATGGGCATGTACTGCGTTCCATCTTCTTGATCAATACAAACAACCAGACTGTCTGCTATCTCTTCAATTCCTTCAACTGCACTGTATATCTCACTTGTTCCAATTCTAACTCCTCCACGGTTAAGTGTAGCATCTGATCTTCCGTAGATGATTAATGAGTTTCTAGGTGTAATTTTAATCCAGTCTCCATGTCTCCATACATTAGGGTACATCACGAAATAGCTTGATTTATACCGTTTATGGTCCTTGTCATTCCAAAAGAAAATAGGCATTGAAGGCATAGGCTTTTCAATTACCATTTCACCGAGTTCGTTGTGAACCGCTATTCCATTTTCTGAATATGCTTGAAGGTTAACACCAAGCATTCTACATTGAATTTCTCCTTCATATACAGGGTTTAAGGGATTTCCACCAACAAAACCACTACAAATATCTGTACCTCCACTCAAGGAAACTACCCAAGCATCGTTGTTTACTTTTTCGTAAAACCATTCGAACGTTTCAGGTGGGAGTGGAGAACCTGTAGAGCCAAAACTCTTTATCTTTTGGATTGCAGGATTGTCTTTAAAATTCAAGCCTTCTCGCATACAATGAATGTAGTAACTTGCTCCAGCTCCGAAATGATCTATTTCAGCATCTTTAGCGAAATCCCACAAGACTTCGTTTTTAGGATATGCAGGAGAACCATCATAAATTGCTAATGTTCCTCCAACTAATAGTGCAGAGTTGGCATAGTTCCACATCATCCATCCTGTTGTGGAATACCAGAAGAATCGTTCTCCCGGTTTGATGTTTTGGTGTAAGCCAAGTGCTTTGTAATGTTCTATGATTATACCTCCAGAAGAGTGCGTGATTGCTTTTGGTTTTCCAGTAGTTCCACTTGAGTATAATACCCAGATTGGATGATCGAATGGAACTCTTTCGAAGCTCAATTCAACCTCTGGTTCGTTTTGAATGCTTTCCCAAGCGGTTATGTTTTCGCCTTCGATTTTATTAGAAGTTGAAATGTAGTTGACTGATATTGTTGTTTCTAACGTCGTTAACGCATCTGTGATTTCCTTTACTGCGTCGTGCTTGTCGTATGTTTTTCCATTGTAGTTATACGCGTTTGCAGTGATAAATACCTTGGGTTCTATTTGTTGAAATCTTTCAATGATACTCTTAGTTCCGAAATCAGGGGAGCAACTGCTCCAGATAGCTCCGATACTATTTGTTGCTAAAAAAGCGATGACAGATTCTGGTGTATTTGGTAGCATACAGCAAACACGATCACCCTTTTCAATCCCATTGTCTTTTAGGTATTTCGCCAACTTTGCAGTTGAGTTTTTAAAAGCTTCCCAAGAAATTTCTGTTAATTCATTGGTTTCGTTTTTAAAAATGATAGCTGGATTGATCGTGGATTCGTTTGTAAAAACATGCTCTGCATAGTTTAAGCTGATTCCTTCGAACCACTTCGTTTCATGCATTGGGGTGTCTTTACTTATGACTTCCTTGAACTTTCCAGCGTATTGAATGTTGTAAAATTCAAGAATTGAAGTCCAGAATGACTCAGTCTTTACAGTACTCCAGTCCCATAGTTCTTGATATGTAGTGAAATCTTCCTCATGATATTTGTTCACCCACTGCATGAATTGGTTCATATTAGAATTTTCAGAAAATTCTTTGTTGGGTGACCACAATTTTTTAGGAAGCGACATCTTTGATTCTTTTGATTTCGTTACGAATTGTACCACTTTGAGTTTCTATAAAGTGAGAAAAAAGTGCACTTTTAATAACTATGTTAATATCATTTCTAAAATAAACTAAAATTCCTTCTTTAGGTTGACTATTTTTGATAAAAATAATCTCACGCAATATATAAAATCATGAAATTTTTCATCGACACAGCAAACTTAGAGCAAATTAAAGAAGCTCAAGACTTAGGAGTTTTGGACGGGGTAACAACTAATCCATCTTTAATGGCTAAAGAAGGTATCAGTGGTACCGAAAAAGTAAACAAGCATTATATTGACATATGTAATATTGTTGATGGAGATGTTAGTGCGGAAGTAATCGCAACGACGTTTAATGAAATGATTGAAGAAGGTAAAGTACTTGCTGCTTTGCATCCAAATATAGTTGTTAAGGTTCCTATGATTAAGGACGGGATTAAGGCAATCAGATGGTTTACTGATAATGGAATCAGAACAAACTGTACATTAGTTTTCTCTGCAGGTCAAGCTTTATTGGCTGCTAAAGCTGGTGCAACTTACGTTTCTCCATTCTTAGGAAGATTAGATGATATTTCTCAAAGTGGTGTTGATTTGATAGATGATATCAGATTAATTTATGACAACTATAACTTCGAAACTGAGATTTTGGCAGCATCAGTTCGTCATTCTACACATTTATTAGAATGTGCTAAGATAGGAGCAGATGTTATGACTGGACCTTTAAGTGTTATTTTAAACTTATTGAAGCATCCATTAACAGATAGTGGTTTAGCTACTTTCTTGTCGGATCACGCGAAGGCTAACGCTTAAACATAAAATTTAATAAGAATCGATTAGGGAAGCAATTCTCTAATCGATTTTTTATTGTCATAAATATTCCCCCTTTCATATGTTTTTAGAAATTCATCCAGATAACCCTAATCCAAGAGTGATTGCTCAAGCTGTTGAGTGTTTACGGAAGGGTGGAGTGATTATATACCCTACGGATACTGTTTATGCGTTTGGATGTGATATCAACTCTAAGAACTCAGTAGAGAAGATTTGTAGGTTGAGGGGAATTAAGCCTGAAAAAGCAAATTTCTCATTTATTTGTAATGATCTTTCTCAGCTTTCAGAATATGCAAAGCAGGTTTCTACTCCTACTTTTAGATTAATGAAAAATTGTTTACCTGGACCTTTTACTTTTATTTTAAAGGCTAGCGGACAGGTTCCTAGGATTTTCAAGAACAAGAAAAAAACAATTGGGATTAGAGTTCCTCAGAATAATATCGCTCAAGCTTTAGTTGAAGCTTTAGGGAATCCAATCATGAGTGCTTCATTGAAAGATGAGGATGAGTTGAAGGAATATACAACTGATCCGTTTAGTATCCATGAACGTTATGAAAACCAAGTTGATATGGTTTTAGATGGTGGTTTTGGGAATAATCATCCTTCTACTGTGCTTGATTGTACTGAGGACGAACCTGAATTGATTAGGCAAGGGCTTGGTGTTATTGAGTTTTAGATAATAGATTCCTATTTGTTTCTCGGTGCTGAATTAGTACAAAGGCTTAGGCTTTTGTGACTTTGTTGTGTCTTTGTCATTCCTGCGCAGGCAGGAATCTCAATACCTAGATAAGCGATAAGTATTTGATGAAGTATAGTTGGCGAGGCGTCTAGATTC
>CAWVWF010000192.1:0-6139 GCA_963933885.1 uncultured Flavobacteriales bacterium | reverse complement strand
CGTTGGACCCCCCATTTCAATAACGAAAGGCTTAGTGGTATCTCTTTTAACTTGAAAGAATGCTTCACCTCTTAAAGAAACATTTCGATCAGTTCCTTTAAAATCAGCTAGGTATTCAATTTGTGCTCCTTGCTTTAAAGTTAATTTAGAACTATCCGGCAACCATAATACTTCACCATCAACTTTCGCTAAATATGTTTGCGTTGTCTCTGATTCAACTGGCCATAAGAATAAACTTAATAATCCAACAACACATCCAACCATTCCTAATTTGAAATAATAAAAACCGTTATGTTTATTATTAGATTCAGTAGTTATTGATACTTCATTTATTTTAGCATCTACTTTATCCCATGCTTTATTCACATCAAAGGAGGGCACGTCAGATGGAACTTCAGCCATAATATCAGCCAAGCTTTTATACTCTATCTCGTTAGCTTCACTTTCATTTCTCCAATGCGATAGTTGCTGAACTTCTTCAGCAGACGCATCATTCGAAAGTACTTTCGAAATAAGGTCGAACGGGATGTTATTCTCCATATTCTCTTCCATCTTCATAAGTATGACAATTCATAATCTCTTTACCCCTATTCAATATTAAATTAAATAGACATTTAATTATTCTTTTAAAAAAACAACGGCAACAACACGAAAAAGTCTTTCAGGTATTTCCTTAAAAACTTAAGTGCGCTTCCCATTTGATTTTCTACTGTTTTCACTGAAATCCCTAATTCTTCAGCTACTTGCTTATATTTCATTCCATCAATCTTAACCATCCTGAAAATTCGTTGCCTAGCTTCCGGCATTTCTAAAATAAGACTGGTTAATTTATCTTGAAGTTCGTTGTATTCAACTGTTAAATCTTCAGTAGAATCCTCCTGCACAATTTTCATTTCGGCCACATGCTCTCTTCGAACTTGCTGATGTTTAAAATGGTTTAGTATAGTGTTGTTGACGCTTGAAAACAGGTAAGACTTAAAATTAGATACTTCTAAACCTTCTCGTTTCTCCCAAAATTTCACAAAAACTTCTTGGGTAATCTCCTCTGCCAATTCTTTGTCTTTCAATTTCGAGATGGCAAAAGCACAAAGCATTGAATAATACTTCCTGAATATTCCTTCAAATAGAATCTTGTTTCCATTTTGAATTTCAATCCACTGCTCGTTATCTGACAATTCTTGAGACATTCTCCGCAAAAGTAATATCAAATTTTATTAAAAGAACATTCTTCTACACTTAGTTCTACACAAATATTATTATTCAAGATCTAGATTGAAAAAAATATTCGATCGCAATAGGGGTAGTTTTAATTTGAATTGTCTTAGCTGTGAAATCATAATAATTCAACAAATGAAAAATAAATTACTTTTTACTGTAGCAGTTTTAATATCAACTTTTGCGTCTGCAAATACAGATTCAACAAATGTTCAAATAAATGAGAACGACACATTAACTAAAAGAGAGTTCCAGGTTAGTTTTATAACTCCATTAGGAACTAATGGAATGGATTACAATAAATTTGAAAACAAAATATCATTAAATATTTTCGCAGGACATCATGGTGGATTGAATGGGATTGAAGTTGGTGGTTTTGCAAATTCCACACGATATGATGCAAGAGGAATTCAATTAGCAGGTTTCGTAAACATCGTTCAAGGAAAAACAACGGGAACTCAAGGAGCAGGATTCGTTAATTACACAAACAAATTAAATGGAGTTCAAGCATCAGGATTTTGTAATGTGTCAAAAGACTCCGTAGAAGGTGGTCAGTTTGCAGGTTTTGTTAATTATGCGCACAAAAATGTACACGGAATTCAGGCAGCTGGATTTTCAAATGTTGTATATGGTAATTTAAATGGAATTCAATCTAGCGGTTTTAGTAATGTTGCTACTGGAAAAGTAACAGGTCTACAAGTGAGTGGATTTTCTAACACAGCAAAAGAAGGAATTTCAGGTTTACAAGTAAGTGGATTTTTTAACTATGCAAAGACTTTGAAAGGAGTACAAGTTGGATTCATTAATTACAATGATTCCATTGAAGAAGGTTTAATGATTGGATTTTTATCGTATTCAAGAACAGGATATCATAAGTTAGAAATTGAAGGAAACGAATCACTTTATGGTAATGTATCTTTCAAAACAGGTGTCAACAAATTCTATAATATTTTCTCAGCTGGAGCAAAAGTGACAGACAATAATTTGTATTGGAGTTTTGGATATGGAATAGGTTCAATCATAGAGATAAATAAATCTATGGGAATAAATATAGATTTAACAGCTAGTCATGTGAACAAGGATAGTTTTACGAGCAGTATGAATTTATTAACTAAGCTTAAGCCAAGTTTCTTTTACCAGTTTCATAAAAACTTCACCGTATATGGTGGACCAAGTATCAATTTATTTATGAACGATGATGATACTGTTGGCGAAGATTATGAGCTTAACAATTTTGTATCAAACAGCTTTTACAACAAAACAAACAATGGAATAAAGGTTAAAGCATACTTCGGATTCCAGGGTGGATTAAGGTTTTAATTCTTAAGAAAACGAATCATGCAAAATCAAAAATGGGTAGAATTGGCAATCCAATTCATCAATGATATTATGAATAACATATAAATTAAAGAAAGTTGATGCAGAAATGTATCAACTTTTCTCATGTATAAGTAAGACTACTTATTATGAATAAAACTTTTTCTTAAAGTCTTCATGAAGTTTGAAGCATAAACAAAATTAACAACCTCTTCATTGTCAGTAGTCATTATATCATCACGCTGACCTTGCCACCATCTTTCTCCATTATGAATAAAAGTTATGGTATCTGATATCTCCATTACTGAATTCATATCGTGAGAAATAATAACCGTAGTCGTATTAAATTCAAGTGTAATTTCTCTTATCAAATTATCAATTACAATAGAAGTCTGTGGATCTAATCCAGAATTAGGCTCATCACAAAATAAATATTTTGGTTTCAATGCGATAGCTCTTGCAATGGCAACCCTCTTCTGCATTCCTCCAGAAATTTCTGCAGGAAATAATCCATCTGCAGATTCAATTATTTTAACACGACGCAAACAGAATATAGCTCTTTCTCTACGCTCCTCAGGTGTCATATCCGTGAACATTTCAAGTGGAAACATTACATTATCAAGTACACTCATCGAATCGTACAAAGCAGACCCTTGAAAAAGCATTCCTATTTCTTTTCGGATTTCCTTTCTCTTCCTATAATTCATAGCCGAAAAATTTCGCCCATCATAATCTATTACTCCCTTGTCAACATCAAGTAATCCAACCAAACATTTTAGTAAAACTGATTTACCAGCTCCACTTTTCCCGATAATCATATTAATCTTACCCTCCTGAAGATGTATTGATATATCTTTCAATACATCTCTATCTCCAAAAGATTTCGATATGTTTTTTACATCAATCATTTATGTAAGAATTAATTGAGTTAAAATTAAATCGAAAAGTAATATAATTATACAGCTATAAACTACGGCTCTTGTACTTCCATCTCCAACTTCTTTTGCTCCACCGCCACGAATACTGTATCCTTGGTAAGAAGAGATCGATGTTATAATGAATGCGAAAAACTCCGCTTTTACAATTGCGTAACCGATATAGAAAGGTGTGAATTCGTATTGTATCCCATAAATATATGCGTCTACAGATACAGCTCCTGTTAAAGCACAAGCTACATAACCTCCTGCTGTCCCTAAGAAAATTGAAATAATTACAAGGAATGGAAAAATAAATAATGCTGCTATTATTTTCGGTAAGATCAAGTAGTTCTTTGTATTAACGCCCATGATTTCCATGGCATCAATTTGCTCAGTAACGTTCATCGTACCTAACTGTCCTGCGATAGAACTACCTACTTTACCCGCTAATATTAATGATATAATTGTTGGTGCAAACTCTAAGATCATTGTATCTCTTGTTGCTAACCCTTCTGTATATGCTGGTACTAATGGATTACTAAAGTTATAAGCCATTTGCAATAAGGTAACTGCTCCCATGAAAACGGAAAGGATCATAACGATAGGTAAAGAACCAATCCCTATAGAATCTATCTCAACGATAAGTTTCCTCCAAAACACCTTAAATTTATCAGGCTTTGTAAACGCCTGAGCCATTAAAATGTAATATTTCCCTAAATGATTTATAATTTGCATTCACCACACATTTAACCCAAAAGTAATAATATTAATCCTAACAGATTAATAATCCTTTCAACACAACGATTTTTAAAAGTAGATTTGTATTTTTAGAGCAATATAAATTCTATCAATTATGAAATTAATTATCCTTTCTGCCATATTTATGCTAGCAATAACAGCTACATCTTGTAAGAGTGGTGATAAATGTGGTGACTGTCCAAAGTTTACTGAAGTTGAAAACAACGAAGTAAAAGGTAACTTGTAATCACATACTATTAGTATGAGGTCAATTCTTCTTCCGACATTATTCATTTTAATCATTTCTGCCACATCATGTAAGAGTGGGGAAAAATGTACAACATGTCCAAAATTCAGTAAAAATCAAAATGTCGGAACAAAGAAGCAAGTTTAATCTTAAGTTTTTACCTGAAGATTTTCAAGAACATATTCTGAGTATTAAAGAAAAAGAAGGTTTTGCTTTAACATTAACTAATCCTCGGAAATCGAAACTTGGAGATTACCGTTATAATCTAAGAACAAAATCTCATCACATCACTATTAACATTGATCTGGAGCCGATCTACTTCCTAATCACATATCTTCATGAGGTTGCTCATAAAATGTGTTGGGATCAGTTCAAACGAAGTGCTCAACCACATGGGCAGGAATGGAAAAGTTTATTTGTATCCTTACTATGGAATGCCAAACATGAAATCCAACTTAGCGATTCCAACAATGAAATAATACTTAGTTTTATAAGTAATCCTCAAGCTAGATTTCAAAAATTTAATAACTGTGACGACTATTTAAAAGTTAGTGACCTTAAACCAGACTCAATTTTCGAGCTAGATGATGGTAAAACGTTTCAATTAATAAGTAAGCGAAGAACACGTTTTTTATGTCTAAATACAGACAATAAAAAAGAATATACAGTCTTAGGAAAAACCCCTGTTAAAAAAATTCATAGCGGTGGTACATATACCTAAACATTTTTAGTATTATTGTAATAATACATTCTTATGAAAAACAACTACGCAATTATAATGGCTGGAGGAATCGGAAGTAGATTCTGGCCTTTCAGTACATCCGATAAACCAAAACAATTTTTAGATATCCTTGGATTAGGGAAAAGTTTAATTCAATTAACCTTTGAAAGACTTGAAAAAGTTTGTCCTGCTGAAAACATATATGTAGTTACAAATGATCAATATTCAGATCTAACAAAAGAACAGTTAAAAGATATCCCTTCTGACAATATTCTTTTTGAACCAGTAAGAAGAAATACTGCTCCTTGTGTAGCTTATGGTTGTTATAAAATTCATGACAAAAACCCTAACGCAAAAATACTAGTTGCTCCGAGTGATCATTTGATCATAAAAGAATCAGAATACATTGATCAGATCAATAAAGCTTTCGAAGTATGTGAATCAAATGATTTACTTGTTACTTTAGGAATCAAGCCTACTCGTCCTGATACAGGATATGGATATATTCAAGCTACAAATAAATCATTAGCTGGATTTGAAGACTTGAAAAAAGTTAAAACTTTTACTGAAAAACCAGATTTAGAATTAGCTAAGATATTCTTCGAAAGTGGAGATTTCTCATGGAATTCAGGAATGTTTATCTGGAGTTCAAAAAGTATTGTAAAATCTTTTGAGGAAAACATGAATGAAATTCATCTTTTATTTGAAGCTGGTTTCGGAAAATATAGCACATCTGAAGAGCAAGAATTCATCAATGAAATTTATTCGCAATGCGTAAATATTTCAGTTGATTATGCAATCTTAGAAAAAGCAGATAATGTTTACGTTTTACCTTGCGATATTGGATGGACAGATTTAGGAACTTGGGGATCTTTATATGACCAAGTTGATAAAGATGAAAACCAAAATGCAATCGTTGGTACAAGTGTTAAAACATACCATTGTAAAAATATGATGATTTCGAATCCTACCGATAAACTAATG
>CAWVWF010000191.1:0-6170 GCA_963933885.1 uncultured Flavobacteriales bacterium | reverse complement strand
TAGTAGTGTTAATGTGAAATACTGTGTTTCGGATACCTACAAGAGGCATCCCTACGATTAAATACATTTTCAAATGAGATTGAAACAAGAATAACCGGACAGTACTGAGCCTGCAAGGGAATGATAAGTTTGAAAAACCAAAACAAGGTGATCTCTAACTTGGCAAGATGGTTAAAGTATCAGGTTTTAAATCTTGTTTTTTTGACTCCTAATTTTCCATTATTCTATTGTCAATGAAAACTTCAGTCACCAAACTCTTATCACCTTTCGCATTAAAAGCAATCACCTTAACAACCCGCCCCCATACTTTAACAGGATTAGTATAAACTATTGATGAGGCATTAGGTTCAGAACCATCCGTAGTATATTTACAAACAAAGCCAGGGTAATTCATATTCACTTTTAAAACGCTATCTTCTACAATTACTCCAGGAGCAGCTATTCTGTATTTAACACCACCGTTTAAGTAAGTTAGTCTTGGTAATTCAAAATACCCTAATCGGCTTGCAAAATCACTCCAATCCTCGTCTTGAGCTGCTACTCTAGAAGAATCTTTTTCTATTGAAGTCCATAATGGATCTTTAGACCATGTTCGCTCAACCAATCCTAAAATTTTAGGGAAAACACAATATTCCATTGTTGCCTCACCTAGTAAAGTTTCACTCCACATTTGTCCTTGAATTCCTTTTATATTTTTCGCCCCTTCCTCAGTTAAGCGCGTCTTATTCTGTTTATAATCTGTAATAGGATTACCATCCCTTGTAGTTGCATCTTCATTATAAATATTTAATGGGACTTGCTGCCAAGACCTTTTAGTATCCACAAAACCTCCCCAGTAATAACCTGGCTCCATTGGGTTTTTATCATAAGCCAAAGCATAATAATTATTAGAAGCACCAGCTATAACTACCTTATAACCATCATTAGCTAATTTGTAAGCTCTATCTTCTCCACCCCATCCCCAGATGTTATTCCAAGTGTATGGAACTACTCCTCTAGCTTTAAATTCTTGATTATTTTCAATAACATAATCACCTTCAGCATCTACACTTTTTTTCATTGCAACTTCCTCCCAACCAGCAACTTTTATTCCTTTTCCTTCAAGCATTAAACTTAACTGATCCACAAAATAATAGTAAAGTTCTTCTGGTTTATCATAAGCCTCATGCTTTTTCAAAAACTCATTACAAATAGGAGAAAACCTCCATGCTCCATGATCTGGGTCATCACCCATTGGATGAGGAACCTCATCTCCACCAATATGTAAATTCTCTAATTTCAATCCAGCTAGTTTATACATTGCCTCTACCTCGTCTACCACTTTTTCTATAAATCTATAAGTTGACTTTCGACAAGGACAAACTACATTGTCATTAAACCTTTGAACAGTTCTATACCTAGACCCATCCTTTGGATCATGCAACATATACTTTTTAGCTTTTCTCTTCTTACCTTTTTGCAATAGTTTTTCATATCGAGACTTCATCGATACAATAGCGGCTCTTGCGTGACCAGGGAAATCCAATTCAGGAATCACTTCAATATGCCTGGCCTTAGCGTATTCAAGAATTTCTATAAAATCAGAAGTTGTGTAATAGCCAGATCCATAACTATCAACATCATCAGAAAAAGGACCTGATCCCAAGGCTGGCATTAACATATCCATTTCATCGGTAGTATGTCCACGTTTTGCTCCAACATCAGTTAACTCAGGTAATCCAGGGATTTCCAATCTCCAACCTTCATCATCTGTAATATGAAAATGGAATTTATTCAATTTATAAAAAGCCATTAAATCTAAGAGTTTGAATACCGTTTCTTTAGAGTTGAAATTCCTAGCAACATCCAAATGCATTCCCCTATATTCAAACCTTGCTTCATCATGTATGAATACATTATTAAGTGTAATCTCTTCTACTTTTTTTAAATAAGCTTCAACCGGAATAATCGCTCGTAATGATTGGACACCATAAAATATAGAAGTTGGATTCCATCCATAAATCGAGATACCATCATTTGATATTTTTAATTCATAGCTACCAATACCGGTGAACTTTGATTCCATCTTTCTTTTAACCAGAACAACACTACCACTATCACCTTCGAAAACGTTCACTTTCAAACCAATATCAGCTATTAGTTTCTCAGCTAAAAATTCTGCTTCATTTTTAAAATCTGAGTGATAGGCGATGCTTAACTCTTTTTCTACGCTATAACTACCTTGTTGCTTATAGGTTTGATAAGGTGTTGGAATAATTTTACTAAGTGAATCTTTTATTAAATGATTTATAGCTTCATTCTTAGCATAAATATGCGCTCCAGTAGGGTATGGAACATGATCGTTTGCGTGAAGTGTAGTTTGTTCAGAGCGAATTAAAACCTTCCTTACATCCAATATATTTTCTGGTTTATATTCGTTTTCGTTACGATCAGAATAAACAATGTAGAAACCAGTAGGCGCTCCTTGCATTTTTATCATTCTAAAATTTGAAAGATATTCTAAGGCACATTCTTCACCTTGTTTCAACCTGGTAAACTTTGCGGTTGGTTCAATCTTATAATAATCTCCATTTACATGAGTGATTTTAACATTCCCTGTCTCACTTCCAGCCTTGACAGGCATTGGCTGATGAAAATAAATAGCCCAATTCGAACCATTGAAAATTTGATTTGAAAGGTTCTTGATTACTAACTTAGATCTATATCCTAAATTATATCCTCGTTTGCTATCATCAATCCCTTTCAACTCCCAAGTCATTCTGATTTCTTCTCCCCTCGGTACATCTTTTTTCAAGCTTATGCGTGTTGAATCGGAAGCAAACAGAGCAGTTGTACTAATTAATAAAACAGTTAGAAGAACTATTTTAAGAACTGAAGATTTCATTAAAATCATGGAGAAATATATTTACAAACAAGGTATAAAAAAACTCGAATAGATTCTTCAATTTCGGTTTCAATCTTACTTATTAAAGTAAGAAAAAATTACCTCCCTCATTTAAAGTCCATCTTCACTCATCAACAAACATCCTTCCCTAGTTCTTGCTTTTAGAGGCTCTGGCGATGTGCTACTTTTAAAAAAACTAAAAGCCAACAACATGAGAATTAAAAAAACGATGATTGCTTTAGCAGTCTTTTTCACAACATTATCAAATGCTCAAACAGTAACTGAACAACCTTACATCGAGGTGAGTGGGAAATCACAAATGATTGTGATGCCAGATCAAATCATAGTTTCGATCGTGTTAAAAGAAAAGAAAGTAACTACAACCGAACAACAATTGGAAGCGCTTAAAGCTGAATTATTGAGGCTAAATATTCCTATATCAAACTTAAGCTTAACGCACTCTAATGCTGATTACATACGCGTGAAATTTAGAAAGAGAGATTTGATTAACAAAGCCAATTACAACTTGGTTTTAAAGAATGCAAAAGAGGTGAATGAGGTTTTTGAAATGCTTGATGTGATCGATGTATTTAAAGCTAGGATTACTGAAGTAACACATTCTAAAATTGTTAAATTCCAAAAAGAAATGAGAATTTCAGCTGTAAAAGCATCGAGGGATAAAGCTGATTATTTATTGAAGGAGTTAGATGCAAAAAGAGGATTACCATTGGTGGTTCGTGAAGAGTTTCCAAATTCAAATTACAACTTAAATAATTATCGAAGTAATAGTGTGAAAAATCCTCAAGTAATTCATTCTAAAATAAGTAGTACTGGTGGTGAGATTGGATTTAGAAAGATCAAAATCACGGCTCAAGTTTATGTGAAGTTTTTGATTAAAGAGAAGGGGTAATTACTCAACTTCCCCTTGCATAACAAAGAACAATCAACACTGGCTAATCCGGCTAGTGTTGATCTTATTACAATCACAAAACACAATAGCAAATTGACTAAAATAGCTAAAGTCTCATCTACAGTTGGAATAATTGGAATATTCATAAGTTTGCGCTTGCAAATAGATCTTTACGCGAGGTATATGTCAACAATTTCAGGCAAGACAAGAGCATTGTTTCTCTTCAAACATTTAAACATTTACCCTTTTGCACTTATAGGTTTATTCGGAATATTGATTTTAGTTTTTGCAATTACAAAGAAGGAAAACAAAATAAATATTGCTAAAGCTTTTATGCTTAATCTTCTGGCGGTGTTGGGTATTCTATTACCGGTTTATTATTATTTTGTTTAGTGGCTATATTATTCTTTATGAATAACTTTAAACTGGTAACCACTATGCTTACTCCTTCGACTCCGCTCAGGATGACAAAAAAAACAAAACACAACAGTAACACTCATTATTGTCACCCTGAGCGGAGTCGAAGGGCTAAGCGTTATTTCATTCGAACCTAACGAATACAGCAAGGTTTTTCACGCTATTCTAATTTGAATATTACATTTGGTAATACCATTTAGTAAAGGAATTAAAGATGAAACTTACAGTATACATTTCAGGAGCATTCTTCTCAAGCTTAGGAATGCTTTTCCGAATGTTTCATTTATCACCTTAAAAAAAAAACGAAACAACTTTGTAATTAATGGTAAAGCGAAGAGTAGTATTAAAACACCACGATAATATTAAATACATTCCTCGAAAATCTACAATAAAAACCCATTCTCAGCCTGCATAGGCTTAGGGATATTCTCATCATTGATCATTTCACGTAAATCTATTTCAATACCAATTGAGATGGATGTTATTGGAACATCATTAAAAGTTCCTTCAAACGGGTTTTCTGAATAATCCCCTATTTTTTCCATTAAGAAGAAAATCCAAATGATTACTGCTGAAATAAAGACACAGAACATTTCAGTCCAAATACTATCTCTAAATAATACTATAAGCCCTAAAGGTACAAGTGCGCAAAAAACAAAAGTTACCCAAAGTGCTGTTGAAGCATATTGACGAGGGAATGGGAAGTTTTTTATACGCTCCGCTTTTCCTTGACCCGTGTACATGTTGGTAATTAACCTATGTAGCTCCATATGCCTGAAGTCCTCAAAGTAACCTTGATCTCTTAATTCTTGCAATCTGATAGATTGAAGTTTTAGGATTTGTGTTGCTCTATTTGCCTTATTACTTGTCTTTTCGATTTCCTCATCAGACAAATACTGTTTAAGTTCATTGTTTAATTTCTTATCATAGCTCTCACAAATAGTTGGCATGTACAACTCTGTAAGTCTACTTTTAGAATGTTCCCAAGGCTTAGCTAATCTAAGCTGATGCCTTAATGATGTTAACCACGCGATATGACGGTAAATCAATTCTTTTACAATTGCTTCATCTCCATCTCCTTTAACAAAACTAATTGCTGAAGCTCCAAATGACCTACTATCGTTAACGATACCTCCGTATATTTTCCTTGCCTCCCAAGTTCTATCATAAGAACTATTGTTTTTAAATCCAAGATAAAAAGCAACTGCTACCCCTATTACTCCAATTGGTTGCCAAGGGATATAAAAATCGAAATTCGAAAAATGAGAAAGACTAATTACAACAGCTGAATACAAAAGACCAATTATGAAAGCCTTTTTAGACCAAATAAAAGTCATCCAAAAGCTATAATTTTTTTTAGTGTACATATTTCGATTTGATTAAGATAATTACATCTACCTCAAAGCTAAATTCTTTATTTGAAAGTTTAAAGGAATAAGGCACAAAAAAAACCGAAGCAGATAAATCTACTCCGGCTAAACTAACTACAAATAAAAATTTTAAATACTTTCTATCCTATATATGGCAAAGCAGGAATGTAATCAGGGAATTCGGGGATTAAACCGCTTCAACAAAAAAAAAAACGATAATGCTGATTTTTTTTGCATGATCTGAGGTTTATTTTGCACAAATATCTCTTAGATCTCGTTAAAAAAGTAATTGAATAATACAATCGAAATCATATCATTTGCATTTTCCGCAAAAACTTAATGGTATTAAAACAACGAGGCTCTACAAAGGTTTATAATAAACCAAATTTCAAGTAAAATGAATATGCTTATCCGCAACTTTACCCAAAGCAGTTTTTGATCTATTAGGTTTAACCCTTTAACTACCCTCGAGCGTCATGTTCCTTAGGACATGCGTGTGTATTTACAATCGCATCTCCAGACGCTTTTTTTTTAAAAGTTAAATTAAAAATCAGGTGCTATGAGCCTCTTGATCCCTTTCGGCAAAGGG
>CAWVWF010000190.1:0-6217 GCA_963933885.1 uncultured Flavobacteriales bacterium | reverse complement strand
ATTCAATTGTATTAATTACGGGAATCATTTTTTCGTTTCACTCGGGAGTAATCGGTATTCAATTGTAAATGTTCAATAGTTTAAAACCGATTATAAATCGGATAGTTTACCTTCTAGATTACCGTTTCACTCAAATCAAGAAGTACGTAAGTACATACTAAAATGAACAATGAATAACATAATTATAAATACTATAATCTGCCTATTGATAGGACTAAGCTTCTTTTACTTAGGGAAAACAGCGAAATCTAAAACTTTAGATATAGACGCTGAAGGATATACAAAATTAAGGATTCATAAATTTTTTAAATCATTCTCAATTGCTTGTTTAGTGATTGGAGTTTTTTTGATTATTGGTCCTGTAATCCCTGCCTTTCCAGCCCATGAAAAGCTTCAGTTTGGCCTTCCATTATTCGGCCTTGTATTTATTTTTATCTTTTTCTTGCTTTGGTTTTTATTTCAAAACCATTTTCTGCAATTCAATCAAGATTCTATAGAAGTTCAAACGTTGTTTAAAAAGCGAAAATCAATTCAAATAAAAGACATTGCCATTGTAAAACATAATAGCATTACAAATGAAGTTGTTTTCAAAACTAAAGACGGGAGAAAAGTCGGATGCAGTCAGTTTTTAGTTGGTATTGTAAATCTTCTAGAGCTTATAGAAACAAACAATGATTTAGATTTAAAGAAGGTGAAATTAAGGGTGCAATTTGGAAAGTAAATAAAAGTTTAGAAAACCGAACTTTTAGATGTTAATCTAAAGGGGAAACACACCAATTTTCAATCAGCATTCACTCCAAGTAATCATTATTAAAATGTAATTTTGTAAGACGGCTGAAAATCGATTGCAAATCGGATCTTTTACCCTTTAGAGTACCACTTCACTCAAATCAAGAAGTACATTTAAAAAATAAATAACCATGAAGAAATTAGATCAAGATTTTTACAACAGAGCAGATGAGCACATTAACCTATCTAATGATCAGTTAAGTGAAGCTAGTATGGAGCATGTAAATGCTTCAATGATGTTTAGCGTTACTAGATTTAGTTCTTGGATTAGTGCTTATGGACATACTTCTAAAGAAGAATTTAAAAAATCGAAAGAAGAAACTTTAAACCATTTGGTAAAGGAATATAAGGACATGTTAGAGAATAACTTGGATGATTATATTGAGAATTTTGATAAGTACATGGGTAAAAAGTAATATTCAAAATGTACAGATTACTCGTTTGTCTTCTTTTTATTAGCTGTTCATTAATTGG
Organism: uncultured Flavobacteriales bacterium; assembly: GCA_963933885.1. Taxonomy (GTDB): domain Bacteria; phylum Bacteroidota; class Bacteroidia; order Flavobacteriales_C; genus CAWVWF01. The sequence continues at coordinate 4,954 of CAWVWF010000190.1, read as the reverse complement.
ACAAAATTTGAATCATTTAGATTCACTACATAAACGCAGTCGTTGTTTTAGAGATGGGAACTCTAATTATCAATTTAATATTATTGATTTGGTTTGTGAGAAATTCGTTGATAAATCGGATCTTCATCATATTACAGACTATTCATTATTACAGAAGCTTAAAGTTATAAAAAGGAGTAGGAGTGAATTAATTATTAACGATACCTTAAACACTTCTGAAACGGTAGAAGTTAAGATTAAAACAAGTGTTTTTATTCCAGATGATCATGAGATTACTTACCTGAGCTATGGGCCTGTAGATTCTGTTGATGGGCAAGAGGCTTATTTCGGAGATAGTATTCCTATTTACCCTTTTCATGAATTTAAGGAATTTGTAATTAAGATTAATGGAAAAGAATTATTGATTCCACGTGATGCTTATGCTAATTTATTCGACGCTCATATCTTAAACGCTACATCTAATTGGGATTTTGGAGTTAATTTTTATTACGATAATCAGACTGAGCTCTTACATTTATACCTCGAAGGAGGATGTGCATCTGGAACTTACTTTTCTAAATTGATTTTCAACAAGGATGGCTTTGTGAAAAAATATATGTTAGATTATTATTACCTCTCAACATATGGTTGTTTTGGTAGGACCTTTACCGGTTTCTAATTATCTAAAACAGCTTTTGTAGCAAATAATCACAAAGCATTTGATATGTTTTTTTGCTGAATCAAAACTTCATATTAACTTTCCCTTTTATTAATCGAAATCCAAGCTTTTTTATTGGGAATATCATAATATGAGAAAAATAATATTTTTGCTTTCAATAATTTCACTGCCATTATTAGGGCGAATAGAAATTGATGAGGTACTCTCTGTGGAGTTTCCATATGAAAAAATAAAGATTAGTAAAGACTCAGTATTTTCAGAATTAGATGGGATTACTTATAAAGGAGATTTAACAAATTATTCACTAAATACTAAATCTGGTATTTTCAATGTCTCCACAAATGTGGTTGTAGACAAGCAAAAACAGGGGTTAAATTGGTTTCCGACAAGTAGCGAAGATTTAGAATCTAGATACAAAAAGTATATTAAATCTTTTGAGAGTTCGATGAATAAGAAGAGCTTCGGGTTATCTGAGCGTCTTCAAATTGATATAGATGGTTTCCTTGGTTACCATCTTATTTTTAGAGATTCACTAACTTCTTCAAGAAGTACAGAAGTTGTTGTTCTTGATCTAAATGCAAAGCAATACTTCTTTACATATTATCAAATCGATTCATTAGATGAAGGAAGTAAAGAAGGATTTTTCAATTCTATCGTCATTAAAAATCCTGAAGATCAAATACAAATAAAGGAATCTAGTTTATTCGATAACAAGATACTGAAAATGATTTTCTGGGCATTATTTACAGCTGGAGCTTTTTATTTTAGAAAAATAACAAAGGATAAATAATAATCAGGATTAACAAAATAAAAAATGAGTTTTTTAAACGCACAATGGAGAAAGCTAGCAATTGCTAATTATGTGATTGATCCTAATGTGCTTTCTAAACATATCCCATTTGGAACTGAGTTAGATTTATGGGAAGGTAAATGTTTTATTAGTGTTGTTGGATTCATGTTTTTAGACACCAAAATACTAGGAATAAAAATCCCATTCCACATCAATTTCGAAGAAGTGAATTTACGATTTTACGTAAAACGATTGGAAAAAGGTGAATGGAAAAGAGGAGTGGTTTTTATTAAAGAAATTGTTCCAAAAGCAGCTTTAACCTTTGTGGCAAATACAGTTTATAAGGAACATTATGAAACACTTCCTATGCGCCATGAATGGGAGGAGAACGAAGGAAATAGAACTGTAGCTTATCATTGGAAATCAAAAAAGGAATGGCAGTCTATCAAAATAACAGCTGAGTTAGAATCATCGGAAATTATTGAAAATAGCGAAACTGAATTCATCACAGAACATTATTGGGGATATGCTCAAGTGAGTGATAAGGTAACAAATGAGTATGAAGTTACCCATCCGAAATGGCGACAATATAAAGTGATTGAATCTGAATTGAAAATTGATTTCGGATTGGTTTACGGAAATGAATTTGACTTTTTAAATAAAGAAGAACCAACTTCTGTTATGTTAGCAGAAGGTTCCGAAATTACAGTTGAAAGTAAGCGTACAATTAAATAATAGAATATGGGATTGGACATGAGACCTTTAGGAAAGCCTCAACAAGGCTTTGAAAAAAGATATATAGAATTATACGAAATCATAGAAAGTAACTCCTTCCCCAAACCATCATTTTTGGAACGTCTTAAAGGGACGAAATATCCTACAAAAGATGAGATAGTTGGGGAATGGTTTTCAATTCAAATTGAATCTTACGAAACGATAAAAGCCCCAAGAGTTGGTAGAGATGCCGAAGCAAACGCTTGGATAAAGGAAAAATATAATGAGCTAGAAGAGAAACCAGCTTATGAGGAATTCCTTGAAGAGTACCAGGACTTTTATGTTATTGAATTGGCTAAAGAACTAGATGGCATTCCAGTTTATATTTCTTTGGAACAAGATGAGAATGTTTTCAGAGGGCAGTTTTTAACGGACTGTACTGACATTATTGGTGAAGATTTAGTAAATGAAGCTTGGGGTACAAAACTAGCCGAGGATACACTTGATTATGGTAAGAGATTAATGCTGGCTACCGATAATGTTGCCAAGGAACATAGCCTTGAGTATTTAAAAACTCAAAGGGAAGTACCAGAGGCAGAAGAAGGGACTATGGAAAGTAAAGTTCATATTGCTTATTCATTAGCAAAATGGTTAGTTTTCTATGGTAAGAACGGACATGGGTATGAAGCGGATTATTGATTTTCGAATCCTTGCCATAGCGTACTTCTTGATTTGAGTGAAACGGTAATCTAGAAGATAAACTATCCGATTTATAATCGGTATTCACACATATACACTACAAACTCCGATTACAAATCGGACAGTTTACATTTCAGATTATAAATCTGAGAGTACGATTTTTATTAAATATTTCACGATTACCCATTTAAATATCAAGCAAAAAAAAAGCCCCAATCAAATGATTGAGGCTTCTAATTCATTTATGTTAAAGAGGAATTACTTCCCTGCTTTTTCCATATCTTGTTTCAACTTAGCTAATGCATCTAAATCACCTAAAGTAGACTTCTCTTGAGAAGAATTTAAGTTTTTAACTGCACTATTTCCACTACTCTTAGCTTTTCCTTTTGAAGCTGAAGATGATGATTTTTTCTCTCCTTCTACTTCGTCTTTGAAAGTTTTAGTATGAGAAGCAATAATCTTCTTAGCATCCTTATTAAACTCAATAATCATGAATGGTAGTTTATCGTCAATTGCGATAACTGAACCATCTTCTTTTAATGAGTGATTTTTAGGAATGAAAGCTTCAACTCCGTACTCATTAGTATTAATAATGAATCCTTTATCTTGCTTAGAAACAACAGTTGCTTCATGCTTAGATCCTTCTGTAAATACAGTTTCGAATACATCCCAAGGGTTTTCTTCTAATTGCTTATGACCTAAACTTAATTTTCTATTGTCAGCATCAATTTCTAATACTACAACTTCCATTTCCTGACCTAATGTTGCAAACTCAGATGGATGTTTGATTTTCTTGTTCCAAGAAAGATCAGAAATATGAATTAAACCGTCGATACCTTCTTCTAATTCTACGAATATTCCGAAGTTAGTGAAGTTTCTTACAGTTGCTTTGTGCTTACTCTCTACAGAGTACTTCGCTACAACTTTTGCCCAAGGATCTTCAACCAATTGCTTGATTCCTAAAGACATTTTTCTATCTTCTCTATCTAATGTTAATACTTCAGCTTCTAACTCATCTCCTACTGAAAGGAAATCTTGAGCAGATCTTAAGTGTTGAGACCAGCTCATTTCACTAACGTGAATTAAACCTTCAACACCTGGAGCGATTTCGATAAATGCACCGTAATCAGCTAAAACAACAACTTTACCTTTTACTTTATCACCAACATTTAATCCTTCATCTAAAGAATCCCATGGGTGTGCTTCTAATTGTTTCAATCCAAGAGCAATTCTCTTCTTGTCATCATCGAAGTCTAATATTACAACGTTCAATTTCTGATCTAAAGTAACAATCTCTTCTGGATGATTAATTCTACCCCAAGAAAGATCTGTGATATGGATTAATCCATCAACACCTCCTAAATCAATAAATACTCCGTAAGAAGTAACGTTTTTAACAGTACCTTCTAAGATTTGACCTTTCTCTAATTTAGAGATAATCTCTTTCTTCTGAAGTTCAAGTTCTGCTTCAATAAGTGCTTTATGAGAAACAACAACATTCTTAAATTCTTGGTTGATCTTAACAACTTTGAATTCCATTGTTTTACCAACGTAAATATCGTAATCTCTAATTGGCTTAACGTCAATCTGAGAACCTGGTAAGAATGCTTCAATTCCGAATACATCGACAATTAAACCTCCTTTAGTTCTACACTTAACGAAACCTTTAATGATTTCAGCGTTTTCTAATGCTTCATTAACTTTATTCCAAGCTGTTAAAGCACGAGCTTTTTGATGAGATAATACTAATTGCCCCGTTCTATCCTCTGGATTTTCAACGTAAACTTCAATAGTGTCTCCTTGTGCTAATTCAGGATTGTATCTAAACTCAGAAATTGAAATAACTCCCTCAGACTTGTAGCCTATGTTGATTACCAATTCTCTTTTTGTTTTTAATACGATAGTTCCTTCAATAACTTCGTGTTGAGCGATTGAACTAACAGAATCTCCATAAGAAGCTTCCATTTCGGCTCTTTGTTCTGGTGTGTAAGTTTCATCGTGCTTTCCTAATCCAGCCCAATCAAAATCTTCAACTCCAGTAGTAACTTGTCCTTTTGACATGTTTTTAATAATTGTATGCTCAATGCGAGTGG
>CAWVWF010000189.1:0-6226 GCA_963933885.1 uncultured Flavobacteriales bacterium | reverse complement strand
ACTACTACTACTACTACTAATAATAATAATAATAATAATAATAATAATAATAATATAACTACTTGTTTTTTGTCACCCTGAGCGGAGTCGAAGGGCTAAGCGCTTTGGGTAAGTATTATTATTATTATTATTATTATTTCACACTTACTATTCAATAAAGAATACTTTTAAAAAGATATATCAAATATTAAGAACCTGTAAACGGTTTTATAAGTACATGTATAAAATTCTAGGTGGGTTATCAGGACGACATACAAAAAATTAGATTAGAGCAAGCCTTAGAACGAATTAGCTTGTTAGAGAAAATCGTTAAAACCAAAGAAGAAGAGATTAAAGTTCTTAAAACTGATATTAGCAATAGTAAAGCAGATCGTGATGTTATCTCAATGATGTTAAGTTCTTTATTAACTGAACTAGAAGCTACTGATTCAACTTCTAATTGGTTAGGTAATGAAACTAACCTTAATAAGATCAATAGAATTCAAGTATTAATCCTTGATGCTTTAAGCGATAAGAAACAGGCAGTGTCAACAGCCTCTTCGAAATCAAGTTTCTTAGCAAACATGAGTCATGAGATTAGAACTCCTATGAATGGTATAATGGGAATTACCAAATTATTATTAAAAACAACGCTCGATGAAAAGCAGCAGAAGTATTTAAATGCAATCGAATCTTCCTCTGATACACTATTAGTTATTATCAATGATATTCTAGATATTTCAAAAATTCAGGCTGGTAAATTATCATTAGAAAACAAGCCATTTCAGTTTAAAGAACTGTTAAGTTCCGTAATGAGCGTCTTTGAAGGTAAGGTTGAAGAAAAAGGGATAGAATTAATTAAGAATTATCATGCAGTAGATTTACCTTCTATGTTAGTTGGTGATTCAGTTCGTTTAAATCAGATTTTATATAACCTTATTAGTAACGCAATTAAATTTACTTCTAAAGGAGCTGTTACATTAACGGTGAAAGAAGTTATAAGAAAAGAAACTAGATCAACTATTGAGTTAACAATATCTGATACTGGTATCGGAATTCCAAGAGAGAAACAAACTTCAATTTTTAATGCTTTTAGTCAAGCAAACGATGACACTACAAGGAAGTTTGGTGGGACAGGATTAGGATTGTCGATTGTTAAACAGCTTATAGAAATTCAAGGTGGGAGAATTAGAATTAAAAGTGAGGAAGGAATAGGTTCTTCATTTATTGTGGAATTAGAATTTGAAGTAGGTGTAGCGTCTGAATTAACAAATAAAATCAAAGAAAATGAAGCATATGACTTTTCAGGATTAGATATTCTCTTGGTTGAAGATAATGCTGTAAATCAATTAGTTGCTACTGACTTTTTAGAAAGTAAAAAATGTAATGTAACTACAGTGTCAAATGGGAAAGAAGCTGTTGAAATTTTGGGTAAAGAAGTGTTTCAATTGGTTTTAATGGATATGCAAATGCCTGTAATGGATGGATATACTGCAATTGATATAATTAGAAAATCAGATGATAAAATTTCAAAATTACCAATTGTTGCACTTACTGCACATACCTCTCAGGAGGCAAGAGAAAAGTGTTTAAAAGCTGGTGCAGATGAGTATTTGTCTAAACCATATACTGCTTCAGATTTGTATGGAATTATTACAGCTCTTTTATCAGGAAAGGAATTAAATAGAACTTATTCTAATGATATCCGCTCAAATAATGAAAAGGTTAATTATGAATTCTTATTAGAACATGTCGGAGGTAATTCAAAATTAGCAGATAAAATACTAGATAAAATTAGTACTGAAACACCAAAAGATCTTCTTGTTTTTAAAGATGCAATTGAAATTCATGATTGGGTTGATTTGCATAACATCATTCATAAAATTAAACCCAGTATTAAAATGCTAGGAGGTAATTCATTGTATATTGAATTATCAGATCTAGAATCTGAAATTGTTAAACAAAAATCATCAACTGGTTTAGAAGAAAGAAGTGAAGCGTTAATTATTAAATTAACTAGTTTTTTCGATTAAAGTAACTACTATATCTTTACTGTTAGCACCAATTTTATATTCATTGATTACTTCTAGTAAATCATAATCTATAATATTAGACTTGCTCATATCTATTGTTAAGAAAGTACCATTTGGAACATTATCTAATACTTTAATAATAGATCCTTTGTTGATGAATGTTACTTCTTCAGCTAAAGTTATAGCACCTCTTGTTTTTCCTTCTTCATCAACAAATTCATTATAAAGTAAGTGAGAGTTTTTATAGCTTTTTCTTAATAGAATGATAAATCCAATTGCTACACCTAATGATATTCCTAATAGTAGGTTCGTAAATACAACCCCTAGTACAGTAACAATAAAAGGAAGGAATTGATTCCATCCCAATTTATAGATTTCCTTAAATAAACTTGGTTTTGCAAGCTTGAAACCTACTACAAATAATATACTGGCTAATACAGCAAGTGGAACTAGATTAAGTACAAAGGGAATAAGGGCTACCGCAACTAAAAGAAAAACTCCATGCAGAATTGCAGACAGTTTTGTTCTTCCTCCTGATTGAATATTGGCTGAACTTCGTACAATAACTTGTGTTATAGGTAATCCTCCTATTAATCCAGAGAACATGTTTCCTACTCCTTGTGCTACTAATTCTCTATTTGTATTTGTGATACATTTTCTTGGATCTAGTTTGTCTGTAGCTTCAACACTTAATAATGTTTCTAAACTTGCTACAAGGGCTATTGTTGCACCAATTGTCCAAACATCCAATCTGAATAAATTAGAAAAATCAGGAAAGGTAAATTGACTTGTGAACCCTTCAAAACTATCGGCAACAGGAACAGTAACTAGATGTTCTTTTAAAATTGAAAACTCAGGGTAATAAGCAGAAGTTATCATTTGGTAAGCAATACCGAAAGCAACAGCTACTAACGGCCCTTGAATTGTCTTGAAAAATTTATGTTTTGTAGAAAGGTACAGATCCCAGATAAGTATTATTACTAATGCAGCTATACTTACAAATAAGGCGCTAGGAGAAATGAAGTCCAACATATTTACTAATTCAGAAAAAGTGTTTTCTCCATCTTTCTGGAAAAATGATAAATCACCTGTGTAATCGCCATCGTAACCAAAAGCATGTGGTATTTGTTTTAGAAATATTGTTATACCAATTCCTGTTAACATTCCTTTAATTACAGCCGAAGGGAAGTAATATCCAATAATACCACCTTTTAAAAGTCCCATGATTATTTGAATAATTCCAGCTATCATAACAGATAGAAGAAATATTTCAAAAGCACCTAATGAAACAATTGAATCAAAGACTATTATTGCTAATCCAGCAGCTGGCCCACTAACTCCTAAAGATGAGTTACTAAGAGATCCAACTATAATTCCTCCAATAATCCCTGAAATTAATCCGGAAAATAAAGGCGCACCACTTGCTAATGCTATTCCTAAACATAACGGTACAGCAACAAAGAAAACTACAATACTTGCAGGAAGATCTTGCTTTAAATTGGAGAAAATATTTTTACTCTTTGAGATGTCAGTCATAATTAGTGATTTTCAATTATACAATAATAAAGATTAGTTGTTAGACTAAAGTTAATATGACATTAAAACCAAATTAGAATTCACTTTAATTGGTGTAAAAGAAAAAAGGCCATCTCAATTGAAATGGCCTTTTAAGATTCTTTAGTCTTTATTAAAACTTATACTGAAGATTTAACCTATAATTTGTCCCAGGCCATTCCATATCATATCCATCAGATCCACCATATGGGGGAGAATAGATATCAGTATTTAAAATGTTCTTTTAATCTGTTAAATATTAAATTGAAGATAAATATTTGAAGCAGGTCCTTCATTAAATAGTAAGTCTAAAATACTCAGATTTGGTTGAAACCCATGTTTGTCTTCAAAAACTTGGATGTATCTAGGGTTTAAAGTGAAAGGAGATTTTTTAGGATGAATGATTTGACGGTAATCATTCTCTTGTTCTAAATGGAATTCAATAGTTTGCTCTATCTCAACTGAAACTCTGTTGTGTTTTAGTATTATATCCTGAGCAGCTTTATTTAAGTCTATTAAATATTCAAATTCAGTAAGAAAGAAATTTAATAGATCCTCTTCATAATGAACAAAGTAAGGAGAGTTCTTATAAGCTGAAACAATTGTTTTCCAATGTTGAGCTTGCCACTTATCTGAATAAGATACTTTGATCTTATCCATTGGTGTTTTTTCTCTGCTCTTCATAACGAGTGGAACAGTTAACCTCATTTCTCCATTTGCGCCATATATATGGCAACGGTTACGATAACTCTGTTTTACGAAATGCTCCTTTGTTTCATATATTACTTTGTCGTTTTGAGCCAACAAAGCATATTCTTCAATAGGTCCAAAGTAGGAAAGAGGAAGTAATGGAATCACTTTTCAATAGACTTTTTAAGTTCACGGTTTTTCCACCATTTATTAGCTCCCCAAAGAATAATTCCACCAATTAGAAATTCCCATAGGTAAGATCTACTCATACCATCTCTTGATACAAATGAACATAAACGATTCCATCTAACTTTATGCTTTATATCTCCCCAGTTTGGATAATCTGGATCCATGGATAACCAAACAAATACAGCTTTTCCAACAACGTGATCATGTGGTACAAATCCCCAAGCACGTGAATCAGCAGAAGCATGTCTGTTGTCTCCCATCATAAAGAAATAATCTTGTTCAAATGTATATTCATCAGTAAGTACACCATCTACCATATATAAAGACGGATTGGTTTTTAAGTATTTTTCAATAGCAACAAGACTTTCTTCAGTAGACCAGTTTTTATTGAATGTTTGGAATTTTTCTAAGATCCAGTCTAATTCCTTTTGTCCGTTTTCTTTGATGAATGTGTTAAGATTATAATCTAAAGTTTTACATACATCTTTTAAATGATCTCGGTTTTCAGCAAAGTAAGTTCTCATATAGAACTGGTCTGACCAATGTTCTAAGTATAATGTAAGTTCTTGATGTCTGAAATTTCGTTTAACGTTTTCAATAAATTTTTGAGTGAAATTTAAATTGTTTTCTATCACTCTTGAACTTTTTCTTCCAAATTTAAACTCTTCTTTTTGTAAAGCTTTAATGAAGTGGTAACTTTCAATTAAGTTTTCCATTCCAACAATTTCCTTATGTTCATAAGCACTTATTACACGCTCATAAAGATTCATGTTTTTAGTGTTCAATTTAATTGTTCGTCCTTCTTTTGGGATGTAAATAGGACCGTAAAAATCCTTGTTCCAAACTAATAGTGAAGAATCTATTTTGTGTTTTTTTCTAATGTTATTGTTTTGATTTAAACCATATTTAAAAGGGTATCCATAACCAGGTACACCTTTTTTATCATTTAAAGGACCTTTGTATTTTTGAGGAATAGAAATCCATGATTTTCGGGTAAGTTTTTTATAATCTTTATCTGAGATATGACAAGTGAAATTCCACGGACCTCGTTGATTGGTATCTATTTGAAAATCACTCATGTTCAAATCATTCTCAAAGCCCCAATTAATAGCTTCTTCATAATTAGTTGTAATTAATAATCTCTTATGTTGAGCTGTTTTTGGTGATTTTTGGATTTCTTCATTAATTGAGACAACTCCATCAACTACTTGTAAAGTATCACCAGCAATTGCAACACATCTTTTAATGTAATGTTCTCTTTTATCAGACGGTCTGTAATCTTCCCTAGGATAATTAAAAACTACAATATCTTTTCTTTTAATGTCTTGAAAAGCAGGTAATCTAAAATATGGCAACTCAATCCAATCTAAATATGCAGGTAATCCACCAAAAGGCATGGAGTGATGCATAAATGGAAGTGCAAGTGGTGTACGAGGTGTTTTCGGGCCATAATGAAGTTTAGAAACAAATAAGAAATCACCAGTTAATAATGTTTTCTCCATTGAAGATGAAGGAATCTGAAAAGCTTCAATTGTGAAAGTTCTAATTATAGTAGCTGCGATAACTGCGAAGAAAATTGCTTCACCCCATTCTCTCGTTGTACTTTTCCCGATTTTTTTATAATCTACAGTACCTAAGTATTTAACATCTTTATTCAATGCGTAATATGGAAGAAAGATAAAACCTAATAAAGAAGCAATTACATGCTGGAATAATGTGCGTTTTCCAAAAACATTTAATAACTCTACAATCATTCCTATTCCAACTACTAAATTTACTAC
>CAWVWF010000188.1:0-6241 GCA_963933885.1 uncultured Flavobacteriales bacterium | reverse complement strand
AATCATTTTATGATCTATTTTAGTAAAGTATATATGTTGTTTAAGTTTTAAAACGGCTATTTACTATTATTAGACTGACCAACTATGAAGAATTCAATATTATATCTTTTACTTATAACTACTTTTTATTGTAACGCAGTTACATACACAACCGATGGAGTTGATTCATGGGATGTGAATGGAGCACCTCCTGCTGGTTGGTTGGCTGCTGGAACAATTATTAATGTAGGGCATTCAATTTCAAATAATACAGGTTATACAGCTCAGTTAAATGGAGCTGTAACTGTTAATATAACTTCTGGAGGAACTTGGACTAATACAGGTATGTCTACAAATGGTACTGGATGGGATGTGAATATTGATGCTGGAGGAACTTGGGATTTAAGTGGGACAATAACTACTACGACTACTGGTGATATAACCGTATCTTCTGGAGGAACAATGACATGTTCAAGTATTAACCTTGCGGCATCAGTTACTATGACAGTTGATGGGAGTTTCACATCTTCATCTTCAACGGTAGCGGGAGCAGGAGTTGTTATGACTATTGGCTCAACAGGAGAGTATCATACTTTAAGTTCCTTTAATCTTGGTGCTGGAACTATCGCGTTAGAAGGTTATTTGTCAATTGGTTCTTCATGGACGAGTTCAGGTACTGTTACGGGGTCTGGAGTTATGTCTTACGCTACTGGTGTTTCAACTGGAATTGCAGGAACTATTACATTACCTGTTGAACTAATTTATTTTGATATGCTTCAATCAGATAATCTGAAGACATTAATTTGGAAAACTGCATCTGAAATTAATAATGATTATTTTGAAATTCAAAGATCAAAAGATGGGATTCGTTTTGAAACAATTGGCAACGTAACTGGTTCAGGTAATTCATATGAAATAATAACGTATTCCTTTAACGTTGATGATGAGGTATTTTATTACAGATTGAAACAAGTTGATTTTGATGGTGAATTTGAATATAGTCATATTATTATCTCTGGTAATAATGAAGTGAATACAGAGATAGTTCAAAAAGGAACTTCAAATGAAATGTTTATACTTTTTAATAAATCAGGAATTCAAGAATTAAAAGTTATTGATATTAATGGGAAGCTAATTACATCTAATTCTATCGAAGCTAACGAGGGAGACAGGTTTAACTTTACGATTAATCAACAAGGTTTATATGTTATCTATCTAACGACTTCAGATGGGCTTTTAAGTAAAAAGGTTTTTATTAAATAAATGAAATTTCGATATAATTGAATATATAAAAGTTCTCACTTATGTGAGAACTTTTTTTTTGCAATTAAGCGTTATAATCCCATCCATAAATAATTACTACCATTTAAAGGAAACAATAGAATTATTCATTTCTGAAATACTACCTTTAGGATCTAATTTTATTCAAAAATGGCAGATCCAAAAATTTCCGATTTTATAAACATTCCACCTGAGTTTAAACAGTTAGGAGGAAAGATAAAGTACATTGTTGTAATCGCACTTTTAGTATTATTTTCTTCCTCTTCATTTTTCACAGTTGAAACTGAAGAAGTAGGTGTTATTACAACATTTGGAAAGTACAACCGAACAGTAAATCCAGGTTTAAATTTTAAATGGCCATTAATTGAGAATGTTGCCTTGGTGGCAGTAGAGCGTCAGCAGAAAATTGAGTTTGGATTTAGAACTGTTAAAGCAGGCGTTCGATCTGAATACAGCAGGAATACTGAAGAGAAAGATGTTGCTTTAATGTTAACAGGAGATTTAAATTTAGCAGATGTTGAATGGGTAATCCAGTATAGAATTAAAGATCCTAAAGACTACCTATTTAAAGTAAGAGATCCAAAATCTACATTAAGAGATATTTCTGAAGCTACTATGAGGCAAATCGTAGGAGATAGAACTGTTAATGAAGTAATTACTGTAGGTAGAACTCAAATGAGTATGGAGTTGAAAACACTTTTACAGAAAGTTTGTAATGAGTATTCTTTAGGAATTAAAATCGAACAGGTAGTATTACAAGATGTTAATCCTCCAGGTCCAGTAAAAGATGCTTTTAACGCAGTAAATGAAGCTGAACAAGAAAAGGAAACTTTAATTAATAGAGCGAAGGAAGAAAGAAATAAAATTATCCCAAAAGCAAAAGGTCAAGCAAACGAAACAATTCAGAAAGCGGAAGGTTATGCAACTGAAAGAGTTAACATAGCTAAAGGGGAAGTTGCTAGATTCAACGCAATTTATAAAGAATACATTAAAGCTCCAGAGGTAACTAGAAGAAGAATTTATCTTGAAACGATGGCTGAAGTATTACCGAAATTAGGAAACAAAATTATTACAGATGATAAGGGAAGCGGTGTTTTACCATTATTACAAATGCATTTAAAAAAGTCTTCAAATGAAAAATAAGTTAGCACTAATAATTGGAGTAATTGTAGCAGGATTAGTTATTACAGCTAAAGCGGCATTTATAGTTCAGGAAACGGAACAAGTTGTAATCACTGAGTTTGGTAAACCAATCGGAGAAGCGATTACAGAACCTGGGATTTATTTTAAAGTTCCATTCATGCAAAAGGCGATTTTCTTTGAAAAACGTTATATGGAATGGGATGGTGATAGAGCTCAGGTTTCTACAAAAGAAAAACAATTGATTTACGTTGATACATATGCAAGATGGCAGATTACAGATCCTCTTCAGTTTTACAAGCGTTTAACAAATGAAAGAGGTGCTCAAACAAGGATCGATGATATTTTGGATGGAGAAACGAAAGATTACATTGCTAAAAATAAAATCAGAGATTTAATCAGATCAACAAACAGAACTCCAATTCAATCTGAATTTGTAGATAATGAATTAAAGGATTCTTTAGTGCCGATCAAGTTTGGTAGATCAGCAATTCAAGAAGGAATTTTAAAGTCTGCAAATGAGCAAACATCTGATTTAGGAATTGAAATTTTAGATTTCAGATTTAAAAGAATCAACTACGTTGAGAAAGTAAAGCAAAGAGTTTACGAAAGAATGAAGAGTGAGCGTAATAACATCGCTACTAAGTTCCGTTCAGAAGGTCAGGGTGAAGCTTCAAGTATAAATGGAGAGAAAGAACGTGAGTTAAAAACGATTCAATCAGAAGCTTTTAGAAAGGCAGAAGAAGTTAAGGGAGATGCAGATGCAGAAGCAGCATCTATTTATGCAGCAGCTTATAACAGATCAGCTCAGTCTAAAGAATTATATGGTTTCTTGAAATCTATGGAAACTTTCCAAAAGACTTTTGATGATAAAACTTCTGTGATTTTAAGTACAGAAAGTGAACTTTTCAAGTACTTGAAGAAAATGAAATAAGTTTTTATTAAAAATTCTTCAATTCTTCAATTTTTATTTGAAAGATTGAGGAATTTTTTGGTTTTATCAGTTATCAACAATTAGTAATCTGTCAGTTTTTGTTACCTAACTTTTAGTATCTTTATTTTAGCAAAATCAGGGAAACTTTATTCATGTTCTTGAACAAAAGAATCTCGCTTGAAACTTCAGGATGTATTTAATTTTTGATACCGAAACAACCGGTTTACCCCGGAATTGGAATGCGCCAATTACTGATATGGACAACTGGCCTAGATGTGTTCAGATTGCTTGGCAGGTGCATGATGAATGGGGAAAGCTAATCGTAGCCAAAGATTACTTAGTAAAACCTGAAGGATATGATATTCCATATGATGCTGAAAAAATTCATGGTATATCAACTGATTTAGCATTAGAACAAGGAGTAGAACTAAGCTTTGTTTTAGAAGAATTCAATAAAGCCTTAAAGAGTTCCAAATTTTTAGTTGGTCAAAACCTTAAGTTTGATCTTAATATTATGGGGTGCGAACTCCATAGATTAGGTGTTGAATCACCTATGGCTGAAATGCCTGTTTTAGATACTTGTACTGAAATTACAGCTAACCTTTGTCAGATTCCGGGAGGAAGAGGAGGTAAGTTTAAATTACCAACATTAACAGAATTACACAAACATTTATTTGGAGCTGATTTCGGTGATGCGCATAATGCAACAGCTGATGTTGAAGCAACTACACGTTGTTTCTTAGAGTTAATTAGGTTAGGTAATTATCAACCAAAAGATCTACAACAAGAAGGTGTTTATCTAAATAAATTCAGAGAAGAAAATACAGAACCTTTTGATTTTATAGGTTTAAAACACCTTAATTTAAAAAAGGAAAGCGAGGGGATTGCCAAGCGTAAGGCTGCAGAAGCTGGTCCAGTTGAAGTGGTTGATACGGATGCAAATTTAGAGGCTTTAAAAGATGTTCCTTTTGCTCACTTGCATAACCATTCACAATATTCAATATTACAATCTACTTCAGAAATAAAGGCTTTAGTAAAAACAGCAATAAAGTATAAGATGCCTGCTGTTGCTATGACCGATACTGGAAATATGATGGCTGCTTTCCATTTTGTTAGGGAAGCAATTAATTATAATAAAAGCTTAGAGGCAGAGAAAAAGGAAGCGGAAGAAGCTGGAGAGCCATTTTCTAAAATTCCTATTAAACCAATAATTGGAGTTGAATTAAACGTTTGTAAAAGTCACACAGATAAGTCACATAAAGATAATGGGTATCAGATCCCAATATTGGCAAAGAATAAAATAGGTTATCATAATCTTGCAAAGATATGTTCCCAAGGACATATCGAAGGTTTCTACTATATTCCTAGAGTTGATAAGGAATTAATTTCTAGTCTTAAAGAAGGATTAATAGTTACCACCGGAGGGTTGAATGGAGAAATTCCAAGTTTGATTTTGAACGTTGGGGAGAAGCAGGCTGAAGAAGCATTGCTGTGGTGGAAAGAAGAATTTGGAAAAGATTTTTATATTGAAATAAACCGTCATGGTTTAGTTGAGGAAGATAGAGTAAATGAAGTTTTACTTCGCTTTGCTAAGCAGTATGATATAAAAATTATCGCGTCAAATAATACTTATTACATAGATAAGAAAGATGCTGATAGTCATGATATTCTACTTTGTGTAAAAGAAGGAGAAAAAAGAGAAACACCAATAGGTAGAGGACGAGGATTCAGGTTTGGTTTTCCAAATGATGAATTTTACTTTAAATCGCCAGATGAAATGAAGCAATTGTTTGCGGATATTCCAGAAGCGATTATAAACATTCAAGAAATAGTTGATCAAATTGAAGTCTTCACTTTAGCTAGAGATGTACTTTTGCCAGCCTTTGATATTCCTGAACAATTCCAAGATGTAAAGGATGAAGAAGATGGTGGTAAGCGAGGAGAAAACGCATACTTACGTCATATAACATACGAGGGAGCTAATGAGCGATATGCAGAAATAACAGACGAGATTACAGAGCGTTTAGATTTCGAATTAGATGTAATTGCCAATACAGGATATCCAGGTTACTTCTTAATTGTTGCCGATTTTATTAAGGCAGCAAGAGTAATGGGAGTATCTGTTGGACCTGGAAGGGGATCTGCTGCAGGTTCGGTTGTAGCGTATTGTACTACGATTACGAATATAGATCCACTTAAGTACGATTTGCTTTTTGAGCGTTTCTTAAATCCGGAAAGGGTTTCCATGCCCGATATCGATATTGATTTCGATGATGAAGGAAGAGGGAGAGTAATTCAATATGTAATTGATAAATATGGTTCTTCTCAAGTAGCTCAAATTATCACATACGGAACAATGGCTGCCAAGTCTTCAATAAGAGATACAGCCAGAGTTTTAGATTTACCACTTCAAGATGCTGATAGAATAGCCAAGCTTGTTCCTGATATGAAACTGAACAAGATGTTCGGAATGTCGGATGCTGAGTTGGAAAGAAAGCTAGGTAATCCTGAGTTGATGGAGAAAGCTCGTGAATTAAAAATGATTTACGATCAAGACAATCTATCAGGGGAAACTTTAAGAAAAGCAAGAGAATTAGAAGGATCTGTAAGAAACACAGGGATTCATGCCTGTGGAGTAATTGTTACACCAAGTGATATTAGAGAGTACGTTCCGGTTTCTGTAGCGAAAGACTCTAAAATGTGGTGTACACAATTTGATAACTCAGTAGTTGAAGATGCTGGATTATTGAAAATGGATTTCTTGGGTTTAAAAACATTAACCTTAATTAAAGATGCCGTTTCAATTGTAAAAGAAAGGCACAATATAGAAATTGATCCGGAAGAAATTCCAATTGATGATATTAAGACTTACGAGCTTTTCCAACGAGGAGAAACAGTAGGTATATT
>CAWVWF010000187.1:0-6267 GCA_963933885.1 uncultured Flavobacteriales bacterium | reverse complement strand
AACGATTTAGTAATCCAATCTGTTGGGTTATTTGCAAATAACCGAACTTGTTGGGTTATTTCAAATATATCCAAACTTCTTAATCATTCAACTTCAATACAGCCATGAACGCACCTTGAGGCACCTCTACCGAACCAATCTGACGCATCTTTTTCTTACCAGCTTTTTGCTTTTCTAATAACTTACGCTTTCTAGAAATATCACCACCATAACATTTTGCGGTAACATCTTTTCTTAAAGCTGAGATTGTTTCTCTTGCAATAATTTTTGCTCCAATTGCAGCTTGAATTGCGATAACGAATTGCTGACGAGGGATAAGTTCTTTTAGTTTTCTACAAATCTTCTTTCCTAAATCAAAAGCATTGTCACTATGGATCAATGCAGATAATGCATCAACTGGATCACCATTTAATAAAATGTCCAATTTCTTTAAACTAGACTGACGCATTCCGCTTGGGTAATAATCAAAAGAAGCGTAACCTCTAGAAACCGATTTTAAACGATCATAGAAATCGAATACAATTTCCGCTAATGGTATTTGGAAAGTAAGCTCAACACGATCGGCAGATAAATAAACTTGGCCACTTAATTCACCACGTTTTTCAATAGCCAATGTCATTACAGGACCTACATAATCAGATTTTGTAATAACTTGTGCTTTAATATATGGTTCTTCAATCCATTCGATTGAAGAAGGATCAGGTAATTCTGAAGGATTGTTTACAATCATTTCAACTCCTGCTCTTGTTCTACAGTTATACGATACGTTAGGTACCGTTGTGATTACATCCATTTCGAACTCACGCTCTAATCTTTCTGTAACGATTTCCATGTGTAGCATTCCTAGGAATCCACATCGGAAACCAAATCCTAATGCAACAGAACTTTCTGGTTCGAATGTTAAAGAAGCATCATTTAACTGAAGCTTTTCCATTGCTGCACGTAAGTCTTCAAAGTCATCCGTAACTACCGGATAAACTCCAGCAAATACCATTGGTTTAACATCTTCAAATCCATCTAATACGCCTTCACAAGGTTTTTCGAAATGTGTAAGTGTATCTCCAACTTTTACATCTTGAGCACTTTTAATCCCAGATATAATATATCCAACATCTCCAGTACCAACAGTTTTTCTTGGTTCCATGTCCAAACGTAAGATTCCGATTTCATCAGCATTGTACGTTTTTTCAGTATTTACAAACTTTACTTTGTCTCCTTTTTTAAGAGAACCATTAAAGATTCTGAAGTAAGCTATAATTCCTCTAAATGAGTTGTAAACTGAATCAAAAACCATTGCTTGAAGTGGTGCTTCTGGATCTCCTTTTGGAGCATCAATTCTATTTACAACAGCTTCTAGAATAGCTTCAATTCCTAAACCTGTTTTACCTGATGCAGGAATGATATCTTCTCTATCACAGCCAATTAAATCAATAATTTGATCTTTTACCGCTTCTGGTTCTGCACCTGGAAGATCCATTTTGTTTAGGATAGGAATGATTTCTAAATCATTTTCCAATGCTAAATAAAGGTTGGATATCGTTTGTGCTTGAATTCCTTGAGCTGCATCAACAATAAGAAGTGCTCCTTCACAGGCAGCGATACTTCTTGAAACTTCGTATGAAAAATCAACGTGACCAGGAGTGTCAATTAGGTTTAAAACATAATCTTCACCTTCAAATTTGTAATCCATTTGAACGGCTTTAGACTTGATCGTAATTCCTCTTTCACGCTCAATATCCATATCATCCAAAGTTTGCTCTTGCAAATCTCTATCAGATACGGTTCCTGTGAAGTGTAATAATCGATCCGCTAATGTTGATTTACCGTGATCAATGTGAGCAATAATACAGAAATTCCTAATGTTTTTCATACGCTTGAATAGAGTGCAAATTTAGTGAAAAGAAACCGACTTTCTATTGATGGATATTAAAAGTTATGAGGCAAGCTAAACTCTTACAGATTAACCTTTAAAGAATCTGAGAAGGATTGTAAAAATGGAGCAGTTCCTTTGATAGAAAGGATTAGCGGGCAAACGAAATTTTGCTTGTCTTTTCCAATCTCCAATTTGTCCATTAAAATGTATTTGGATTTATATTCTTTAGCAATAGCTGAGGTTTTGTTTAGAAACTCTTGTCTGTTTGGTTGATCAGAAACAGAATTTACATAAGGCGTACTTTCATATAAGAACAGTTTAACTCCTTTTGAAGCACACAATTCAAAAATCTTACGAAGGTGTTTTTCTCTAGCAGCATCCCAATTGAAAGTCTGCCTTTCTTCATACAGTTCATAGTACAAACTAGAATCTGTTAATTGAGATACATTATAATCTGCTGCATAAACAAGATGTTCAGGTGCAATATACCCATCAGGACGGGTGTGGTAAACATTATCAGGATGCGCTATGAATCCATCCTTAAAATAAGGATCGGTTTTATTGTTCCAGTAATGTGTAAATCCTTGGACTGCATCAAAAGTTTTATAACTGTTGTAGTATGCAAAACGCATGAATGGAAACCACGTTTTTTCGGCGTAATCAGCATCCATTTCTTTTACAACAGAAGCAACTAGTGTATCATCTAAATAGGGTGCAAATCGATAGGAATGAAAAGTATTGAAACGTAAATCGAAACTCTCAGGTGTTACATAAAGGTAAACCTGTTTTGGAGCTTTGTTTTCTTTTAAATATAAATAGAGGTGAAGATAATTGTCTGCAAAGTCAGTATGTCTTAATGCGAAATTATAAGAGTTAGTTCCCGTTAAAGAATCAATTACAGAAGCATCGATTGTGAATAATGGTTCACAAGGACCATGAAAGAGGACATCATATTCCATGGATCCCTTCATGGCGTTAGAAAGTTTTATATTCCTGTTTTCTTGAATTAAAAAAGAGAAAATGCCATCCAGTAGGAACAAGCCCGAAATGATAATTACTATGGATGCGATGATTTTTTTCATTCCAATTATGGAATTAGATTCCACTCGATTTCCATTTCCCAGTTGGCACGAACTGTTACTTCTTCTTTATACCAATATACCTTTTCTGGTTGCTTTTTCATCCAGTAATCTCCAGAACTCCAACGTTTGTTGTTGTCAGTATCTGCAATGAATTTAAACTTGTATTTTGCAGGAATTAATCCTGATAAATTTAATTGTCCGACTGGATTATCGATATAGTAAACTGCCTTTCTGTTTTTACCAGACCAAAATTCTAAGATTCCGTTAGATTTTATGCTTGAGAAGTCATATTTGAAAACTAAATCACTTAAAGCATCTGCAGCAGCAGTATTGAAATGAAAGTGAAGCGTGTCTTTGTTTGTATCTCCAAAAACAGACTGGATTCCTCTTGGTAGTATCGATAACTCATATACTTGAGCTGGTTTGAGTTTATTAAATACAACCATACTCGTTAAGTTTTGAGTTTGCTTTAAGTTTACTTGTTCTTTCTTAACTCCATATTCCAAAACAATTTTAGAAGTATCGTAAGATGAAATGGGTTTGTTAAAAAACAATTTTAAATTATCCTTAAATGTATTGGCCATACTCTTCATGTTATGATTAACAGAAAGCGCTACATCTTTAAATAAACCAAACTTAGCTACTTTGAAATTGAGTGTGTCTTTGATACCGTCAAACTCCAAATTTAATTTAAAGCTATCCAAATCGGCTAGGGTAGTACTCCATATTAATAATGAATCTCTTTTTTCATTCCAGTTCATCACCTTCCAGTCTTTCTTAAATGATTTTCCTTCAACATCAATTTGAAGATTTTTAACAGGGTTATTAAATTTGATTTGAATTAAACCTTTACTCTTGCAAGAAGAATGCTCGATGAATTGTTTGCTGTTTTCTGGTTTGAAAGAAATCAGTTTCAGCGTTGAAGAATCTTGATTACCACTTATAATGATTTGCTTTTCTGTGAAAGCAATTTCTTCATTCGGTAAATCATAAAGGTAATTACTGTTAATATCGTTAAGACCAAATATTTTATATGTTCCTGCCGCTAAATTTGTAAACTGAAATTTCCCACTTTTCACTTGAGCGAAGTAAGAAGGAATCTCAAGCGTTTGAACAGAATCAGTATTGGTTTTATAAAGATGAATCATTCCATTCTCAAATGGCTTCATTGTTTTAGCATCGAAAATTTCACCAGAGTAACTTAAACTATCAACGAAATCTCCAGTACTAAATACAAAGTGATTTTGATCTAATACATTTCCACCGTTTAAATCTTTAACCGCTTTCCCTAAGAAAAGACTGTATGTTGTATTCTCAGAAAATGCAGAATCGAATTTTAGAATTAACTTTTTTCCTTTTAGTTTAAAATCAGGCTTTGTTTTAATTGGAGGTGAAATAACAAACTCATTGTAAAAAGCTGCTACTGTTACATACTCATCAAATTCGAAAATAATTTCTTGACCAGTGAAGTTTGTTGAATTGTTTGCCGGAAGACTTACTTCTATAACTGGAGAAGTAACATCCTTTGGCCCACCAGTAGGAGAACCCCTTTGTCCGCATTTAACAAAAACAAAACTTGCAACAACTAAGAGTAATAAAGGAATTACATTCTTTAACATGTAACAAAATTACGGCTTAAAATTGTATTAACCACAGTTCCAATCTTAATGAAACTTAATAATTACGAATTAGATATCTCGATAGGCCAATGTGAATACGCTTACTTTGCAATTATATTGAGCTTGAAGTAGATTGATACATGCTATTAAGGTTGCTCCAGTTGTAATTACATCATCAATTATTAAAATATGTTTGAATTCTTTATTTAACTCGATCACTTCAAACTTTTTAACCATATTTTCAAATCTACTGAACACATCTTTTTCTGTTTGGGTTAAAGTATTTTCTGTTCTAAAAATGAGTTTTTCGATAGGAATTTGGGCGTTTTCTGAAAAACTGATGGCTAATTCTTCCGCTTGATTATACCCTCTTTTTCTTTTTTTCTTCTTGTGCATTGGTACAAAAGTGACGATATCAACAGTATTAAAATATTTGATTTCAAAAAAAAAGTTGGCCATGATTTCGCCAAATTTCTTTCCGATTTCTTTATTGTTATTGTACTTAAAATCTTGAATGAGTCGAGAAAGTTTTTCTGATTTTATATAATCATATACAGCTGTAGCGTAGTAAATATCAGCCTTTCCCCAGAATAGTTGTGAAATAGGATTCTTTTTTTCTGTTAAGAATTCTAATGGTTTGAAACTATAATAGCATGATAAGCAAAACTCTTTTTCACCTCTAACAAGAGCTGATTTACAGCTTAAACAATTTAAAGGATAAAGGGCACCAAGGAAGACTCTCAACATATATTAAATACTCTAAAAATAATCCTTATATTTGCGGTCGATTCAGATATTTAAGAAAATTTTCATGAGCGAAGTACAAGAAGAGAAAAAGGATAATAAGAAAGTAATAATTATATTACTAGTATTTGTAGGATTGTTAACAGGAGCGTCTGCTTTTTTAGCTAAGAAAGCATTTCTTGATAATGTTGATGAGATCGAAACAATCACTAGAGGTAAAAGAAGTGCAGAAGATCGTTTTGCTAAATTAAATGGAGATATCGAAAAAGCGGAAGCTTTATTATCTTCTATCGGAATTACAGATTTAGATTCTAATAGTGTTTTAACTGAAGAGGTTGAAGCAATCAAAGCATTAAGACAAGAAAAGCAAGATAAAATTAACAACCTTAAGAGTCAAATTGAGGAATTAATTTCTGCATCAGGTGGACAAGCAAAAAACTTTAGTCAGTTAAAAGCGCTTTACACTAAGTTGAAAACTGAAGTATATTTATTAAGATCTGAGGTTAAGAAGTTAAAAGCAAAGAACCAAGCGTTAATTGCTGAGAACAGAAGATTGAAAGATGAGAATGAGCAATTAGGAACAGACTTAAACGGAGAGCGTTTAACAAGTGCTGCTTTAGCGCAAGAAAGAGATGGTTTACAAGGTAAAGTTAATCTTGGGAAGCGTTTAATCACTTATGATGTAGTTGCTGAAGGAATTAAAATCAGAAGAAACGGTAAAGAAAAGCCAACAACTAGAGCTAGAAGAGCTGATAAGATTCGTGTTGTATTTACAATCGCGAAAAACGAAATCATTACTGGTGGAACTAAAAATGTTTATTTAAGAGTTGTTGGACCAGATGATAAGGTTATTACTGATGGTGGAAGTAACTTTGAATACAAAGGAAAAGAAATGGGATATACTTCTAAAGAAAGTATTTTTCACGTTTTATGGGAACAAGACCAGTGG
>CAWVWF010000186.1:0-6335 GCA_963933885.1 uncultured Flavobacteriales bacterium | reverse complement strand
ATATTTAGTTTAATAAAAAAATTATATCAATTCAGCTTTTAGAGTTTCTACAAAACCAGCTTCTGCCTCATCTGTGTATTCAAAAACGATTTTACTTTTGGTGTAATATCCAGAACGTTCGTTCAATTTATTTTCAATGAAGCCTAGTAATTCACCATCTGATAAATCCGCAATAAGTGGTCGCTTGGACTTTTCTCCTTCTAATCTAGATTTTAAGACCTCAGGGGATAGTTCTATATAAACAGACAATCCAATATTATTAATTGCAGTGATATTATTATTAAAACATGGTGTCCCTCCTCCAGTACTAATTATTGTTTTCTTCCACTTAGAAGCAGAGTCAACAGCTTTACTTTCTAGAGATCTAAAATGAGCTTCACCTTTACTAGCAAAGATCTCTGGAATCGAAGTTCCTTCTTGTTCTTCTATATAATCATCAAGATCTACAAAATCCCAATTTAATTGCTTTGCTAACTTCTTCCCGAACGTAGATTTCCCACATCCCATAAAACCAATTAAAAAAACTTTATCAAACTTCATCACGCTATCTTTTTGTATCTCATGCAATTATAACAGTAAAATTAATATTTGAAAAAAAAATATGAAAAAAAATCAAATTTCATTTTGTCAAACAAAATAAGCAATGTATATTTGCACTCGCTTTTGAAAAGAAGATCTGTTAGCTCAGTTGGTAGAGCATCTCCCTTTTAAGGAGAGGGTCCAGGGTTCGAGCCCCTGACAGATCACAAGCGATTTTAAAGCCCAGTTTTTACTGGGCTTTTTTGTTTTCCATCAGACAAACTTTTTCATTTCAATTCCATACTTTTGTTTTATGATGAGAATTTTAACTGTACTACTTTCCATAACATTACTTCTAGGGTGTAAGTCAAAAGACCAAGCTACTAAACCTAATGAGCCAGAAGCTTCTATTAATTGGGTAACAATTAAAGAAGCTCAAGACTTAATGAGAACTTCTCCTAAAAAAGTAATGATAGATGTTTACGCTACTTGGTGCGGACCATGTAAAAAAATGGCTAAGTACACTTTTAAAGACCCTGCAGTTGTAGCATATATCAACAAGCATTTTTACGCTGTTAAATTTAATGCCGAAACTAAAGAACCGATAGAGTTTTTAAGTAAAACATACAACAACCCTAGTAGAACACATCAACTAGCGATGGAGATAGGTTCAAACAATGGTCGTTTATCTTATCCTACAATAGCGTACTTTGATGAAAATTTCAAAAGAATCTCTGCTATTCCTGGATACTACCAATCAGAAGAATTCTTAATTAACACAAAGTTTTTTGGAGATAATATTTACAAAGAAAAAACATTCTTACAGTACCAAAATCAATTTTAACAAGTCATTAACAAGAAATTGGAATGGTTTTTTATAGATTTGTGTAAAGATTGTATAAACTCAAAAAAACATAATCACTATGAAAAAATTATTATTTGCACTTTCTATCGCATTTTTAGGAACTACGATTAACGCACAAGCTCAAAAAGTAACTCCAGCAGCTACAGCTACACCAGCAGTAGAAGAAGTTGACCCTAATGGACCAACTATTTCTTTTGATACTCTAGTAGTTGATTTTGGAACAATCAATAAAGGTGATGATCCTTTTAGAACTGTTCAGTTTACAAATACAGGAAAAAAGCCATTACATATCACAAACTGTAAAGGTTCTTGTGGATGCACAGTTCCACAATGTCCTACTACTCCAATCATGCCAGGAGAAAAAGGAGATTTAAAAGTAAGATACGATACTAAAAGAGTTGGAAACATTAACAAAACTGTTACTGTAAAGTCTAACGCTGTTAATGGTACAATTTACTTAAAAGTAAAAGGTAAAATATTAGATGTTAAGTCTGAACCAGCAATGCCAGCTAACACAGGAGGACCTACTTCAAAGTAATTCACAACACTTGTTTATTAAAAGCCAACCATTAAAAATGGTTGGCTTTTTTTATGTCCACACATTAAGTCTTCATATCTTTTAATTGTTCTACTCTCTTAGCGCAATACTTTTATTACTTTTGTATTCCCAAGTGGGGTAACTAAAACTTTAACGTTATGGCTAAGATTTCTGATAGAGGACATAAAATGCCACTTTCTCCAATAAGAAAGTTGACACCATTTGCTATTAAAGCTAAAAGTCAAGGAACCCACGTTTATCACTTAAATATTGGGCAACCTGACATTAAGACTCCAGAATGGGCTATTGACACTTTAAAGAACACAAATTTTGATGTTGTTGAATATAGTGACAGTGAAGGTGAATTATCTTTAAGACAAGGTTTTGTTGACTACTACAAAAAGTACAAAATAAACTTAAAGCCAGAAGATATAATTATTACTGCTGGTGCAAGTGAGGCATTAATGATTGCTTTATTAAGTTGTTTAAATCCTTGGGACGAAGTAATTGTTCCTGAACCATTTTATGCCAACTACTCTAGTTTTGCAGGTGCAGCTGATATCGTTATAAAGCCAGTTACTTCTTCAATGAAGAACAACTTCGCGTTACCTCCAATTAGTGAATTTGAAAAACTAATAGGGCCTAGAACTAAAGCTATATTAATTTGTAGTCCTAATAATCCAACTGGATATACTTACTCATTACAAGAATTAAGATTATTAAAAGAGATTTGTAGAAAATATGATCTGTTTTTAATTTCTGATGAAGTTTATAGAGAATTTTATTACGGTGGAGATTATGCTACTTCAGTTATGGGATTAAAAGGAATGGACGACAAATCTATCCTACTAGACTCTTCTTCAAAACGATACAGCATGTGTGGTGTTAGAATTGGCGCTATCATCTCAAGAAACAAAAAGGTAATGCAAACAGCATTAAAGTTCGCTCAAGCTAGATTAAGTCCTCCAGCACTAGGTCAAATTGTTGTTGAAGCTGCTTTGAAAGCTCCCGAATCATATTACGAAGAAGTAAAGTCAGAATACGAAAAAAGGAAAAACATTCTTATTCAAGAACTTTCAAAAATAGAAGATATTGAATATTCTCATCCATCTGGTGCGTTTTACACAATGGTAAAACTTCCTATTGATAACGATGAGAAGTTTTGCAAATGGTTACTTACTGATTTCGAACACAAAGGTGAAACGATCATGCTTTCACCTGGTAGTGGATTCTACTTCTCTCCTAAAATGGGAAAGCAAGAGGTTAGAATCGCATACGTAATCGGAGAACATAAATTAAAGAAAGCAATAACTTGTTTAGCTGAAGCTTTAAAAGTTTACCCGGGAAGAACCAATTAAGGATTCCCATAAGCTCCACAACTTGTTTTACCTTTAGATGCCTTTGGAGATGTACTTGAACAACTTACAAAAGATAAACCGATACAAATCATTGCGGAAAAAATAAATACCTTTTTCATAATTAGATGTTTTAGGGGGATTAAAACTAGGTGTAATTTACACGACTACTTTATAGGGAATTTAACGTTACTTTTCCATAAAAATTTCATCACTTTTTTTCAATCATGAAACATTTAGGCTTATTTATCTTTCTTGTAGCAGTACTCTCAAGCTGTAATAACAAACCAGAGACAGCAGTTCAAATCATTAATAAGTCTATTGAATTTCACGATCCACAAAATGAATGGAATAATTTCGACGCTACTTTTTATTTTGAAAGTAGTTTCTCATTTAATGATAGCATCCCTGAGGAAATGAAAATCACTATCGATGTTCCAAACAATAACTTTACATATAAAAACATAGATAGGGAAGTAGAGATTCAATATTTATCAGACAGCTGTAATCTAATTTCAGAAAAAGGAAATTGTCAAGGCTATTCATGGACTAAGAACTTCTACACTTACACCTGGGGACTTCCTATGAAATTAAAAGACCCAAATATTAAACCTCTATCAAAATGGAATTTGGACACGATTAACAACTACCCATGCTACGCTGTGTATGTAAATTACGAAGCGGAAAACTTCACATACTACATCGATCAAGAAGATTTTCAATTGAGAGCATTCAAATTTCTTAAAAACGATGAATCTGGAAAAGGTGAGATCATTCACCTTGAGGGGTTACAAGAATACAACAACTTACAGTTTCCTGAAAAAAGGACTTGGCTTCAATTAAATGGAGATACAATTGGAACTAACAAAGTAATGAATATACATAAAATTCTATTTGAATTCTAGACCTTAACCCTCATCTAAAGAAAGTACGATTCTAATTTCTCCATAAGAAACTTCACCATTTAAGGCTTCAAAAACCGGTTTTAAACCTTCAGGTTTTGGGTTATTAGATAAATAGCCTTTTATTCTTTTTAAGTTTTCCTTTGAAACGAACTGCTCAACATCAGTTAATTTATTAATACTGAACAAATGAGCAATATGAGATTGTACAGTAGTTTCAGAAATCGATCTTAAATCTGCAATCTCTTTAATACTCCTTCCCTCTTTTACATAAGTCAGGGTTTCTTTATAAGTATCACCTTTTTTTTTCTTATTCTTATTTACAAATTCAATAATGGGTGTCATAAATGCATTTCCATAAGCATCAAACTTATGCTCACCAACCCCACTAACATTTAACATTTCTGGTTGAGAAACTGGTTTCTTAGCAGACATGTCTTTTAAAGCTGCATCACTAAAAATTAAATATGGTGGCTTTCCTTGCTCTCTTGCAATTCTGCTTCTTACTTGTCTTAAAATCTCAAACAGCTCTTCACTTGGTTTACCAACTTTGCTTTCTTTAACTACAGCTTCTTTACTAAACTTTTGAGTAGCTTCAGATAAATCAACCAACTCAACTTTCTTTCCTTCAAATAAAACAGATTTACTTAATTCGGTTAATTTCAATTTGTAATGATCATCGTAGGCAACTTCATAAAACCCTAAACTTAGCAGCTGAAGCATAAAGTTTTGCCAATCCTTAAAAGAGTATTTATTTCCAACTCCAAAGGTTTTTAAATTTTGATACCCTTTCTCATAAACCTCAGCTCTACTGCTTCCTTTTACAATTTCGATAATCATCCCCTGAGGTTCTTGTTGATTCACTCTCGAAATAGCACTCAATGCAATCTGAGCAGGTAATGTTCCGTCAAAAACTTTTGGTGGATTTCTACACACATCACAATTCCCACAGCTCTTTTCCAAAACTTCTCCGAAATAAGCTAAGAGCACTTTACGTCTACAAATTCTTGCTTCAGTAAAATCTTGCATTCTTTTCAGTTTCGCTTCTTGAAACTCTTTTTGACCACTTTGCTCTACAAACTGTTTCAACTGAATTACATCAGCATAACTATAAAACAAAACAGTATCTGATGGTAAACCATCTCTACCTGCCCTACCTATTTCTTGGTAATAACTCTCTATGTTCTTGGGTAAATTATGATGAATTACAAATCTTACATTAGACTTATCTATCCCCATCCCGAAGGCTACAGTTGCACAAACTATCTTAATTTCATCATTAATAAAATCTTCCTGAGTTTTCTGTCGCTCTTCATTCTGTAAACCTGCATGGTACGCGGCAGCGGAAAAACCTTGTGCTTTTAATTTCGCGGCCAACCCTTCAGTCGCTTTCCTACTTAAACAATATATTATCCCTGACTCACCTTTACGCTTGTTTACAAACTTAAGAATTACATCAAACTTTTTCTTTCCTGGTAAAACTGTTAAACTCAAATTTGGACGATCAAAGGAAGAAATATAAACACCTGGATCTTTTAATTGAAGTTGATTTACAATATCCTTCTTAGTTAACTTATCAGCTGTTGCAGTTAAAGCTATAAACGGAACACCTTGAAAACGATCTCTTAATCTTCCCAACTGTGCATATTCTGGTCTAAAATCATGACCCCATGAAGAAATACAATGCGCTTCATCAACAGCAACCAAAGAAATTTTTAAAGTTTGAAGAAAAGGATAAAAAGAATCACTGATTAATTTTTCTGGTGAAACATATAATAATTTTGTATCACCAGATTCTAAATCCGTAATTACTCTTTGTTGCTCTTCATCAGTTTGTGAAGAATTAAAATAATCGGCCTTAACCCCATTACCTTTCAAACCTTCAACTTGATCTTTCATTAAAGCAATCAAAGGAGAAACAACCAAAGTAACTCCTTCGTTCATTAATGCTGGAATTTGGAAACACAATGACTTCCCTCCCCCCGTTGGCATTAAAACCAAAGCGTCTTTATTGTTTAAAACTGAGTTGATTATTTCCCATTGTTGAGGACGAAACTCATCGTACCCAAAAACAGATTTCAATATTTTTAGCGCCTTTTCTTTCACAATGTAAAACTAACAAATGCTGAATTCAACTCATAAATGCAACTCCTTAG
>CAWVWF010000185.1:0-6395 GCA_963933885.1 uncultured Flavobacteriales bacterium | reverse complement strand
ATTTGATACGATGTTAAATAAAGGAAAAGAAATTAAGTTTTCTTCTAAAGTAACTGAGAACTGGTTTGCTAATACTACTTACAATGTTATTTCTTCAAGAAAGAAATTCTATGTGATTTCAGGTTTAGTTATTCTTGCTGGTATTGGATCATTTTTCTCAAGAGGTTTTGATGAGGGAATTGATTTCTCAGGAGGTAGAACTTATACTGTAGGATTTAAAGACGATGTAGATGTTGCCAAAGTAAAGGAAACTTTAAATGGTGTATTCGTTTTAGATGGAAAAGAATTCCCTCCAGAAGTTAAAACTGCTGGAGAAGGAAATAAAATGTTAATGATTTCTACGAAGTTTTTAGCTGATGATGAAGGTAAAGATGCTGATGCTAAAGTTGAAGCATTCTTATTTACTGGACTTAGTTCTTATTTACCAAGTGATGTAACAGTAGATAACTTTACTGATTTAGATGAAACGAAAACTTATGGAGTTCTTCAAATAGATACAGTACAAAGTACAATTGCTGATGATATTATCGATGCATCTTACAAATCTGTATTAATCGCTTTAATCGCAATATTCTTATATGTTGCAGTTAGATTCCGTAAGTGGGAATTTGGAGTTGGAGCATTAATAGCAATCTTCCATGATGTTTTAATCGTATTGGCTATTTTCTCTATCGCTCATGGTTTATTACCATTCTCTTTAGAGATTAATTCCTCATTCGTTGCCGCCATCTTAACAGTTGTTGGTTACTCGATAAATGATACGGTTGTTGTATTTGATAGAATTAGAGAGCGTTTGTTAGGTGATTCTAAAGAAGGTTTAAAGGTTGTTGTAAACAAAGCATTAAACAGTACGTTATCTCGTACGTTTAACACGTCTATGACACTTGTTGTTGTATTGCTTGCAATTATGATTTTTGGAACAGGTTCTCTACAAGGTTTTGCTTTCGCATTATTAGTAGGGGTTGTTGTAGGAACATATTCTTCAATATGTATTGCAACACCAATCTATGTTGATCTTGTAAAAGAGGAAGACGCAAAATCATAAAAATAAAATCACATTATTATATTAAAGCGAGCCTTGTTTCAAGGCTCGCTTTTTTTTTTCGCTATACTTTTGTGTTATCTGTGATGGTTCTGGATGCTTAGTCCTTCGCACCCCTTCGACTCCGCTCAGGATGACAGGCCTTCGCGCCATGTGTAACAGTAATAGTAATAGTAATAATAGTGTTTGTCACCCTGAGCGGAGTCGAAGGGCTAAGCGATAAGTGCTATCAAAAGGAATTGTGATTTTAATGTGATTATGAAACTGTATGTCAGATTTTAAAGCACAAAAAAAGAGCCTTTTTCAAGGCTCTTTTTGTTAATGTTATTAAAATATAAATCAATTATTTCTTATTGATCTTAAGGTTAACAACGTTATGATTATTGTTCAACTTTAGGATATAAAGACCATTTGAGTAGTTAGTTAAGTCAATCTTATTGTTTGTACTGTTCAAAGAATATTCATTCAGTTTTTTACCTGAAACATCATAGATAGATATTTGAGTATTCCTGTTTGATAATCCTGATAATTCAACTGTGTTTTTAGTAGGGTTAGGGAAGGCAGATATGTTTTCAAGTACAAACATTCCATTTACGCTATTCGGTTCATTACAAGTTGTATTCATCATCTTATTGTAAACTATTTCAAGTAGAGTTTCGGTACCGCCAAGGTCTACATCTTGCGTTAATTCCCAAATTGTAACACCTTTACCTGTTTCAGAACATATAAGCTCAACTTTGTCCTGAAGTGTTTGTCTACCGTTGTAATACCATCCAAGGTGATCATCTTTAGCTAACAAATCAATTCCAGGGAAATACCCATCAAGGTTTTCATAAGTGTCAGAATTTGTTTGTGATGCATTTGAACCATAGAATGGAAGTGCTAAAACCATTTTACTTTTAGGACATCCTTGATTGGCCCATGCAGTAATATTGTCTTGAGCCATCTGTAAACTAGAATGGTGATTGTTGTAGAAACTTCCAGGTCCATCATAAGACATGATAACAACTTCATCCGCACAGGCGAAAGTTGCGCTATTGATATAAGATAAATGATTTGTTGGTGATTTAACATCTCCACCAACTGCTATGGAAACTTCATATCTATGACCATCTAATATTTGTTGATTGTCGAAAGCTGTTCTTAATTCACAAATTAAAGTTTCGTGAAGATCTTTGTCTATAGTAGTTTTTGGGAATTCCCAGTCAATATCAACACCTTTTAAAACTAGATTAGAAGCATTGTTTCCAGAACAAAAATCTACGATTTCACTTATGAATTTAGGTCTGTCTAATTTTATAGCAGTAACCATATCACCAGTGATCCATCCACCACCTCCAACAGAGATCCAAACACCAACACCTTTAAGGTCAGCTGCATCAGCTAACGCTTTAAATAGTACGGAACTGTTATTAGGGTATTTGATTCCACCAGTAGTTGTGTTACCTAGCATGAATGCAAATACAACATCAGTAAGATTGTTAAAATCAATTTGAGGAATATCTGCTGCGGTTCTGTAATAAGGGAAATATCCCATTACCTTCTTCTGCGCTGAAGAGACAGAAGGGAATAATAACGTAATTAATAAGGCGTGTAAAAGTATTTTTAATTTCATAATTAAGGGTTTTAATAATTGTAAAATCCGAATTAAAACGGAGTTTTACAATTAAAGGCGGGTACTATGTTTTTTGATTGATCAATTAGGCTTTTTATTTCAATAGCTTTAAAGTTTTAGTGATTCTAGCCATTGCATCTTTTAAAATATCTTCTGATGTAGCGTAAGAAATTCTTATACAGTTAGAGTCTCCGAAAGCTTCTCCAGGTACTGTAGCAACTAGTCCCTTGTTTAAAATGAATAGACATAAGTCATTAGCGTTTGTGATAACTTCATCTTTAAAAGTTTTTCCAAAATATGCACTTACATCTGGGAAGAAGTAGAAAGCACCTTGAGGTTGATTAACAATGATGTCAGGTATGTCTTGTAATAAATCAAAAACTAAATCTCTTCTGTTTTCAAAAGCAGTTCTCATTTCTTTAGTCAATTCAATACCGTAATCTAAAGCTGTGATTGTTGCTCGTTGAGCTATTGCGTTTGCTCCAGATGTAAACTGACCTTGGATTTTTGCACAAGCATTACATATCCATTCTGGAGCTCCGATGTATCCAATTCTCCAACCTGTCATTGCAAAACCTTTGGCAACACCATTTACTGTTATTACACGTTCCCAAATTTCTGGATTACTTGCCATACTAGCATGAGGTGTTCCAGTAAAGTTGATGTATTCGTAAATTTCATCAGCAAGAACAAATAGATCTTCCTTTCTTAAAATAATTTCAGCCAATTCATCTAATTCTTCTCTAGTATATAGAGAGCCTGAAGGATTACATGGTGAGGAATAGATGATCATTTTCGTTTTACTAGTAATCGCTTCTTGCAATTGTTGAGGCGTTACTTTGAAATCTGTATCAATAGAGGTAGGCATCGCTCTTGGAATTCCACCAGCTAACTTTATTTGTTCAGCATAAGAAACCCAATATGGAGCAGGAAGTAAAACTTCATCTCCTTCATCTATTAATGCTAAGATGACATTAGCTAAAGATTGCTTTGCTCCAGTAGAAACTACGATTTCACTTTTCTTATATTCTAAATTGTTTTCTCTTTTAAACTTGTTACTTATTGCTTGTTTTAAATCATCAAAACCAGCTATAGGTGTGTATTTACTGTAATTATCA
This sequence comes from uncultured Flavobacteriales bacterium, assembly GCA_963933885.1. Lineage (GTDB taxonomy): Bacteria > Bacteroidota > Bacteroidia > Flavobacteriales_C > CAWVWF01. Next base: position 2,620 of record CAWVWF010000185.1, on the reverse strand, counting down.
TGAATCGCTTCTATGGCAGCTTGCTTTACAACATCCGGTGTATTGAAATCAGGTTCACCTAAACTAAGGTTAATGATATCAAGGCCTGCTTCTTTTAGCTTTCTACTTTTTGCACTCATTGCAATTGTAGCTGAAATAGACATGTTTTTTACTCGGGATGATAAAAATTGCTCGCTCATAGTGTAACGTTTCTGAAAAGCTAAATTACTTAATTGAAGCGAGTCAAAGTAGATTTTCGAATTAGTTTTTATTAATTTAGTAATTGTAAACAATTTATATGGAAGAGTTTTTAAATATTGTAATGGGGGTAGTTCCTGCAGTGGTTGTTGGAGTAGTGTCGTATATGTTGATTAATAGGTTTTTAGAAGCTGAAAAAGGAAGACATATTATGGAGATTAAAAGGGAAGCTGTTAAGTTTAGTATTCCTGTGAAAATGCAAGCTTATGAAAGAATGATTCTTTTATTAGAGCGTTTAGATCCTGTGAAGTCTGTAAATAGAGTTATTAAACCTGGAATGACTTCTAGAGAATTACAGAGAAAAGTATTGTCTGACATCAGAAATGAGTTTGAGCATAACATCACTCAACAGCTATATGTTTCTAAAACAACTTGGGAAGAAGTTAAGAAAGCGAAAGACGAAGCAATGAAGTTATTGGCTATTACAATTACAAGAACGCCAGATCAAGGAGATGCAATTGAATATACAAAAGTATTGATTCAGGTATTGGCAGAAGTAAATGCTAGTCCAACCTCAGCAGCAATTGATGTTGTAAGACACGAAGCGAAGAAAATATTTTAAGATATAATCTATTTTATTAGATCATGAAATGAGTCAGGTATCTGGCTCATTTTTTTTGTACCATAATTAAACGTAACCATTCCTGTTTTTCCAATTGCAATTGGCTTACTTCCGTTTTTAGATTCGATCTTATAGTAGATGTCAAATCCTATACTTGAAGTGATTTCAAAAGCAACTGAGGTTGTAATTTCATCGTGTAAACTTCCTTCAGAAAGATATTGAACCGCAGCATCACTTTGAATGACTCCTAAACCATCAGCAAGGTCGATTTCAGTTAAACCATGTTTATGAAAGAATGCAATTCTTGCATCGTGGAAAATCGTTAAAACCGCATCATTTCCAAGATGTCCTCCATAGTTTATCATACCAACTCCAATCGTTGATTTGTATTGATAAATTGTTTTTTCAGGAAAAGTGATTTTTATTCGGGTCATATCGAAACTTTACGACAAAAATATAGTTTATTTCAATCTAACTTGATTTTCTATCTAAAAACTAATAGTTAAAAGTAAAGTTATTATTATTTTAGAGGTATGCCTTTTCGTTTTTGTATGAAACTAAATATTTTGTCATTGTTTGTTGTTACACTTTTATGTGTATCGTCGTGTTCTGATGAGAAAGAAGTATCTACATATTCGAGATATACAATTAGAGGTGAAGCGCAAGGAACAACCTATTTAATCAACTATATTGATTCTTTTAATAGAGGAGAGCAAATAAAACAACAAGTTGATTCAATTTTAGATGTTATCGATAATTCATTAAGTAATTACAATCCTAATTCATTAGTTTCTAAATTCAATCGATCAGATACATGTATGCTGATTGATGAGCATTTACTTTACATGTTTTTATTAAGTAATGAAATTAATTCAATTACTGATGGCGCTTACGACCCTACGGTAAAACCACTTGTTAATTTATGGGGATTTGGGGATTCACCAATGAGCTTCGATACACTTTATAGAGCACCAGAAGATTCGTTAATAAGAGATTCATTAGTTGCTAGATATAAAGATTCTCTTTCATATGATTTATTGGATTTTGTAGGTTTTGAATATTTATTACTTGATGGAGATATTAAGTATAATACGATGAAGGAAATGACCACTGGTGAATACACTGATAATTATATTTGTAAAGAAGATTCATTAATTCAAATTGGTTTTAATGCGATGGCTCAAGGTTACTCGGCTGATGTTGTTGGAGACTTTTTAAATTTCAAATTAAACATTGGGGATTACCTAGTTGAAATCGGTGGTGAGATAACAGCCCAAGGTGTAAGGTTAGACGGAAAGCCTTGGAGAGTAAGAGTAGAAAGTCCTGATGTAAATAAGCCTCAAGATACACCAGGTTTAGCAGATATAGATATGGATGTGTTTAGATCTATTGCCGTTTCAGGAAATTACAGAAATTACATTGAAGATAAAGATGGAATGATCGGTCATTGTATAGATCCTAGAACTGGTCATCCAGGTAAAAATAAAATTATTAGTGTTACTGTTGTTGCTGATGAAGCTGCGGTTGCTGATGCTTACGCTACTGCGTTTATGGTGATGGACTTTGCTGAGATTATTATGATTGTTTCGGCTGATGAAAAATTAGATGCTTTCTTTGTTTTTGAAAATGAATTCGGAGCATTAGAGTCTTATGCTTCTTACAATTTAGAGGATATCTTTATGCCTATTGCTAACGATTCTATTCAATAGTATTTTTTATCGTTGAACAAATAAGAATAATAAACTTCCCATTCCATACATTACTACAGCTGAATTCAACTCATAAATGCAACTCCTTAGTTAAATAATAATTTTTCCATTA
>CAWVWF010000184.1:0-6481 GCA_963933885.1 uncultured Flavobacteriales bacterium | reverse complement strand
AACAAAGGTTAATATATACCCTAGGTGATGTATTTAATATCGATCACAGTATGGGTGCTGAAATTTTTAATATTTCTAAAGATAATTACCGAAAAAAGCTATCTCGTACTCGCAAGGAATTTCATGCCTTTATGAACCAACAATGTGGTTTAGTAAACACAAACAATCCGTGTAGATGCTCCAAAAAAGCAAAAGCGATGGAGGCTGCTGGTAAGATGTGTACCGACGATAAGTTGTTCGACAATAAATACAGTGGTACCGTTTCCGATTATGCGCACAAAGTAGCAGAAGAGGTATCAGATATCGTTGACAAAAAATATATTGACTTTTTTCAGGCACATCCTACAAAAAAAGATTTCGACGCAGATACTGTTGTGCGTGAGATAATTAACGACGAAAACCTGAATAAATTTTTCAAGTAAAACTACCATTCCATCTATCTTTTTTAAAAAGTTTTGTCACACATTTCAATGTTGTGCATCTAACTATTGAAAACTAATATAATTATGGAAGTAGTAGGAAAAAATATTATCAATAAAAACATTTCAGAAGTATGGGATGTAATGGGAAATCAATTTGCAGACGTACATATTTGGTCTAGCAATTTTAAAGACTCAAAAGCAGGCGGACAGTCAAAATTAGATGGCTTAGCGTACTTACATAGAATCACAACTACAGAAAGAGGAGAAACAATTCAAGAGTTAGATGCTTTCAGTGAAGCCAATCATTCTTTAACATATCACATTAGTAAAGGCGCTCCAGAAATCGCAGAGAAGTCTAACGCAACTTGGAGTTTAAAGAAATTAAGCGATGATAAAACAGAGGTTAGCTTAGCTTTCTTCTTAGAACCAAAAGCTGTAGTTCCAGCCGAAATGTTAGCCAAAATTGAAATGGGTTTAGCAAAATCGGCAAACGAAATGGCAGTAGAATTAAAACATTATTTAGAAACAGGTACACCTCATCCAAACAATTTAAAATAGTCTCATCATGTCAAAAGAAATCTCAGCTGAATTCCCTTTCGAATCAAAGTACTTGGAAGTTAAAGGAAGTAAAATACACTATATAGAAGAAGGAACGGGTGACCCTATTTTGTTTCTTCACGGAAATCCAATGTCTAGTTACTTATGGAGAAACGTTTTACCTCACCTTACAAAACAAGGAAGATGTATCGCTCCAGATTTAATAGGAATGGGTAAATCAGGTAAGCCAGATATAGAATATGGTTTTCACGATACCTTTGCATACTTAGATGCTTTTATAAAAAAGATGGGGTTAAAGAACATCACTTTAGTACTACACGATTGGGGATCAGGAATGGGATTCCATTACGCTAATTTGAATCAAGATAATATCAAGAGCATTGTTTTCATGGAGGCTATGTACGACTTCCCTACAACGCACGATATGCCAGCTTCGGTAAGAACTGCATTAAAATTAATGAGAACTCCAGGAATAGGTTGGTTGATGGTTCAAGTGGCTAATGTTTTCATCACAAAGATGATTCAAGATATGATTTTAAGGAAAATCACTAAAGAAGAACAAGCCTATTACGCTGCTCCATATCAAACTATAAAGAGTAGAAAACCATTATTAAAATGGCCATTAGCAGTCCCTTTTGACGGAGGCGAACCTGCTGATGTTGCAGCAGCACTTACTTCATGGAACAAATGGCTAATGAATTCCGAAATCCCGAAACTCTTCTTTTACGTTTCTCCTGGAGTTGCTATAAAAGAAAAGGATGTGAAGATCATTAAAGAAAATATGAAAAACTTAAAATCTATTCATTTAGGAGATGGGTTACATTATGTTCAAGAGGATTACCCACACGAAATTGGATCAGAGATTTCCAAATGGTATGAAACTGTTTAATCAAACAATTTTGAAAAGGGCTGACAGATTTGTTGGTCCTTTTTTCATGTTACATATGTTGAATAGCTTAAAATTTGACGACAGTCACTAAATTAAAGCCTTTTAAACCTCAACGATTAGCTCAGTACAGATTATAATCTTCGTACTTAAACCTATGTTTATTGTACATGAATAAAAGAGATAAAAGTCCTTACTTGGTATAAAAAAAGTGCGCCCAAGATTAGCCCGTACTTTTTGATTTAGCGAAGCGTAATCTAAAAGATAAACTATCCGATTTATCAATCGGAACAACTTATCATCCCATAAAATATTCACTACCATAAGGGATAAATATTGAATTAACTATGTAAATATAGGAATGCCCGTTAGATTTAAATATCTATTGAAAAGAATAGTATCTCCTACCAGTAATTTAGAAAATTCTTTGCCAATTCAACCTTCCATGTTAACTTCCCGTTGTAATAATACAAACTATTTTACCTATCGAAAACAGCAACAATAAAACATGACAAAACAACTTCCGTTTTTTGAAAATACAATTCTATTGATTAATGGATATTATGGATTAATTGCAATATTCCTTATGATGATGGGAGTATTAACTACAATTAGTATTGTTGAACATATAGATTTTCAAGAAATAGTTCATTTACAAAGGAACACCTCAATTGGGAAGGGTCTTATTACCGATATTTTTGAAACGAACACTTCCATCAATAAGACCTCCATTTATGGTTATCAATATACGTTCTATTCTCCTTCTGGGGATCTAAGTTGGCTATCATATGATTTAGGATACAGTTATGATGTTGGTGATACAATTCAAATTGAATATAGTAACGTAAGACACGATATTAATAGAATTAGAGGAATGTCTAACACTCCAGGAGGATTGACATCTATTCTATTTTCTTTACCATTACTCGGAGGTTTAATTTGGATGATGATTAATGTTACTAAAGGAAAACGAAAGAAAATTATTATCGAAAACGGATTAATTACAGACGCTATTCTAATAAATAAGGAATCAACACCCGTACAAATCAATGAAAGGATAGTTTATAGAATGCATTTTAAATTTGTAGCGAATAATGGTAAAGAATATAAAATTTCAACTAAAACACATCAGCCAGAAAAATTGGAAGATGAGCAAACTGAAAAATTAATATACCATTCAGAAGATCCTAAAAAAGCAATTCTTATTGATGACTTACCTTGGCCTATTCCAAAATACATAAAAAATAACTGGTGTTAAGAATAAGCTAAAACGAATATTTTAAAGAAGTTTATTGATTTAGAAGAATGTAATCACTTCAGATATAGTAAGAACATTTGAAATAAAAAAATTGCGCCCAAGGTTAGCCTAAACCTTGGACGCTTTTGTAAGAGTGTGGGATTACAATTCCATTCTGAAAAACCCTAACAATTCCAGAATAAACAATTGAGGCACTTTACTTCTTAATAAATCTCCCCGAAACATTTTGAAGAGATGTTGTACTTTTTAAATAATATATACCTGGTGATAAATTTGAAACATTAATTGTGTTTTCAGTTCCTTGTAAAACTTGAACACCTAATTGATTTAAAATTACCCATGCTTTATTCTCATTTCCACTAATGTTAATTTGTTCACTAGCCGGATTTGGGAAAATATTTATTGTTTCATTTTTTTTAATATCTAAAAGTCCAATAGTACATTCACTTGGTTTTCCCCAATTTGCATTAATACTATTGATTTTTGTTACCAACACCGCACTCATTTCTTCATGAGAACATAAAGATGGATGCCATGCATCTCCATAACCACAGTCATCAGAAGCAGCTGGCCAGCTCTCAGCAGTATAAGGCAATTCAAGTCCTTTTACATTTCCTATAGGATACAATGCTTCCAAATTGTTTGCTATAGTTCTTAATCTGGATAATTGTTTAGTCCAAGTTGGATAACCATCCGATTTTGAATTACCGTAACACATGATAATTTTTGTACATGGATGGTATCCTAAAATCTTATCCATAAAATCTTTATATGTATCTTGAAATTTTGTATCGTCTAACTCAGCAGATTGTCCAACTTCTCCTTCTGCAGCCATGTCGTTAGTTCCTAAATGAATTACAACTACATCTGGATTCCATGAATGATCATATGATATTGTATTATCACCTTCAAAGATATTATCGTATTCTTTCGGTAATGTCCCAGTTGCAGTTCCCGAGTTATCAGATTGCCAATTGTTTCTAAATAATCCTCTTCCAGAAATTGCTGTTACCTGATATTCTGCTCCTACTGCCCTAGCCGATATTGGTCCCCATGCAAAGTAATTATCTTCATTTGCAGCAACATATCCTGAATTTGCCATCGAACCATTTCCTGAAGCAAATTGTGATAAGTTTCCGTATCCACAAGTCCAAGAATCACCAATAAATTCGATCTTCTTATTTAGTCTCGCAGGTAAATCAATAGATGTTTGAGCACCACCTTCAACTTCAAATCCAACAAATGAACTTGCTCCTGAAGCACCTTCTGTAATTTTTATTATTTCAACAATGTGATCTCCACTTGATAAACCAGTTGCTAAAGAATAAGTTTTATTTCCTGGATCTACTTTAAGTTGTTCTTGAACGATAGCTCCATCAATAAGTACTTTATAATAATTTGTGGTTCCTGCAGCTCCTACACCGTAATCATGTACGATTGCTTTTACACCTGTTCCGTTAAATTTTGCTTTAATAGATATTCCTGGAAAGGAATATTTTGGTTGAAGAGGATTGGCAAAATCTATTCTTCCTGTGTATTGTATTTTTGAATCATCGGCTGCAATGTAATTTTGAGCTGAGGCTATATTCAAACTTGATAATGTAAATGAAAATAAAAGTGCAGTTAATAGAGTTGGCTTTTTCATAACTATATATTTGTTTTTAGAGTATAGATATAAACTTAACGATTAAGAAGACGGGAGAGTTTTGAAAAATTTCATTTTAGTTGATCTTTAGACGATTACATAAAATATCAACTTTAAAACTTAAAATGTCTATAAACTAGAATTGCTTATTTATAATTTTCTAATAATGAAAATAACTTCCTCCATAGAAAACAGATTAATAAGAATATTTTTACTGATAATTGTCTTATTAACAAGTGGTTTACTCCTAAGTATCCAAACAAATTCGTTACAAATATTTCCAACGGTTAAAAAAGAAGGGCATGTTTTTTTTGATACCTATCATGAACAGTTAGATTCAAATTTTTCGCAATCTTCTATTAAACATCAGACATCAAAAAACTCAGAATCTATTACTTTATCCTATTCTTTATCAAAAAGTGAATCAATACAAGAACCATTTGTTGGTTTATTCTTTTATAGAAAAGATAGTGTTCAACCTTTCTTTGATTTAACTGAATTCAATTCAATTGCTGTAGATATCCAATCAATTAGAGGAGAAAGAATCCCAATAACATTTACTTTAAATTATGAAGGAATTACAGACAAGGATAAACTACTTTCTAATTTACCACTAACTTATTTATTAGAATATAATGAGGCACAACAATATGAAATCGCTTTAGATGAATTTCAAATCCCAAGCTGGTGGCTAAGAAATCATAATTTAAAAAAAGAAGATTTAACCAATATCGATTTTTCAAGAGTAAATTACATCGTTGTTGGATCTTGTCAGCTGCTGGAACGAGGTGTTGAAGATAAAATTACAGTTAACGGGGTTTCTCTTTTTAATAATAACACAACGAAATATACCATCTTCGGAATTTTAGTAGTACTCTTTGGTGGTGCACTTATTATTTTTAAATTAACTAAAAAGAGAAAAATAATAATACCATATGCAAAGGTAGATTTAGAAGATAAGTTTGGAGGAGAGACTTCGAAAGCAGATACCGTAGTAAATTATGTTTCTTCAAATTATTCAAATCCAGATCTTAGTTTGAACGATATTGAAAAAGCTGTTGGAATTTCTTCAAGAGAAATCGGAACTATTTTTAAGAATGAATTAGGGAGTTCATTTAAAAAATATCTTAACCTTGTTAGACTTACTGAAATTAAGAGATTATTAATAGAAACAGATCAAACTATATCTGTAATTGCGTACAAAACGGGTTATAGTAATGTATCTCATTTTAACAGAGTATTCAAGTCTGCAATGGAAATGTCTCCTAAAGATTTTAGAGAGCAGACAAAAAAATAGACCCTTCCACTTACGTGAAAGAGTCTCCCTTATCTAAATAAACCTAACCTAAAGTCTATTTAATTATTACTTTCTTAAATATTGAATTGTTTTCTGATTTGATAACTAAGATGTATAATCCAGAACTAATATTGTTAAGTTTTAAGTTCGTAGGGTTATCTTCAAACGTTTTCACAACTACTCCACTTGTGTTAATCAATTGAACTTCATAATTTGAAACTCCATCAATTACAAGGTTTGTAACTTCCCCTGCTGGGTTTGGATAAATTGTTACTTGTTGAGCTGTTAAAGCTGGCTCAACTGAAGTAGCACTACCTTGGGTACAATGTTCATCTGCAATTTTTATATAATCAATTTCAATTGTACCTGTAAATGCTGCGTCAACAACGTTTCCAAATTCATCGCTAATTGGCCA
>CAWVWF010000183.1:0-6645 GCA_963933885.1 uncultured Flavobacteriales bacterium | reverse complement strand
GGTTAAAATGATACTTATCGTTAAATAAACACTACCAATTTTATCGAAAGTTACCAATAAGAATTCGTGACCTTTAAATAATACTGGAGACAATCCTCCTATTATTACTGCTGGTACAATGTGAACAACATTTTTAAATACTTTTTGCTCAACCAGCACATCATCCCATGTATTCTTAGTGCGCTCTATCAGTTTTTCAACTACTGATAAAAGTAATTTTCTAGCTATAAAATCAGCTATGAAACATACCACTATTAAAAAGAGAATAATTAGTGCAATCTGACTAAAATTCAATAGCCCACCAGTTAACCCAATCTCACTTAACCATTTACCGATTAATCCTGAAACCGAATCTAGATCACTAAAAATACTATCTGTGCTAATTGATCTTAACAACATATTAATTATTTAAAACAAATTTATAACCTATACCTCTTACTGAGTGAAAAAACACTGGATTCTTCGGATCTTCTTCAAAATACTTTCTGAAATTCAAAAGATAATTATCTATCGTTCGAGTACTTGGATATACATCCACTCCCCAAATTAATTCCAAAATTAAATCTCTAGAAACAACTTCATTTTTTCTCTCAATCAATAATTTTATGAGGTGTAATTCTCTAGCAGAAAGTTGTCCGTTCTGACCTCCAATCCCCTCATAATCAAAAGTAGTGAAGTTCACTTTATTACTTCCAAATGTAAATTCAGTATCCAAAGAACTACGATGCGTTCTTAGCTTATCACCTTTTTTAATTAAAATAGATATTCTCAAAAGTAGCTCCTCAAGGTTAAAAGGTTTTAATAGATAATCATCTGCTCCCGCTTTTAACCCTAAGATCTTATCAGCATTACCACCTTTTGCTGATAAAATTAAAATTGGAATTTCTTCATCCTTTAATCTAATTGTTTCGCAAACAGTTAGTCCATCTACATTTGGCAGCATCACATCCAACAAAATCAGATCAAATCTTTGTGATTGCCACAAGTCCAAAGCTTCTACTCCATCCTCTGCAACTTTAACCACATATCCTTCTAACTCTAAATTAAGCTTCATCACATCAACTAGATGTTCTTCATCTTCAACTAAAAGGATTCTTTTTTCCATGATGCTAATTTAAACAATTACAAGCCAACTATTCCAGTTTTTCTTCGTCTAAAAAGTGTAACTTGTATTTATGAAACGCATCTTCACTCTTCTTGTATTGCTAGTAAGCATCTCTGCTCAATCGCAGATTAAGATTAGTGGATCTCCAATTTCTAATAAAAATAAAATTAGTGATCGTGTTCCAACTTTTGAAATAATACCTCCTTCAACAGATGATATTCAAGATGCTTTACTTCAACCGAACATAGCTTCAATAATTCTAGATGCTAAAATTGATTTCATGAAACAGGCTCAGCTAACTGTTTTAGATAATGGAGACAAAGTGTACAAGCTATCTATCAAATCAGAAAACGCAAAAGCACTGAATGTATATTACGATAATTTCAAAATTCCTGAGGGTGGAAAACTCTTTATTTATTCCCCAAATAAGAAACAATTACTAGGTGCCTATTCATCATTAAATAATTCAAATAGTAACAAGTTCGCTCACGAATATATCTCAGGTAATGAATTAATAATTCAATACGACGAACCAAGTAATATTACTTCAGCTAAAATTAACATAAATCAAATAGGATATTTCTTAAAAGATACCGAAGCTACAGAAGCGTCTGCAAGTTGTGAAGTAAATATTAATTGCTCCGAAGGTGATGATTGGCAAGATGAGAAAAAAGGAGTTGTTAGGTTATTGATTAAAGTAGGTGGTCAAACGTTTTGGTGTTCTGGATCTTTGGTTAATAATACAGATACAGACTGCACACCTTATGTTTTATCAGCAGAGCATTGTACAAATGGAAGTAGCCAAGCTGATAATGATGCATCAATTGTATATTTTAATTTTGAATCAAATTCATGTTCAAGCACCACTGCAGATGCGTCAAGTACAATGACAGGTTTCGATATTCTTGCGGCAGCAACAGCCACATCAGGTTCAGATTTTATACTAATGAGATTAAAAGATAATATTCCTGATAGTTATAATCCATATTTCAATGGATGGAAAAAAGATAATGCAAGATTTGATAACGGTGTTTCAATTCATCACCCTTCTTCAGACATTAAAAAAATATCAACCTACACGAGTACTCTTTCAACAACGTCTATTTCAGGTGGAATGACTGATGGATATTGGGGTGTAACATGGGCAAGTACAACAAATGGACACGGAATAACAGAAGGCGGAAGTAGCGGAAGTCCTATTTTTAATTCAAATGGCTTAATCGTCGGAACGTTAACCGGTGGAACATCTTTCTGTGTAACACCAACAAAAACTGATTTTTATGGTAAGGTAAGCGCACATTGGGATTTAAACGGAAGCAATGCCAATCAAAGACTCTTAGATTGGTTAGATCCTTCAGGATTGGGAATTACCGAGTTAAAAGGAACATATAAACCATGTACAAATGCGACTGAAGAATTAGCATTTGATGAAATCAAGGTCTGGCCAAACCCAACATCATCAGTACTTAATATCAAAATTGAGCACGCTACCTATATCCAGCCAACTATTTTAATTCATGATTTACTGGGGAAGGTTATCATTAAAAAACAACTTCAAAACAACAACAAATTCTTTCAAGCTATTCCAATTAGCAACCTTACAGCAGGGAATTATATATTGTCAATCGTCACATCTACAATTTCTAATCATCAAAGTATCATAATTGCTCGTTAATTTAAGTTTCGAGTAGTAACTTTATACAGTGGAAGAAGAGGGAAATATAGGTTCTGTTGTATTTAGATTAGCTGGTGAAAAAAACTGTTCATTCGTTTCAGGTAATACGTCACCTGTTGATGAGTTAACAAATAATTCTGGATTTATCTTTACAGACTTTATTCGAAAAAATGCTTTTCTAATAACTCCACAAACAAATATTTCAGGAGCTTGGGATGAGATTAAAACTCAATTCTCTCATGATCTTTTTATTCCTCAGAATTCTTCTGAAGAAATTAGCACAGATAAAGATGAATACGATTTCGGTTTTAGAATAGTTAAAAACGAGATTCAATGTGAAAAAATAACAAAAGCTGTATTGTCTAGAAAAATGGTTTTCGACACAACATCTAATGCCATTGCTGTTTTTGAACAACTCATCTCTAACTATCCATCTTCACATATATACTTAGTTAATACACCAAGTGGAGACATATGGATTGGAGCTTCTCCTGAAACATTAATTACCGCAAACGAAAAGGCTGCATCAACAATGTCTCTTGCTGGAACTAAAAAAGATCTTGATACAAGCTGGACTGAAAAAGAATACGCCGAGCAAAAAATTGTTACCTCAACAATTCTTAATGGTTTAAAAGAATTAGACCTGAAAACTGAAATCAGCGAATTAGAAACTGTTGAAGCTGGTGCCGTTTATCATCTAAGAAACATAATATCCTTTTCAACAGAAAATCATTCTGTTGCTGAAATAGCAGAAAGCTTACACCCTACTCCTGCGATATCAGGAAGTCCAAAATCTGCAGCATACTCAACAATAAAAATTGCAGAGCCACACGATAGAGAATATTATTGTGGATTTGGTGGACCTTTAAACCTTGATGACAAGTCTACTTTGTTTGTTAACTTGAGATGTGCGAAGATTACAACCAACCAAACGACCCTATTTGTAGGTGGCGGAATCACTGAAAAGTCTGTTTTTGAAGACGAATGGAAAGAATGTGAAAGGAAAGCACAATCTTTACTGCGTTTTCTGTAAAATTTTCCGCAATTTTACCAGTATAAATTTTATCACTTGCTACTATCAAATAAAGTTGCTGTAAGAGATTTGGTTGAAATATGTTCAATCAAAGGAATCAAACACGTTGTAATTGCGCCTGGTTCAAGGAATGCTCCATTAACAATTTCATTTAACCGTCATCCCGACTTCACCTGTCATAGTATTGTAGATGAACGTTGCGCTGCATTTTTTGCAATGGGACTGGCTCAACAATTAAATGAACCTGTCGCTATATGTTGTACATCTGGAACAGCGTCTTTAAATTTCGCATCAGCAATCGCTGAAGCGTTTTACCAAAAAGTTCCTATGTTAATTTTAACAGCTGATCGACCACCTGAATGGGTAGATCAAATGGATGGACAAACAATCAGACAATCTGGTATTTTTAAAAACTACATTAAGAAATCATTTGATATCCCAGTTGATACAGATCATTCAGATGATAGATGGTTTACGCAAAGAATAGTAAGTGAAGCAATCGAATCTACCTTATACCCTGAAGCAGGACCTGTTCATATAAACATACCCTTCAGAGAACCGTTGTATGATGTACATGACTACGCAAACGAGCCATTACCTAAAGTATTCGAAACTACAAAAACTCTGTTAGAACTTCCTCAATCAGAAATTTCTAAACTACAACATTCCTGGAATCAATATTCAAAAATATTAATAGTAACGGGATTGTTACAACCGAATAAAGCATTAAATGAGGCATTAAATCTTTTAGGAGAGCAAAGTAATGTAGCTATTTTAACAGAAACAACTTCAAATGTATTTGGAGAGAACTTTAATAGAAGTATAGATAGAATTATTGTTGCGATTGAGGACGAAGGTACATCAGAGTATACTCCGGAATTACTAATTACACTTGGAGGTCCAGTGGTAAGTAAAAAAGTTAAAGCCTTTTTAAGAAAAAACAAACCACAAGAACATTGGCATATCAACACATCTAACGATTATGTTGATACATTCCAAGGTTTAACTAAGATCATCCCTCTTTCTCCTGAAAAGATTCTACCTCACTTTATTACTGAGCATAAAGATTCAACTTACAGAGCAAACTGGCTAGAAAAAGACATTAAGCTTCAGAGTGTATTCAATAACTTTTTAAATGAAATTGAATTTTGCGATTTAAAAGCTTTTGAATTAATCCTTGATTCAATTCCTAATAACTCATCGGTACAGTTAGCAAATTCAACAGCTGTTAGGTACAGTAACTTGTTTGATCAACCTGCACAAAAGGAATTAACTTGTTATAGCAATAGAGGAACTAGTGGAATTGATGGAACAATTAGTACTGCGGTTGGAGCCGCTCAAGCAAAAGGAGAATTAACAACTGTTATATCTGGAGACTTAAGCTTCTTTTATGATTCCAATGCTTTATGGATCAGTCCATTTCCTCAAAATTTAAAAATAATTGTAATCAATAATAAAGGGGGGAGTATTTTCAGAATTATTGATGGTCCTTCAAAATTAGAAGAGCTTGAACCCTTCTTTGAAGTGAAGCACAATTTAAATGCTGAGTATATTGCTAAAACTTTCGGAATAGATTATTATTTTTGCAATGAAGAAACGAAATTAAAAGAACATCTAAATTCAGTTTATAACGATAATATTAATCGTGCTAGTTTGTTAGAGATTTCTACAGACAATGAACTGAATCCTGAAATTCTTAAAAGATATTTTAAACATCTAAAACAAAATTAAAATGGAAAATATTCTAGTGTTAAATAAAATGAAGAATTAAATAATTTAATCATATGTTATTTAATTCTATAGAATTTCTATTATTTATTCTCATTGTAATCCCAACATATTTCATTATTCCACATAAAAGAAGATGGGTATTGTTATTATTAGCGAGCTATTTTTTTTATGGTGTGTGGGAAATAAAATATTTAGGAATAATAATAGGATCTACTTTAATAGATTACTTCATAGGTTTAAAAATTCATTCTTCATCAATACAAAGAACAAAAAAAAGATTCCTATACTTAAGTCTTGCAAGCAACTTATCTGTTCTATTCATTTTTAAATACTTTAATTTTTTCTTAGATAACACTAATGAAATAATCCAACTATCAAATTCAAATTATCAATTACCATATCTAGAAGTAATTTTACCCGTTGGAATATCATTTTATACATTTCAAACATTAAGTTATAGTTTAGACATCTACAATGGCAAGATTAAAACTCCTGAAAAAAACATAGGAATTTTCGCTTTATTTGTATCCTTTTTCCCACAACTTGTTGCTGGGCCTATTGAAAGGGCATCAAACTTACTCCCGCAGTTTCATCAAAAACATGACTTTTCGTTTGACAAAGCGGCTAGTGGGTTAACCTTGGCATTATGGGGCTTATTTAAAAAAGTGGTTGTTGCTGATAGACTCTCTATTATTGTCAATGAAATATATAATAACCCTACAGAGTATTCAGGTTTTACTATTATAATAGGAACTGTGTTTTTTGCATTCCAAATTTACTGTGATTTCTCTGGTTATTCGGACATTGCAATTGGTATAGCAAGAACAATGGGATTTGATTTTTTAAAGAATTTTAGAACTCCATATTTTTCAAAATCTATAGGAGAGTTTTGGAAGAGATGGCACATTTCTCTATCTACATGGTTTAAAGATTATTTATACATACCCTTAGGAGGAAATAGGGTTGTAAAATGGAAATGGTATTACAACCTTTTTATAACATTTTTAGTAAGCGGTTTTTGGCATGGAGCACAGTGGACTTTCATAATATGGGGAAGCTTACATGGATTATACCTGATTTTAGAAACTTTAATTCAAATAA
>CAWVWF010000182.1:0-6710 GCA_963933885.1 uncultured Flavobacteriales bacterium | reverse complement strand
TAACACGAGAGAGAAAGGTGTTATAAATCCTAAACGATAATTAAATACAACGATTTAGTAATCCAACATGTTCGGTTATTTGTAAATAACCAAACTTGTTGGGTTATTTCAAATATATCAAAAAACAATCTAGTTGGTTAGTTATGGTCTTTTTAATTATCTGGTGACTGTTATTGAAATCAGACAGTCCAAATATATTATGTTTATTACAGAAGTATGCATCTAGATTTTGTTTGGTAGGAATACCATCCTAAATTGTTCGCTCCATTTTGGAGATTTGAGTTGTATAATTTAATTACTTTATCTGTGTAGAATTGTAGTCCAATAAATTTTTGAGAAGGGCTGAAGGTGGTAAGTTAAATATGTTTGTTACAAGGCGTCTAGGTTCCTTTCTTCAAAGGAATGACAAATAGTGAGAAGAATGAGGAAGTGAGGATATGACAGCTATCTACGATTTAAGGACATTACGAGATTATTTTTGGTGTTTTCAACCTTACATTATATATTTGTAGCATGATGAAGACAATAAATAATATCTGGTGGTGGCACTCTCTATAAATTAAGGGCGGTGAACTGGTTGATATTATCATAAATATAATAAAGCTTGCAGGTCACTGCAAGCTTTTTTTTTGATTGCTCATCAAATAATTTAATACAAAAATGGAAAAAATTAAAATACATTCTAAGTTTAAAAAACTACTTGCTGATACGATTACACCAGTAAGTATTTATTTAAACATTAAGGAAAAATATAAAAAGACTTTCTTGTTGGAAAGTTCTGATTATCACGGAAATGAAGATAGTTATTCTTTTATCTGTTTCAATCCAATAGCTTCTTTCAAAGTAGAAGATGGTGAAATATTCATCGTTTATCCAAATGGAGATTTCGTTACAAAGTCTGCAACTGAAAATGATGTTGTAGATGAACTAAATACATTTGCTGGATTATTCGAAAGTGAAGATTTAGGATTCGACTTCGTTACAAACGGATTGTTTGGTTTTACAAGTTTTGAAGGTGTAAGACATTTCGAGGATATCGATTTTGATTACAAAGAAAAGCCAGACAAGAAAGTGCCGGATATGCACTACATGGTTTTTCAAAACATCATTTCAATAAATCACTTTAAAAACGAATTATACTTATTCGAGCATAAGAGTGAAATTGGAACTGGATCAGGACCTGAATCTTTAGATAAGATTGAAGCTCTAATTAAAACACCTAACGTTAGTCAGGGGAACTTCGATAGAGACGGTGAAGAAGTAAGTAACTTCGATGATGCTGGATATGTTGCAGCCATTCAAAAAGCAAAAGAACATTGTAAAAGAGGAGATGTTTTCCAATTGGTACTTTCTAGAGAATTCTCTCAGAAATTTAAAGGAGACGACTTTACTTTATATAGAGCATTAAGATCAATCAATCCATCACCATATTTATTCTACTTCGATTTCGGAGATTTCAGAATATTTGGATCAAGTCCAGAAGCACAGATCGTTATTAAAAACAGAAAGGCTTCTATTTATCCAATAGCTGGAACATTTAGAAGAACTGGAGATGATCAAGCAGATGCTAAACTGGCTCAAGAACTTTTAGATGATCCTAAAGAAAATGCTGAGCATGTTATGCTAGTAGATTTGGCAAGGAATGATTTAAGTAGAGATGCTAATAATGTTAAGGTTGAAAGCTATAGAGAGGTACAATTCTTCTCTCATGTTATTCATTTAGTATCCAAAGTAACTGGTGATTTATTACCAGGGAAGAATACGATACGAATGGTTGCTGATACTTTCCCCGCTGGAACATTATCGGGAGCTCCGAAACATAAAGCTTTACAGTTGATTAATAAATACGAGCAAAACCAAAGAGGTATCTATGGTGGTTGTATCGGGTTTTTAGGATTCAATGGAGATTTTAATCACGCAATTATCATCCGATCTTTCTTAAGTAAAAACAACAAGTTGTTTTACCAAGCAGGAGCTGGAATTGTAGATAAATCAGTTGATGAAAACGAGAGACAAGAGGTATTCAATAAATTAGCAGCATTGCACAAAGCAATGGATTTAGCGGAGACACTTTAGATTAATTAATCAATTAAGCGATTTTTCAATTGATCAATTGCTGAATTGAATAAATGACAAGACGTTATGAAAATTTTAGTTTTAGATAATTACGATTCGTTTGTGTACAATTTAGTGCATTATATCAATCAGCTTGGTTTTGCTGATGTTGATGTTTTTAGAAACGATAAGATTTCGTTAGAGGATGTAGCGAAGTACGATAAAATACTATTGTCTCCTGGTCCTGGTATTCCTGAAGAAGCTGGAATTATGCTTGATTTAATTAAGCAGTATGCTTCTACGAAAAGTATCATGGGTGTTTGTTTAGGTCATCAAGCAATTGCTGAGTCTTTTGCTGGAGAATTAGAAAACATGAGTGAAGTATTACACGGCGTTGGAAGTACAATGAAAGTTGTTGCCGATGATATTATATATACTGATTTACCAAAATCATTTGAAGTTGGTAGATACCATTCATGGCAGGTTAAAAAAGACTCAGTTTCTGATGTCTTTAAAGTAACTGCTGTTGATGGAAACGATAACGTAATGAGTATTCGTCATAAGGAGTACGATGTTGTTGGAGTACAGTATCATCCAGAATCTATTTTAACAGAAAATGGATTGGAAATAATGAAAAACTGGTTAACCAAATAAATAAGGTTGCAATGAAAGAAATACTAATTGAACTACTAAACGGAAAACGTTTAAACTTTGAAGAAGCAAAAGAAACGCTTTTAAAAGTTGGTCGTGGTGAAGTAAATAATTCTATGATTTCTTCTTTTTTGAGTGTCTTTATGATGCGAGGAATTGAAGGTCAGGAATTAGAAGGTTTTAGAGCTGCAATGTTGGATTTATGTAATCCTGTTGATTTTTCTGATTTAGAAACAATCGATATGTGTGGAACTGGTGGAGACGGGAAGAATACATTTAATATATCTACAACTTCTTCATTTGTAGTTGCTGCAGCAGGGGTTAAAGTTGCTAAACATGGTAATTACGGTGTTTCATCAGGTGTTGGATCTTCCAATGTGATTGAGCATTTAGGATATGAGTTTAAAAGTGATGTTGCTGTTTTAAGAAAGGAAATTGAAACTGCAGGAATCACATTTTTACACGCACCATTGTTTCACCCAGCTATGCGTTTTGTTGGACCAATTAGAAAGGAGTTAGGTTTAAAAACTTTCTTCAATATGATTGGACCTTTGGTTAATCCATCAAAACCAACTTTTCAATTAACTGGTGTTTATGCTCCAGAGATTCTTCCTTTATACGATCACGTGTTAAAGAATAGTCTGAAGAGATATGCCATTGTTCATGCAGTAGATGTTTATGATGAAGTTTCACTAACATGCGATTTTCATTTATATACACATGAAGGAATCAATAAATACGCTCCAGCAGACTTAGGTTTGTCAACTTTGAAACCTGAGGATATTGGAGGTGGAGATACTGTTGAAGAAGCAGCTACAATCCTTAAGAATGTACTTTCAGGAAAAGGAACTAAAGCGCAAAATGAAGTTGTTGCAGCAAATGCTGGATTGGCTATTTATGTTGCGAAGAATATTTCTCTTAAAGAAAGTGTTGAGGAAGCGCTCGATATCATAAAAACCGGAAAAGGTTTTGATGTTCTCGAGAAATTAATCAATTAATCAATTTTTCTATTGATCAATTTGAATTGATTAATTGTGGAATTGAAGAATACAAAAACAAAGTTTTTGATGACAATTTTAGATAAAATAAACGCAAATAAATTAAAGGAAATTGTGGCTGCTAAAGCTGAAGTTTCTGTTAAACAATTAGAGGGTTCTCCATTGTTTGAAAGAAACTGTTTTTCCTTGAAGGACGCAATCTTAGAAAAGTCAGGTATTATAGCTGAGTTTAAAAGACAATCGCCTTCAAAAGGGGTTATCAATGGTTTAGTTAAACCACAGGATGTTGCTCTTGGATATGAGAAAGCTGGAGTATCTGCAATGAGTTGTTTAACTGATCTTGATTATTTCGGAGGAACTTTCGATGATTTAAGAGCTGTTAGAGATGCTGTTAGTATTCCTGTTTTAAGAAAGGATTTCATGTTGGATGAATATCAACTACTAGAAGCAAAGTCTTTAGGTGCTGATATTATCTTACTAATTGCTTCTTCATTGAGCGTTAAGAAAACAAATGAATTAGGAGAAATGGCAAAGTCTTTAGGCTTAAACGTTTTGTTAGAAATTCATGACGAATCTGAATTGCACCATATCAATCAATATTGTGATGCGATTGGAGTAAACAACAGAAATCTTAAAACATTTGAAGTAAGTACTGATGTTTCTAAAGCGTTAGCAAATGAAATTCCAGATGACTTTATTAAGGTATCTGAAAGTGGAATTTCTAATGTTGAAGCCATCAAAGATTTAAAGGATTACGGTTATCAAGGTTTCTTAATTGGAGAGAATTTCATGAAGACTGAAAACCCTGGAAAGTCCTGTGAGGACTTCATTCAGGAACTGAATGGGGGGAATTAATCAACTAGTTGATGAATTATTAATCAATTCTTCAATTTAGCTATTATTCAATTATAGATATGGATGCTAAGGATTTAAAAATAAAGGTGTGTGGAATAAATCAAGAAGGGATTTACGAGATTTTTAACACGGAATTTAAAAAGAATATTAATTTCATTGGAAATATATTTTATGAAAAATCACCACGTAATCAATCTGTTGTTCTTAACTCATATACGTTAGTCCATGAAGCAAAAAAAGTAGGTGTTTTTGTTTTAAAAAACATGGAAACTATTGAAGACTTTGAAAAGGGCTGTAATCAGATTTTTTCAAAAAGGATGATTCATCATTTTGATATCATTCAATTACATGGAGGAGAGTCAAATGCCTTCATAGAGTATTTAAAAAATAAATCAAGTTCAATAGCCGAGGTTTGGAAAGTATTTTCAATAGATGATAATTTTGATTTTTCAGAGCTTAATAATTACCCTGATGCTGATTTGTTTTTGTTTGATACAAAATCACCTAAACATGGTGGGACAGGAGTGAAGTTTAATTGGGAACTACTAAATAAAATAGATGAGTACTCTCCAAAAAAATATTTCCTTTCAGGAGGAATTGGTCCTGGAGATGCAAAAGAAATAAAAAAGTTGCAATTAAAGAATTTAATAGGATTGGATTTAAATAGTAAGTTTGAGAAAAGTCCGGGAATCAAGGATGTTGACTTACTAAAACAGTTCGTCACGGAATTGAAGAATTGATAAATAGAAGAATTGAATAATAAACCAGCCTGCTGGTTAAGAACAATTGAAAAATTAAAAAGATGAGTTACAACGCAGATGAGAAAGGGTATTATGGTGATTTCGGTGGAGCTTTTATCCCTGAAATGCTTTATCCTAATGTTGAGGAGTTAAGACAGAATTACTTGAAAATTACTCAAGAGCCTGAATTCATAAAGGAGTTTGAAGATTTATTAAAGAATTATGTAGGACGTCCAACTCCATTATATCTTGCTAAAAGATTATCAGCTAAGTATGGAGGTAAAATCTACCTTAAAAGAGAAGATCTTAACCATACAGGAGCACATAAAATTAACAATACAATCGGTCAGATTTTACTAGCACAACGTCTTGGTAAGAAAAGAATCATTGCAGAAACAGGAGCAGGACAACATGGAGTTGCTACAGCAACAGTTTGTGCATTAATGGGATTAGAGTGTATTGTATACATGGGAGCTGTTGATATCGAAAGACAACAACCTAATGTAAAAAGAATGCAATTGTTAGGAGCAAAAGTAGTTGCAGCTACTTCTGGAAGTAAAACGCTAAAAGATGCAACTAACGAAGCCATTAGAGATTGGATTAATAACCCATCAGACACATATTACATCATTGGTTCTGTAGTAGGTCCGCATCCATATCCTGATATGGTTGCAAGATTTCAAAGTGTAATTTCTGAAGAAATGAAAATTCAACTTCAGGAGCATGAAGGAAGAGACACTCCTGATAAAGTTATTGCATGTGTTGGAGGTGGAAGTAATGCTGCCGGTGCATTTTACCATTTCTTAGATGATACATCTGTTCAATTAATAATTGCTGAAGCTGCTGGTTTAGGAGTAGAAAGCGGTCAGACAGCTGCAACAACTAAAAAAGGTAAGCCAGGCGTTTTACACGCTGCTAAAACATTGTTAATGCAAACTGAAGATGGACAGGTTGTAGAACCATACTCTATCTCAGCAGGTTTGGATTACCCTGGAATAGGACCTATGCACGCAAACTTATTTGCTTCTGGAAGAGCTGATGTTGAATATGTAACTGATCAAGAAGCTTTAGATGCTTGTTTTGAACTTTCTAGGTTAGAAGGAATTATTCCTGCTTTAGAAACTTCACATGCTTTAGCTGTTTTAAATAAAATTGAGATTAAGGAAGAGGATATAATAGTAATTAACCTTTCAGGACGGGGAGATAAAGATTTAGAGACTTTGGTTAAACATCTTTAACCAAATAATTATTCAATTTTTCTATTGATCAATTAATCTATTATGAGGTCGCTTAAAAAATTGAAAAATTGATTAATAGAAAAATTGAAGAATTATTATTTCTGAGCTTTCAGAAATAATTGATCAATAGAAGAATTGAAAAATTAATTTATGGCTACGCTTACAAAGATATA
>CAWVWF010000181.1:0-6802 GCA_963933885.1 uncultured Flavobacteriales bacterium | reverse complement strand
GGATAAACTCTAGCTTTGAAATTATTTCCTTTAGTCCATTCCAATAATCCAGGGTCAATATTTTGTCTAATTACAGATTCGAATACTTTTCTTCCTTTTGCTTTTTCAACAACAACACCTTCTCTAAGTTTACCATTAAGATCTAACGCGAATCTAGAAACAGTTTTTCCTTCACCTAAAGGGAAGTAGAGCTCACCTTCTAAAACTCTATTTAATTCATTGTAGAAAGTCATTTCAAAAGTGGTTGTGGCAATATTCCCTACAACCTTAATATTTACACTTAAATCTTGTAAACCTAATGGAACTGATTTCCCTTCTTTTTTGATAATTATTACAGGATAAATTCTGTTTGTATCGATATTTTCTATTGATTCGTTTTGTGGAGGTGCAATTCTCCTTTTCGTGTTTGAATCAGCTCGGAATCCGAAACCTACAATTGCAGTTAAAAATAAAATAGCACTACTTCTAATTAGTTTTTTTAGCATCTTTTTCGATTTGTTGTTTTCATGGACGCTATAACTTGAAAAATTCCATAATAATTTGTCATTTTTCTATCAGTAAACTTGCCTAGTCCTTTAAAACTTGTATTTTTGCACCCCCGTTAGCACGAAATTCACATGAAACAAGCAATCAAAATTAAGCTTTTGGATATTAAAAGTATCCCGATGCGAACATTTCACATGTCGTGGTTTGCATTTTTCTTATGCTTTTTTGGATGGTTTGCAATTCCAGCATTATCACCTTGGATAATGGAATCTTTAAATATTACAAAAGCACAATTTGTTACCACATCTCAATGGGCTGTTGGATCAACAATTATAATGCGTTTAGTAACAGGTTGGTTATGTGATAAAATCGGTCCAAGAGTTACTTATGGTTGGATGTTATTCTTAGGATCTATACCAGTCGCAATGTCTGGTTTAATTAATTCTTATGAATCATTATTAATTGTTAGAATACTAGTTGGAGCAATAGGAGCTTCATTCGTAATAACACAATACCATACAACCAAAATGTTTGCTCCTAATATAGTTGGGACAGCAAATGCTACATCTGCAGGATGGGGTAATTTTGGAGGAGGAGCAACTCAGAAAGGAATGCCTTTACTGTTGTTAGCTTTTGCGTTCTTCATGCCTGAGGAAGAAGCATGGAGATGGGCAATGCTTGTGCCAGCAGTATTAATGGTTTTTACAGGGATAGCATATTTGAAATTCACTAAAGATACACCTGAAGGGAATTTTAAAGATATCGATCGTGTAATTACAAAAACTGAAGGTTCATTTAAAAGTGCAGTTTCAGATTATAGAGTTTGGTTATTGGTTATAATATATGGATCATGTTTCGGAGTTGAATTACTGATTAATTCTAATATGGTTATTTACTTAACAGAAGATCTTAAAGTAGATAAAGTATTGGCAGGAAGTATTGCTGCTTTATTTGGATTTATGAATTTATTTGCTCGAACAATGGGTGGGAAATTCAGTGATAAAATTGCTGGTTCAAAAGGACTAAACGGAAGAGTGAAATGGTTATTTATAACATTATTTCTAGAAAGTTTAACATTGATGTATTTCTCACAAGCCAAAACATTGATTGTTTTAATTCCAGCTTTAATTGCATTTAGTGTTTGTGTTCAAATGTCTTCCGGAGCAACATTTTCAATCGTTCCTTTTATTAATAAAAAAGCACTAGGAGCTATTGCAGGACTTGTTGGAGCAGGAGGTAATCTTGGAGCCGTATTAGGAATGGAGTTGTTTAAAATTGAAGGATTCTCTTGGGACAATGCATTCTTGTATTTAGGAGCAATAGTATTTGTAGTTTCATTCATTGCATTAGGAATTAGATTTAGTCAATCCGATGAAGAACGTGTTAAAAAAGAACTTGATTTGATTAATGCTAAAGTAAACGCAATTTGAAAAATCAATCTGTAGATACAACTTGTTCATACTGTGGCGTAGGTTGCGGGGTAACGGTTTCTAAAAACCACAAGGGTAGACTAGAGGTGAAAGGGACAGTGGATCATCCTGTAAACAAAGGAATGCTTTGTTCAAAGGGAATGAACTTAAACTATGTTGCTGAGAACATTGATGATCGTATTCTTTATCCAAGAACAAGGCTAAGTAAAAACCATCCTCAAAACAGGGTTTCTTGGGATTTCGCACTTGAAAGAACAGCTAAAGTTTTCAAAAGTATCATTGAGAAAAACGGACCAGATTCAGTTGGTTTTTATGTTTCCGGACAATGTTTAACAGAAGAATATTATCTAATAAATAAATTAGCCAAAGGAGGAATTGGAACCAATAATATTGATACGAACTCACGACTATGTATGAGTTCTGCAGTTGTTGGATATAAAATGGCTTTAGGTGAAGATGCAGTTCCAATTGGATATGAAGATATTGAATTGGCTAATGTTTTCTTTATCACTGGAGCTAACCCAGCTTGGTGTCATCCAATACTATTCAGAAGGTTAGAAGCTCATAAAGAAGCCAATCCTGATGTTAAGATAATTGTATGTGATCCTAGAGTGACTTCTACATGCGACATCGCTGATGTGCATTTACAAGTTGCTCCCGGAACAGATGTTTACGCCAATCATATTTTATCTAGGTTATTAATAGATAACGATTATATCGATCATGACTTTGTAAACAATCATGTTAGTGGTTGGCCTGAATTAAAAGAGAATATATTAAAAATTGATATAGCGGCTTACGCTAAGATTTGTGATGTTGATTTGGAGTTGTTTAAAGAAACAGCAAACTATATAGGTAATGCAAAAGGCTTTATCTCAATGTGGGCGATGGGGTTAAACCAGAGTTCTATTGGCGTAAATAAAAACCTTTCATTACTGAACCTATCTCTTATAACTGGTCAGATCGGGAAACCAGGAAGTGGACCATTATCCTTAACTGGACAACCAAACGCAATGGGTGGTAGAGAAGTTGGGGGGATGGCCAATTTACTTTCTGCACATAGAGATTTAAATAGTAAAGAAGATCGTGATTTTGTAGCAGACTTTTGGGGTGTTGATCAAGTTCCTGAAAAGGCTGGATTAACGGCTACGGAAATGTTTGATGCGATTAACGAAGACAAGCTTAAAGCGATTTGGATTGTTTGTACAAATCCATTATTAAGTGGACCAAATTCAAAAATAATTGAAGCAGCGCTTAAGAAAGCAAGATTCGTAGTTGTTCAAGATATATCAGAAGACTCAACTTTATTACAATATGCTGATGTGGTTTTACCTGCAGCATCATGGTTAGAGAAAGAAGGAACGATGACCAATTCTGAAAGAAGGGTTAGTTATTTAAATAAAGCAATCGAACCTCCAGGAGAAGCTAAGGAAGAGATAAAGATCTTTACTGAATTTGCTCAGAAAATGGGATTCAAAGGATTCGACTTTAAGAATGCTGAAGAAGTATACAACGAGCATACTCAGTTAACCAAAGGAACTAATATTGATGTTTCTGAATTGAGTTATAAGTACTTGAAAGAAACGGGAACTGTTCAATGGCCATTTAAAGATGGACAAGGGACTGTAAGGTTATTTGAAGACAAACAGTTTTACACGCCTTCAAAAAAGGCCAATGTATTTTATACAAATCCTGAAAACCAAAGTGAACAAACTAGTGATGATTTTCCACTTGTTTTAACTTCTGGAAGAATAAGAGATCAATGGCATTCGGGAACAAAAACTGGTAAAGTTGAAAGATTAAACCAGCATGCTAATCAACCATATTGTGAAATTCATCCAGTTGATGCTTTAATAAGATCAATCGAAGATGAAGATTTAGTGGACGTTACTACTAAGTTTGGCTTGGTGAAAGTAAAGGCTAAAGTAACAGATACAATCAAGCAAGGTGTGTTGTTTGTTCCAATGCATTGTGGTAAAACACTAAATACAGAAACAACAAAAACAAACAACTTAACATCAAGTGTTGTAGATCCAAAATCAAAAGAACCTGATTTTAAGTTTACTGCTGTTCAAGTTGAAAAACATAAAAAGACTGTTGAGAAAATAGCAATAGTTGGTGCAGGAGCGGGTGCTTATCGTATGATTTCTTCTTATAGGAAATTAAACCAGACGGATGAAATCACTGTTTTCTCAATGGAGAAATTTCCATTTTACAATCGAGTTCAATTGCCGGATTACATAAGTGGAGAAAAGGATTGGAAGTCGTTGATTAAAATTGATGATAAAGGATTGGATGAAATTAACGTAAATGTTAAAGCCAATTGCCAAATTAGAGGAATAGATCGCGATAAGAAATTCATTAAAGATGCAGCTGGAAATGAGTATCCATTTGATAAACTAATACTCGCAACAGGTAGTAGAGCAAACCTTCCAAAAGGACTGCCTACAGATTTACCGGGTGTGTTTACAATGCGTAATCGTGAAGATGCTGATCGTTTAAAGGAATTCGTTTCTGAAAATGATGAAGCCCTGATTGTTGGAGGAGGATTGCTAGGATTAGAGATGGCAGCTTCATTACATGATTTAAATGTAAAAACGAATCTAGTCCACCGTAACGCAAGGTTAATGGAACGTCAGCTAGATGTATTGGCTGCTGAACTTTTAGCTGAACAAATTACGGAGAAAGGAATCAATTTATATTTCAATGATGAAATTGAAAGTGTAATTCCAACAGGGAAATTACTTAATGTAATGTTTCGAAGTGGTAGACATATTACTGTAAAAGCATTGATTTACGCAATTGGAACAATTCCTAATATTGAACCTTTCAAAAACATCGGATTAAAAACTTCACGTGGAGTTGAAGTTGATTCTTTCCTAAGAACAAATGATCCTAACATTTATGCAATCGGAGAGATCGCTGAATTTGAAGGGAAGATGTTCGGTATAACAGCAGGAGCAGAGGATCAAGCGGATATTGTAGCTTCTCACTTAAGTGGAAATGAAGGGGAAGTCTACAAAGGAACACTTTCAATGAATATCCTGAAATTCTCAGGAATTGAGCTGTGTTCTTTAGGAGAAGTTAATGTTGATTTGAATGATGATAGAATTGAAGAAGTTCTATTTATAGATAGATCTAATAGGTATTACAAACGCTGTATAATTAAAGATGATCGCTTGATTGGTGCAATACTGATGGGTGATAAATCTGAGTTTGTTGAGTTTAAAAACTTAATCAGTAAGAAATTAGAGTTAAGTGAGAAGCGCTTGCAATTGCTTCGATCTAATCAAAAGGTTGAGCCTGTACTTGGTAAATTGGTTTGTTCATGTAACAATGTTGGTTCTGGAAATATAGAGAATGCAGTTAAAAAAGGTTGTGCAAGCTTTAACGCTGTGTGTGATGAAACTGGTGCAGGATTAGGATGCGGAAGTTGTAAGTCTGAAATCAGACAGATTATGGATGGTTTAAATGTATCTGAAGTATGAGTGTAGAAAGAAACATAATCAGAGTTTTCATGAAAGGTGGGATTGTATCTCCCTTAGAAATGAAAAAGGTATTAGATTCTGCGAAGAAGATGGGGAACAAGTCCATTCACTTTGGTTCTCGACAAGATATTTTATTCCACGCTGATGAAGATCATATTGCTGAATTGGAGGAAGATTTATCAAAATCAAAAATTGATTTCATTCACGAAAAAGAAGCAGAGCGTTATCAGAATATAGTAACTTCATATGTGTCTGCAGGTATTTTACCATCCACAAACTGGGTGACTTCTGGTACATATTTATGGATTTTAGAAGGTCTCTCGAAGCTAACTACATTAAGGGTTAATATTGTTGATCCTCTTCAAAATCTAGTACCATTGTTTCATGGGAATTTAAACTTCATAGCCAGTATTCATGAGAACTATTGGCATTTAAAAGTTAAACTTCCAGGTGAAACACATGTTAAGACTTGGCCAGTTTTAGTATTTATCGATGATATTCATCAAGTTGTTTATGAATTTGAGGCAGCATATGAATCAGGAATAAATGAAGTTACTGAGTTGTTTAAAACACTTAACTTAAAAACTGATTATAATAGCAAGAACATAAAGGAAGACGTTGTGATTCCATTAGGTTCTTTTCCATATTACGAAGGTGTGAACAGAATGCTTTCTGGTGGTAGACAATGGATTGGTTTCTATTGGAGAAACAACAGGTATGATATAGATTTCCTAGAAGAACTTTGTGATTTGTGTATACAAACAGGAGTTGCAAAACTATCGATAACACCATGGAAATCATTCTTAGTAAAAGAAATTGGAGATAAGGATAAAATCCTTTGGGAACGTTTAATTGGTCGTTACGGAATTAACATGCGACATTCTTCTGTAGAGTTAAACTGGCATTTACCAGTGCTGGATGATGAAGCATTAGCATTAAAAACATACATCGTTAAACAATTCGATCAAGTTGATATTAGAACCTTTGGATTAACTTTTTCTATTGGAACAAAAGTATCAGATACATTCACATCTATATTAATTAGAGAAGATGATTCTCCGAGTCTTAGAAAGACATATCAGGTTTTAGTCACGAATAACTTCGGACTGAATAGTACGCAATATAATGTAGTTGATAGTAAGTTAAGTAAGCGTAAGATTCCGGAAGTTTTAATGGAATTATGTAAAAACTATTACGCAAAGTTAGGAGAAGAAACGGTTGATATTATTCCTGAGAAGTTAATTCTAGAAGAAATAAAAGAAGCTGTTTATCAATGTACAGATTGTCTATCTATTTACGATGAGCAAATAGGGGATAGTACTCAAGGAATTATTGAAGGAACTGCTTTTAATGAACTTCCGGAAAGTTATGCTTGTAGTACTTGTGAAGCAAGTAAAT
>CAWVWF010000180.1:0-6814 GCA_963933885.1 uncultured Flavobacteriales bacterium | reverse complement strand
AATACCAAATAAGTTGGGAGGCCATGAGTAAAGAGCAAGACTCTTTAGTTGATTAACTAATTCCATTAAAAACATTTATCACCTTTCCTTTTTAGTATTTTAGTTGAAAGGATTACATAATCGTTGTAAAACATTAAAAATCATGTTTCCAATAGACGAAGAATTTAGTTTAATGTATTTCCTTTTTGGGATTACTTTAATTTACATAATTGTAGGACTTATAAAGTCAAAACGTAAAGTTTTCTTTAGACTAAATCTTGTTTTATTTATTCTATATTCATTCAATACATTTTATTATTTTTTAGACCTTAATAACTTCAAAGGTGGTGGCTCATTAGTAGTTTTACTAATGGGGATAATCCCTGTTATTTCTCATATCTCCGTACTATTCTTAATCGAAATGATTAGACCTTCGTTCAAAAAACGTTTTACAACACCAAAGTAATTGCAAAATATTTGACCTAAAAAAACAGGAAAGTCCCAAGGTAAATCTGAACTATGAATAATAAAAAGACAATACTACTTTACGGATTTCTCCTTGTGAATTCTATCCATTGGGGAGGTTTTGTTCTTACTGCATTGCTTAACAACGTTATTGGAATATTTATTCAGTTTGATGACTTGCCTTGGTTTCGGATTGTAATTCTCATTATAGAAATATTCGTAGTTATTAGGTTGTTGAATTACCAATCAAATGAAATTACAGCTAAGTCACTTTTGATGTTAATGACATTCACTATCGTTCTATTTATTGGTACTCAATTCGATTCCTATTATGACTATTCTCCGAGTTTTTGCGGAAACTCACTAATTGACGGTTCACTTGATAGTTTATATAATAAGAGAAATCAAAACTTGAATTATGTTCACATAATTGAAACACTTTTGTTGTCTACTGGAATTGTAATCTATATTCTAGGCCATGTAAAAAAGGACGTTAAATAGGTGAAAAACATCTGTTTTGAATAATCCACAAAAAAATAGGGTCATGCTCTGAGTAAATAATGAGACACTTTGGTTGAAAAAATAGAATTATGGGAAATTTATTAGGGATTATTGGAGATCTTATACCAATCATTACAGGTTTATATTGTGTGTTGTATTTCGGAGGGTATAAAGAACCTTTAAGCAATGACGAGGAAAAACTAGAGCGGTTTAATGCGATAAAGGAAAAGCATGGAAAAAAGCTCACAATACTAGGTTATGTATTAATGATATTCGGAGTTTGTAATTTAGTTGCTCACTTTATCTTATAATAGAAACAATGAAAATAAGGTCCTTATTAATCGTTTTTACTGTGTTGAGCTGTCTTAAGATTACGGCTCAAACGAAATTATTGGAGATCAAGAAATTTGTACCTGAAAATTCTAAGGTTCTTTCACTCACACTGGGTCATTTAAACGAGGACAACTTTGAAGATGCCTTGCTTATTCTTGGTTCGAAAGAAGAAGATTCAACGTCCTTTAATGATGAGCTTAAGAGGACCATATTAATACTGATTTCTGATTCATCAGGTAACTTAGTTGTTAAGGAATCAAATAATTCATTGGTTTACTGTAAAGCTTGCGGTGGTATTTTTGGAGATCCACTCGAGGGAGTTGATATCTTAAAAGATAAAAGCTTTGTGGTTCGACATTATGGAGGGAGTAGTTGGAGATGGACATTTAATATTACTTTTCAATTTTCAAAAGCTGAAAATACTTGGATATTGGAAAAAGAAGAATCTTCTAGTTATTTCAATATGAATATTGATAGCACTATGAAAGAAAAGCTAGTGATACCAAAAGGAGTAATGTTGTTTAGGAATTATAAAAATGAAAACTGAATCTGACATCGCCTTTCCTTTTAGTATTTTCGTAGCGCAAATTAAATTTCATGAAGAACATATTATTACTACCTATTTTCCTT
This sequence comes from uncultured Flavobacteriales bacterium, assembly GCA_963933885.1. Classification (GTDB taxonomy): domain Bacteria; phylum Bacteroidota; class Bacteroidia; order Flavobacteriales_C; genus CAWVWF01. Next base: position 4,906 of record CAWVWF010000180.1, on the reverse strand, counting down.
TTAATTTTCTTTCAGTCTAGTTTTTCTCAAAATGGATCAGACGAGCAAAAAGATTTAGTTCAACTTGCATGTGAGGGTTTCTTAAATGGAATTGTAAATGATAAACCTGCGACATCATATGAATACTTGGCTGAAAAAGTACAGGGTAGAGAATCAATCGAAGACTTCAGTTCTAAACTGAAGAAATATCAAGAAATATATGGTGAATTAAAAGCTTTGGACGACGAATCAAAGCAGAGGATTTCAGTTAGTAAATACGGTTCAATGGGTTTTTATTCGTTGAAGTTTGAGCACATTAGTTTAAGAATTTTCATAAGACTTGAGGAAGTAGAAAACAGTTATAAGGTGACCAGTTATATGCTTTCGATTGATTCAGTTTTCAATAAAATTAAGCTTAATGAACTAGCGAGCTTCCATCTTGACCTTTTAACTAAAAAGAAATTTGAGGAACTACATGGCTCAATCAAATCCAAGTATCCTGAATACGATGAATTCTTAGATAACATCAGTGTTTTATCAAAAGGAGGAACTATCATACATGAATTAAGCAGGTATGAAATAGAAGTGGATAAGGGAGTTACAAAAATAGAAGTGAGTTATGATATCAATAAAGAAGGTGATATTATTTTTATTTATAAAGAAGAAAATGGGATTCTAGTCCTGCAAAATATTCGTTTCTACTTAAGTAAACAAATAGCGAAGAAAGAGGATATAGAATTCAAAGCATATTTAGTGAAAAACCTTTCTCAGGAAAAAATTGATAGCTTATCAAGGAGAGATTCTTCAAAAATGAGATTGGAGTTTATAAAATTGAAATCTACGCTTCGACGTGAACGATTAAAGAAAGATTTAGAGAGAATTGAAGGAACAGACAATCCAAATATTTCTTTCCGTGAAGGGTATATTATAAGTGCACTAAATCAATTTAAAACTCAAAAAGATAATAAACAACTTGGTATAGATCTTCTGTCCTATAATTATTCTAACGAGCTTCGTAAAGCTAAGCCAATGATATCTCAAAGTGAACTTCAAGGAATAACATGGCAACATTTCATTCAAGACAATAAAAAAGAAGGATCTTTCCGTATATTTTTAAGCAATGATGCGCTTCTAATAAAAACTGAATTAATCGCCTTCTTTGAAAAATCAATCGAAGCTCATATTGCTGAACATGTTACTCATAATAAAACATTGAAAAAAGCTGTAAAGCAAGGGGAATTGAATATAGGATTTATTGAAGACAATGATATAGATGCTTTTTGGAATAATACATCCAGTACTTTTAAATTATCCGTTACTAAGGATGTCCTCTCGAAATCATTTGTCGAACTTCAAAATTCTATGAATTCAGATGACACCAGAATACTCATGAGCAGACAGTATCATGATACAATTGATGGTAGTGAAGGAACTGGATTTTACATTATTAATTTTAGCTATAAAGAAAGACCAAATAGAATTGAACAGATTATTTTCCAGAAAGAAGGGAGAAAGCTGAAAATAATAGGCTTTCAAATTCATGGTGAGTAAAGCTTCTGAATATTAATTAAAACAATGGCAAAGATCATATTAGAAACCAAAATTAACGCTCCAATTGAAAGAGTCTTTGATCTTACTAGAAGTATAGACCTTCATAAAGCTTCTACAACAGGAACAAATGAAGAAGCTATAGCAGGGAGAACTTCTGGACTCATTGAGCTAAACGACACCATAACTTGGAGAGCTAAACACTTCGGTGTTTATCAAAACTTAACGGTTAAAGTTACCCAATTAGATGCACCAACGATGTTTCATGATATCATGCTAAAAGGCGCCTTTAAAGCAATGGCTCATACCCACTCTTTTAAACAAGAAGAGAATTTTACGATCATGAAAGATGTGTTTGAATTCAAATCTCCATTAGGAATTTTAGGTACAATTGGAGAGATCATCTTTCTGAAAAAATACATGGAAAAGTTTCTACTCAACAAAAACAAAGAACTTAAAAGAGTTGCTGAATGTGAGGATTGGAAGTTGGTACTTAGTGAAAACGCTGGCAAGGAGGTATCTTGAATGCATTATCTTCATTATGCGTAAATAAATCAGATGAACTGGAATGAACTAATCAAAATCACACTTAATTTATTAGCCGGTTTCTTGACTCTAATTCTTAGCTACATCTTGCCGGTAGGAGGAGGTGGGATTTCATTAATATTTGTTTTAACTGTACCAATTACGATTGGACTTAGTTTGATAGGACTATTAATTTACTGGCTTCTTTTAAAAAGGCAAAAAACCAATGCGAAAAATATTGTTTTGCTTTTTACTATTCTTATCAACCTATTTATCACTTTTAGTATGTTTCCTTACGCCTAAGGAATCAGCAATAACACAAAAGAAATTAGAATCTTAATAAATTCTCACTATCCAAATAAACATTCTATTTTTAAGTCATGATCAACTATAGCGGTGCTATATTTATTAGGCTTAACACCGTGTGTTGTTATCATGGTTAAATAGATGCCTTTTTTCCCTGCTTTATCAGCTTTAAACTCTATTTTTTTCTTATCAAGATTTTTCAAGTAGCCAACATCGATAGTGAATTCATCATTATAGAATTTCATCTCGCATAGGTTGATCCAGTTATCATCTCGATCAATTGCCATGTCAACTTGCGCTTTGGGATTACTCCATGTATAATTCTTTGAAGAAACACCTTCAATTTTTAATGCTTTTTTAATCTCCGTACTGTGCTTCAAACAGATTGTTTCAAAAGAAAATCCACACCAAATCGTATATGCTGATTTTTGATATAAGCTTAGCCAACTACTACCTTTAAAGGGTTTCATAAATTGTAAGTAAAATAAGCAGTATTCATCATAGATTCGATAAAGAGTTTCTTTTGATTTTTCTCTATATGAATCGTATTTCAATACAAATCCTGATATTTCCAACTCTATTAAAGTACTAGAAAATCGTCCACTGGAGTCAATTCCACATTTATCTAATATATCGTTACGCGTTAATCCTTTTTTCTTGCCATCGGCCAGTACATCAATAATTTTTTTATGAAACGATGACGATTCGAATAGAGATTCAAAGACATCATCGAATTCATTCTCCAGATATGCTCCAGGTTGAAAACATAACCTGTCAATTGTGGTTACTGCTGATTCTCCTTTTTGTACCTGTTCAAGGTACTCTGGTATCCCACCAAGCGTCATATATAATTTTAGTAATTCATATTCTAATATTGGATTATTTTTGTGCTCAAAAAATGCCTTAACTTCTCCTAAACTAAAAGGTTTGAGATTTATTTTCTGAGTTATTCTCTTACTTAATCCTTTATGATTCTTTATTAGCTTTTTCACCATATAAGAAGCTGCCGATCCACATACAACGATAACTAGATCATCTCTTCCGGCACAGAAGTCATTCCAGAAATTTTCAAAAGCAGCTAGAAATCCTGATCTATTACTTGCAATCCACGGAAATTCATCAATAAAAATCACTTTTTTTCTTTTGGTTGCACGTAATCCTGTAATATACTTTTTAAGGAGTGAAAAAGTATCTATCCAGTCAGTTGGTTTGTCACCTTTAAACTTGTCTGTGACTTCATTTAGTTTCATCATGAAGTTTTTGATTTGTACTGTCCTGTTTCCGACACTATAACCTGTTACTGAGAAAACGATTTCTTTCTCATAAAACTCTCTAACTAAAAACGTTTTACCAATTCTCCTTCTTCCATATACCGCTATTAATTCTGACCTAGAACTGTTTAGTGCTCGAGTTAAAATTTCCTTTTCTGCTACTCTTCCGATTATCGTTTTTGCCATGATTAAAATAGTATAGATGTTCCAAATATAGTGTTTTATTTTTATTTTGGAACACTTATGATGTGTTTTAGATGTTTGTATTTATTATTATAGGTGTTCCAAATACTGTATTTTTTAATGAGTTTGGAATACTTATTTGGGTTTCTTGAATAATTTAAATAGTCGCCCCTAGGAAATATTTAACTCCTTTATTCAGTTGATTACCGCTTTACTCAAATCAAGAAGTACAGTATATTTCATCGTACTTTCTGATTTTCAATCTGAAAGGTGAACTGCCGATTTATTCTATTGCATTATTAACGGGAATCATTTATTCGTTTCACTCGGTAGTAATCGGTATTAAATGGTTGTCTGCTTGAATACGACATCAAGGAAAATCAGCTGCTCAAACTCGACTCATTGTGTTATCTTAATATGGGAATTCCAGTTAATCTAACTTTCCAGTTATACAATGCTTAAAAAGTAATACATTTATTATTCAATTAGAAGCTATGGAGATCAGCTATGGATTTGTAACAACAGACGAAGAGAGAAGAGACGTTTATCGATTTCGATATGAGATTTATATCGAAAAGATGGGATTCAATTATGAATGTGATCATGAAAACAAACTTCTCCATGATAACGGTGCTACTCCAATACTGTTATTTGCCCGATTGGATGATAAAGTAATTGGAACGGCTACGCTTCATTTAGGAAGTGAAGTTGAAGCTAATTCTGAGGAAAGCATAACATATGGGCTCGATCGATTTCTCTCTGTAGCGGATGGTAAGGATTCAATCTTTCTCACCAGATTAATTACGGATGAGGAGTATAAAAAAGAAGGTGTTGCAATGGCACTTTTAAACCTTGTCTTTGATTTTTTACTCAAGAAAGAAATTAAGTTAATTTTCCTCGATTGTAGACCACATTTATTGAACTTATACAAGTCGTTAGGTTTCCGTACTTACAAGGAAACATTTAATGATCAATATGCAGGTATTTTAATCCCAATGGTTTTAGATGTGCAAAATGCAAATTACCTGAAAGCCATTAAATCTCCATTCAGTAAATTTTTCGAAGATGTATCTCCAGAGGACTCTTCTGAAAGT
>CAWVWF010000179.1:0-6982 GCA_963933885.1 uncultured Flavobacteriales bacterium | reverse complement strand
CTAAAAACAAAGACCCAAATATGATTAAGTCTTCGTACTTCTTTTGTAAATATAAAATCTGTGTTATATAATAAGGTACAACTGCACCGAAAGCCTCGTCATCTTCTAAAGCCTTAAATCCTTTATAAGCTGTTTCGTACTGACCAGCTTCGTATTCTAAATGTGCATAATAAAATGACGCAGGAACTTTATAATCTCCATCAGAATCCTTAGCAATATAAAATCTCTTTTTAGCTTCTTCCTTTTTCTTCTTTTTTAACAAAGAATAACCGTACTTGAAATGGAACTCCGGTAATTCCGATGCCTCTAAATCGTTCTCATCAACTTGTTCAAACCATTTTATAGTTGTGGACCATCTACGTTTTCTGTAATTGTATTTCCCCAACTGGTACCTTGCCTTTCTAACTTTAGGACTTTGAGGATGATGATCGATAAACTTAATAAATAGATACTCTGCATCTTTATTGAATAATTCCAATGCACAAAGCGCCACATAATATTCAGCGTTCATCTTAACTTCCGAATGGGGAGCTTCTATCCGATTATGAATCTTCTTGAACTTTCGCTGAGCGATAGTGAACTTCTCATTATTAAATAATTCTAATGCTTCACGAAAATCTGCATCTTCATGAGCATATACCAATGTTTTTTGAGCTTCTGTAAAAAAGAACACAAGCATCAAAAAAGCCAAAACAAGAAATCTAGTCTTTTTCATCACAACAGTTTATACCAACATTAAAAATAATATACGCTTAAAAGCAATCGAAGCCACACACAGCTTTGTTATGAACGGGTGAATGTGGGATATTAGTACAGACTGAGATATAGCAGGCTACAGAAGTTTAAATAAAAACATTGATTTGTCTCATATTTATACATACCTTTGAATCAATTAAATATATTATATTACATTATTCTATTACAATGAAAAACGGTACAGTAAAATTTTTCAATGAATCAAAAGGTTTTGGTTTCATTACAGACACAGAATCAGGAAGTGAAGTATTTGTTCACGTTTCTGGATTAGTTGACGAGATTAAAGAAAACGACGAAGTTACTTTCGACATCACTGAAGGTAGAAAAGGACCAAACGCTGTTGAAGTGAAATTGGCTTAATAAATTATTATTCGAGAAAAGGCTACGTTCTAAACGTAGCCTTTTTTTTTGCTCTTTTTTAGCTAAACTGGATCTACAATAATTCCAGAACAGGAATCAGAACTTGCTCCCGTTACCGATGCTAATACATTTACTTGATTGTTTATTCTTAAGAATCCAAGGAAAGCGAAAATCACAGCTTCCTTAAAATCTATAATTTCTTCATTAGGAATTACCACTTCACTTATACTGTTTGCTTTAATACAATCTAATAACATTGAATTTTTCACTCCACCTCCAGTAAACAAAGCTTTTCCTTTTTCTAATTCTTTACCTATTACAATTCCAAGGTGCTCATAATAAGTACGAAGTTTATCTTCAATGGAAATTTCAGTTTGTTCTATAATTGTAAGGAAGTCTTTTTCAATTCGTTCAATTCCTAAACTGGAAATGCTTTCATTGTAATATTCCCATTCGTTTAGCTTTTTAAGTAATTCAGAATTCACACTCCCCTTTCTTCCTATATCTCCATTCTTGTCGTATTCTAATCCGATTTGATTTGAGAAGTAATTAGAAACAATATTACAAGGAGATAAATCCATTGCTTTCTTTGTTCCGTTTTTTTCTAAACTTATGTTTGATATTCCACCAAGGTTAATGCAATAATCATACTCACCAAACAAAAACATGTCTCCTATTGGTACCAAGGGTGCTCCCTGTCCACCTTTAGCCACATCAATTGTCCTGAAATCACCAACAGTTTTCACACCTGTAATTAATGAAATTTCATTTAAGGATCCTATTTGTAAAGTAACGCCTAGTTCTGGTTGATGAAAAACAGTATGTCCGTGAGATGCAATTAAATCAATTGGTTCATCACAAAATGACTTAGCTTCGTTACCTAATAATCTTCCGAAGTCTACATTTAATTGCGTAAGCTTTTCACCAGATAGAAATCTTGCATTTTTCAAACGTTCCTCCCATTCATTCGAATACTTTACAGTTTGTGATTTTTTGATATTAAAGCTATATTTTCCAGCTACAAAATCAATTTGCACAATAGCGAGATCTAGTCCATCCAGACTAGTTCCTGACATTATTCCTAAAATATTCAGTGAAGGACAAACCATATCTAATAATTTCCGTAGGTGATATTGTAAAGTAAAACCTTTTCACTTCACAATAACAATCACCATTAAATAGTTGCTAACATCATGGATTTTAACTTTTCAGAAGAACACCAAATGATTATTTCATCAGCAAGAGAGTTTGCTCAAACCGAACTTTTACCTGGAATCATTGAAAGAGATGACAATCAACAATTCCCTACCAAGCAAATCAAGAAGCTTGGTGAACTAGGATTTATGGGAATGATGGTCTCTCCTGAATACGGTGGCGCTGGAATGGATACAATAAGTTACGTATTGGCGATGGAAGAGATATCCAAAGTTGATGCATCCACTTCAGTAGTCATGTCGGTAAACAACTCATTAGTTTGTTGGGGATTAGAAACCTATGGAACCGAGGCTCAAAAACAAAAGTATTTAGTTCCATTAGCTACTGGGCAAATTCACGGAGCATTCTGTTTATCAGAACCAGAAGCAGGAAGTGATGCAACTTCACAAAGGACAACAGCAATAGATAAAGGTGATCATTACATTTTAAACGGAACAAAAAACTGGATAACAAGTGGAGGTACTGCCTCTGTATATATTGTAATCGCACAGACTGATAAGGAAAAAGGACATAGAGGTATCAATGCTTTTATTGTAGAAAAAGGTGCCAAAGGATTTGAAGTTGGAACGAAAGAAAACAAAATGGGAATCCGTGCTTCGGATACGCACACTTTATTATTTAACGACGTAATTGTTCCAAAAGAGAACAGAATTGGTGAAGATGGTTTCGGTTTCAAATACGCTATGAAATGTTTGAGTGGAGGTAGAATTGGAATAGCTTCTCAAGCTTTAGGAATCGCAAGTGGATCCTATGAACTTTCTGTGAAATATGCAAAACTTAGAGAAACATTTGGAAAACCAATAGCTCAGCATCAAGCGATTGCTTTTAAAATTGCAGACATGGCGGTTAAGTCTGAAGCTGCTAGAAATTTCTGTTTAAAAGCAGCTTGGCTAAAAGATCAAAAACAAAACTACGATACCGCTGGAGCAATGGCTAAAGTTTACGCTTCTCAAGTTGCAATGGAAAACTCAACAGAAGCCGTTCAAATTCATGGAGGGTATGGTTTTGTAAAAGAATACCATGTTGAACGTTTAATGAGAGATGCTAAAATCACTCAGATCTATGAAGGAACTTCTGAGATTCAAAAGATTATTATATCAAGAGACTCACTTAAATAGAAAAATCATTTAACATAAGTAGTAAAAATCTGTTTTCTGTTCACAACCCACAACTATATTCAAATACATTATAAAGAAATATTTTAAAGCAACTGACAAACTTATAACTTGTGCGAATACGATAGACCAACGATCCACGCTTCTCCATCATCATGTACTTCTGCTTCGTACATAGACATTAGACTTAAGTCTATTTTTTTAGTAACACCATACTTAATACCTCCAGCGAATCTGTATTTTTCAAAAAGGAGAGCTGTATTAAAACTGTATAGCTCTGAAGCTCCGAAAACATAAGTTCTCTTAAATATTTTTCGTGCAACCTTTAACTTGTTTCTTAAAACGAAATCTTGTAAATCAGTCTTCTTGCTTGATAACTGATTTTTAAATTCCCATTGGAACTTTGTTCTAAAAGTAAATTTGAACTTTTTAATTTTGAATCCTTTAGCAAGGTTTATAAATTGACGATGCGTATAACGGAATTCTCTTTTGTAATTCTCTTTATTCGTAAATCGATATCCAACCTCTAACTTTAATTTAAAAGGTAGTTTTCGTTTTACGCCGAACTGGATAAACTTAGAGTTATTCTCTGCTATATTTTCAATTCGATATCCCAAATTAAGATTCAGTCTTGTTTTCTTTATGATTTTTTTCTCGAAAGAAACAGATCCCCAGTATTCATTATCAATCTGAGAGAATCCATTTACGGATATCAAAAGGAGCAAGAGTATAGATAAAAGTGCCTTCATTTAATGCTTTTCAATTGTTAAGTCACCAACATTAATTTCCTGATAATTACTACCTATAGTTATGGTATAAGAAACAGTATCCAAAACATTTGTACAAGTACCACATTCTGAATAAGCATATAATGTATAAGTGCCTTTTATTAAATCTCTAAACTCAAACTTACCATCAAAACCTGTATCCATATCATCAAAGTAAACCTCATCAGTTCCGTTTGAAATAAAGACTTCATTTTTTTGAGACGCATAAGGTGAATTCACAGGAAACGAACCTACATACAGTTGCTCCATCAATCGTCCCTTAATTATAGAAGTTCCATCATCATAGTCGACTATCTTTTTAACTAATAATAAAGTTGATACCTCATCACTTTTAGATTTAATCTCTACATTATTCAAAGTCAATTCCTTTCCAGAATCACAAGAATCGCAATCGCTGTTAGCATATATTTTATAATCACCTTTATTTAAAAAGTCGAACTCAAAATATCCATCTGTATTCGTTACTGCTTTATCGTTATAGTAAGACTCATCACCATATATAATGTATACATTTTTACTCGAAGCCGGAACAGTATCAATAGCTATATTGTTTCTATTGACAATTTGCTTTTCTATATAACCACTAATCTTTCCTTTTCCTCCAACACCCTCTTGAGAGCATGAGAAAAGAGATATGATTACTACAATTAATATTAATTTCTGCATTACTTATTTTTTACAAACTTAACTGAAATATTGCCTTTCTTTGTTTTGAAGTTATAAAGATATACTCCATCACTCCAAGCTTCAGCATTTATTACTTTATGCATTTCTGATATTTGATTTAAAACCATCAACTTCCCATCTAACGATAAGATTTCTAACGTTCCTTTTATTTTATTCAAATTCTCGAAATAGAAGTTTCCATCTCTATAGAAACCTTTAATATTCTGAGCTTCTGCTTCTTCAATTCCTTCCCATACAAAAGCTTCATCCTTCCAATTAATTGGATCATTACCATACTCAGCTTGAACGTCCTTTTGTAAACCGTATCCATATCCATCTGCTAATATTGGCCAAGGTGCTTTGTCATTATAATCCACCATATCCATTAACACCCTAGGCATAAATGTAGCTCCAAGATCAGTAGTATCCATTCTATCATATCGCCAAATTGCAACATCCTCACCACCATTACTCAACTGTCCGAAGTATTGAAATGTTTGATATGTACCAGAAAGTCCAGATACAATATCTGAGGAAGTTGAAAGTAATATCTCATCTCCACTTGCCAATGAGACTCCAGGAGGAAATGTAAAGTTAATTCCAGATACAACCCAACCAGAATCCGGTGTAGCATGATGCCATAAGTTAACAGTTGTATCAGCAATATTTGTAATAAACAAAAGCTCATCACCATCTGTTGGATTGTAGTTAATTCTAGAAATCACCAAAGGACCAACTTTAGGATATTTATTTACAGCTCCTAATGTTGATTCAGTTTGAGCAACAAAATGCTTCTCATTTTCGGAAGTAGTATAAACGCCAAATGAAACTCCATTATACTGAGCTTCAAACTTCCAACCTGTTACAAAACCGGTTAATTCATTCAAAGGATTTGATGAGAACAAATACACTTCGTCTCCACTTCGATTGAATCGAAAACCTAAACCGTTCGCGTTAAACGATGACTCATCAACTACATAATACCCTCCTGCTGGAATAGTTGTATTGGCTGGGATTCTAAATTTATATGGATTGTTTTTTGAGTCGCTTAAATACCAATCGCTTATATCAGCAACGGTAGACGAATTGTTATATATTTCAATTGCATCTACTTCTGGTAAATCAGTATGTGGAAGTAATTCGTTTACCCATACATCTGGAAAAACTGCACAAGCTGGATCATCTGCTCTTGGAGATCCACCTATAGAACAGCTATTCTTCCAATCATCTGCATTATCTTGATTTCCTGTTGGATTAACAACTGTTGAAACCAAAGAATAACCAGCCCCATCAGCAAGAATAGGCCAAGGTAAATCATCGGAATATTTAACATCTATAAAAACATCACTCCCTGCTTTAACATATAATTGCTCTCCTGAGTTGGCAAAATTACTTGTATACTGTCCGTCAACTTTCACACCTGGAAATCGTTGATGAAAAGCATTTGAATCCGAAACTAATAAAACGAATGTATCTGGAGGAACAATCAAATCCGTTGAAAAGATATATTGGACCGCACCATATAATACAACGCTATTAAGATTTAAGGTATCAGTTCCTGTATTTTTAAATTCGATAAACTCTAGCTCCTTTTCATCTTGCCCAACACCTGGATTAGGGTGATACATGATCTCAGTTACTTTTAAATCTAAAATACTTGCTTGGGAATTCACCCCCCAAACAAGCATTATTATTAATATCTTATAAGCACTAAATAATTTTCCTCTTGTCATCTATTTCCTTTTAACAACATTGTAAGTTGCTGTATCGCTTTCAGTATTAACAACTACATGATAAACACCTGTATTTTATTGGCTTAAATCTACAGTATTAACATTTTTGTTAATTGAGCAAACCAATTTGCCTACAGTATTATAAACACGTACACCATTAATCCCTCTACTATCGAGATTTAAAACACCAGTTGTTGGATTTGGATACAGACTTAAATTTAGTACATTTTCTGGATTTGTAAGCCAAACCGTTGTGAAATAGTGACGTACACCTATTTTGAATACGACTTTAATAAAAAAACTTCTTAGAATCACGTCATACCAAAATCAGGTGTACTTCACCTGACTT
>CAWVWF010000178.1:0-6992 GCA_963933885.1 uncultured Flavobacteriales bacterium | reverse complement strand
ATCATCTTTGTTATCCATTTTGGCCTTTAATTCTTCAACTGATATTTCTTTCATGATAGTTTTGTTTTATTTCCGATTCAAAAATAATGATTAATCGCGATATAAATCGATTAATTCTAATAGGTTTTGGTTGTTTTTAGCGTTTTCATAAAACTTAAAAACTTCAGTATGTGATTCGAAATTAATAGATAGAACTAATTCGAAAGTTTCATATGCTAATGAGAACACACCAATCTTAAGCAAATAAGCTGTTTTAAAACACATGATCTTAGTATTATTAGGAAACGCTAAAATAGAATCATCAATAGCATTCTTTATAAGATCAGCTTCTAGGTGTCTTTCTACAAGTAATAAAAAGTCTAATCTCAAGCTTGGATCAGATTCATCTAAAACAATCGCATTCCTCATTGAAGTAATGGAATCATCAATATATCCTAGCTTTTCCTCAATCTCACTTGAAGTATACCAATAGTCAGGCTCATCGCCTCCAAATTCTAAAGCTCTTTGAATTGCTTTGTAAGAATCCTCTCTTCTACCTAAAGCATCCAAACTGATTGCTTTACCTAGCCAAGCGTCACCGTGATCACTCTTATCTTTAATAGCACGTTCATAATAATCTAAAGATTTTTCATATCTCTGAGATCTTTCATAACACTCTCCGATATAACAAAAAGTTATAAAACTTGGAGATTCATGTTCATATGTTTCTTTATAAACAGCTATTGCTTCATCGTACTTTTCATTACTTGCTAAAGCGTTTGCCTTGTTAAAATATGCCGATCCAAATACTGGATTAATAGCGATTGCAAAATCGTATGCATCAACTGCTAAATCCCATTTTTCTGTACGACAATAAACACCTGCTAAATTAAACCAAGCAGTTTCAGAATATGGTTGTTCGTCCAAGAAATTAATATAAAACTTTTCAGCTCCTGCAACATCAGCTAAACAATCGAAACACATATTCAACTCATACAACGCAGGTTCATTTTCAGCGTTTTCTTTAAGCGCAAGTTTGTAATACTTAATCGCTTTTTTATATTCCATATTACGCTGATGCTCAACTGCAATAAGATAATACACGTCATCTTTAAATTCATAACCAATCAAACTCTCTTTATAGCATTCAATAGCTTTGTCAGAAATTTTCATTTTGCTATAAACAGCTCCTTTCATTAATTGAATTTCAGAATTATTTGATTCAATTATTTCGAGTTCTTTCAACAGCTTCAAAGCTGGTTTATATTTCATTAAACCAATTAAAACCTGGGCTTGTAAAATCTTAACATCGGGATTTGTTGGATGCTGAGAAACGGCATAATCTAAAACGATCTCAGCCTTCTCAAATTCGATTTGAGAGATGTAATACTCAACGATATCTTGAAACTCTTCTCTATCAAAATAATAGTTATTTTGATCTTCAACCATTTTCTCAAATCGAGAAACTGATTTTAAAATATTGTTTGCGTCTTCTGGCGATTCGAAAAAATCCATATTTCTAGTTGTATATCAAATCTGTTTAAATAAAACTGAACGAGCAAGATCTTAACAAGATTCTTTTTCACAGAATAAAGTTTAAAATTCAATTTACAACACAAAAAACTGATAAACAACACCTTACGTGTTAATAAGTTTATATGTTAATAAAGTCATTAAAAAGTAAGACGAATATTCTGTATTTTGGTCTTAGCTATTATTAAAAGAACCATTAAAACGACCCAATGACGTTAATAAAATCTATTTCAGGAATTAGAGGAACAATCGGAGGAAGACCAGGAGAAGGTCTTAGTCCACTTGACGTTGTGAAATTCACTAGTGCTTACGGAGAATGGATAAAAGCAAGATCTACAGGACAAATCAAGATTGTTGTTGGTAGAGATGCTCGTATATCTGGATTAATGGTGGAAAACTTAGTAATTGCTACTTTGCAAGGATTAGGAATTGATGTAGTAAACCTTGGTTTATCTACTACTCCTACTGTAGAAATTGCAGTTCCAAAAGAAAATGCAAATGGAGGAATAATTTTAACTGCATCTCACAATCCAAAACAATGGAATGCATTAAAGTTATTAAACGAAAAAGGAGAATTCATTTCAGGTGAAGACGGTTCTAAATTGTTAAGTATTGCTGAAGCAGAAGACTTTAATTATGCTGATGTAGATGATTTAGGTACTGTTACTGAAAACGATACATACTTCGATGTTCATATCGAAGAAATATTAAAAAATGAACTTGTAGATGTTGAAGCAATTAAAAATGCAAATTTCAAAATTGCTGTTGATGCTGTAAACTCTACAGGAGGAATAGTAATCCCTCAATTGTTAAGAGCACTTGGTGTTGAAACAATTTATGAATTATTCTGTGAACCAACTGGTCACTTCCCACACAATCCAGAACCACTTCCTGAAAATTTAGTGGAAATTTCTAAAACAGTTATTGAAAACAAAGCCGACTTAGGTATTGTTGTAGATCCTGATGTTGATAGACTAGCAATGGTTTGTGAAGATGGAAGCATGTTCGGCGAAGAATATACACTTGTTGCTGTTGCTGATTATGTTCTTTCTGTTAAAGGAGGAAATACAGTATCAAACCTTTCTTCAACTAGAGCACTTAGAGACGTTACTGAAACGGCAGGTGGAGATTACTTCCCCGCTGCAGTCGGAGAAGTTAATGTTGTAGATAAAATGAAAGCCGAAAATGCAGTTATCGGTGGTGAAGGAAACGGAGGTGTTATCTTCCCTGAACTGCACTATGGTAGAGATGCATTAATCGGTATCGCTTTATTTTTAACACACTTAGCAAACAAGAAGGTTTCTTGTAGAGAGCTTAAAGATAGTTACCCTCAATACCATATTTCTAAGAACAAAATTCAATTGACACCAGAAATTGATGTTGATTTAATCTTAGCGAAAATCGAAGAAAAATACGCTCACGAAAATGTTAATACACTCGATGGTGTAAAAATAGATTTCGATAAAGAATGGGTACACCTTAGAAAGTCTAACACAGAACCAATAATTCGTATCTATTCTGAAAGTGCTGATGAAGCGAAAGCGGAACAACTTGCTCAGAATATCATTTCGGACATCAAAGAAATCATTAAGTAAATCTTTCTTTCCTATTATGGGGAATATATATTTAGACAATGCTGCCACTACTCCATTAGCTCCAGAAGTTATTGATGTAATGCATCAGTCTATGTTAACTATTTCAGGAAATCCTTCTTCTATTCATTCCTTTGGAAGAATAGCAAAAGCGAAGCTTGAAATGGCAAGGAAGAATATTGCAAAGGTAATTAATGCATTGCCTGCAGAGATCTTCTTCACTTCTGGAGGTACTGAGGCTGATAATTTAGCCTTACAGACATCAGTCTACAATTTAGACGTTAAAAGAATTATAACATCTAAGATCGAACATCATGCAGTTTTAAACACAATTGACTTTCTAAAGAACAATAAGGATATTCAAGTTGATTATGTGAACCTAAATAAAGATGGTTCGATTGATATCGTACATCTTTCTGAATTACTATCTAGCGATATTAAAACGTTGGTGAGTTTAATGCATGTTAACAATGAGACTGGAACTGTGTTAAACATTGATCAAGTTGCTAAAGTTTGCAAATCAAACAAAGCATTGTTTCATTCAGACACAGTGCAAAGCTTAGGCTATTATAATATTGATGTTAAGGCATTAGACATTGATTTCATTGCTTGTAGTGCTCATAAATTCCATGGACCAAAAGGCGCAGGTTTCATCTATATAAAACAAGGGACAGCTGTTCATCCATTAACATTTGGTGGGACGCAAGAAAGGGGATTCAGACCAGGAACAGAAAACATCCATAGTATTTTAGGACTTGAAAAAGCCTTTTTAGATTCTAACTCCAATAGGGCTAACAAGTTTGAATATGTTTCTAATCTAAAACAAAAATTCATAGAATTACTGAATGCTTCAAAACTGGACTATTCAATTAACGGATCTATTGAAAATGCTTCTCCTGCAATCTTAAACATCTCTTTCAAAATGAAGAAAGATCAATCTATGTTACTGTTTAATATGGATTTATCTGGAATAGCTATTTCGGGAGGAAGCGCTTGTACATCTGGAAGTAACCTAGGATCTCATGTATTGAAAGCAATTGGAGTATCGATGGATCAACCCGCAATAAGGTTTTCTTTTTCAAAAATGAATACGATTGAAGAATTAGAAACTACAGTTAAGGTGATTGAAAAACTAGTCGTTACCTAAAATCTGTTCTTTTAAAGATTCAGAAACACTTTCAGGACCTAGCCACACTTTCATAATTGCAGATTTAAAGCCCATTCCTGAATTTATAGTGTCCATTAGTTTACTATTCTTATAAAGCTCTAAACCTCTTTCAGGCGTATAATAGATAATGAATTCATCATTCTCATTCCAAGTTCCACTAAATGCTTTTTTTAATCTTTCAATTTCATCGGCGTATACTTCCGGATGTCCATCAGTTGCATTGTAAAATGCATTAACCATAGCATTATTAAACTTCTCAGAAGTAATCAACCCGCTTACGCAAACCAACTTAAACAACTGAGGTTCATTAGCATTCAGTATCTTATCTACATCACTACTTTTACTCTTTAAATACAATCCTAAAACGTATAAGTCGATATAATACTTCTCTCTAACCCCAGCTCCATTTAAAATAAAAGTATCTGATTCATATGTATATTTCTCTGTAAACTTAATATCAGATATTGTAACATCTGCTGATGTACAAACTACGAGAACTAAGAAAAGAGAAATTATTTTACGCATATAAGTCAGTGTTAATTATACTTAACCCCCTATTTTAAAATTAAGTTTCCAAATCTAATGTATTATTTTAATAATCTATTGATTTGTTGAATACATTGCCGATTATCAAAACCTAATCAAACATTAATCCGAGAATACTTTATTCAATTTCGATTCATTAATTACATAATCTATCAACTTCTTATACAAAGGATTTAAAGATAGTATTGCTTGATTCCCAACAAGAATCATCTGCTCCCTAGCTCTAGTTAATGCAACATTCAATTTACGATCTACACTCCCGTCATTATTTAAATTAATCACGCTATCTAGCTGGAAAGGGGAATTAATAGCGAAAGACAAGATGATTATATCTCGTTGACTACCTTGATATCGCTCTACAGTATCTACAGTTATAGATTCGAAGTTCGGAATTTTATGTTCTTCCAATTTTTGTTTAATCAAAGCTATTTGATTTCTAAAAGGTGTTATAATACCGATAGACTTTTTTGATTCTAAATACTGATATTCTTTTACAATTTCTACGACCAAATCAGCTTCTAACATACTTGACTTCGTTTTAGAAGCCACATCAGAAGAGCAATTAAAAAACATTAACCTATTGTTTATTAACTGCTCACCAATTGAATTACTTGGCATTAAAGTAAAGTCAAGATCCTTAACCTGCCTACTCAACTTCAACTTCCCTTGACCTTTCAAATTAGGAATATCGTAAGCTTGCTTTAAATCTGAATTGTAAAAATTGGTATTGGGGAATTTCGCAATTTCTTGATGCATCCTTCCTTGATATGTTAACATATCAAAAGCATGTTCCAAATTGTTTGATTCACAGAATGTATACAAACGCTCAAACAAAGAGTTATTACGATTAAGCAAACCTATTTCATTCAAAGCACACTCATCAACCTTTGAGTTAGATGAATCCTGCAAAACAATAGCCGGTAACTGTTTATGATCTCCCACTAATATAAACTTATCTACATGAGACAGTACAGAAAGCATTTGAGGTTCTAAAATCTGAGAAGCTTCGTCAATGATTACAATATCAAAGTTCTTTAGTTTAAATACATCTGTTTTTCCTGAAATAGAAGACATTGTAGAAATAAAAACATTTTGTTCTCCTATAATTCCCGTAAGTAATTCTCTTGAAAACTTACCTCCTGTTTTTTCAACCTTCTCAGTTTCGTTTTCAATTATGTTCGATAATAAATTATCCTTGTAATCTTGTGAACAAGAAATTGGATTTCCTATTCTTATAAAATTCCGGCTACCCTTTTTTGTTGATTTAGACCCGTTAACAGCGCTACATAGTTCATCAACAGCTCTATTTGTATAAGCAAGTAAGAGAACATTTACTTCTTTATTTTTATACAACTCCTTTAATAACTCCTTTATAAATATAGATGTCTTACCAGTCCCAGGTGGACCATTCAATAAGAAATAGTCTTTAGCAGAAAGTGCTTTTTGAATTACCCTATTCTTTTCGTCAGAGAGCTCTTTATTATTGTAATCAACTGAAACTGATTTGATCGGCTGACGCTGACTTAAAAGCAAATCTTTTTTACTTTGGGAAGACTTTAAGAAAGCGTATAAACCTCTATACATTGAAGTAAAACCACTATCTAAAGAATCTCTTTCTAATGCCCAAGTCTTGTATTTTTCAAAAAATGCAGTATTACTTTGCTTGTACCTAAAGCTTACAATTACATTTTCCTTTGAGATATGTTTAATAGAACATTTAAAAACCTGATTACTTGTAGCACTATCTTTCGTTTCAACTTTAGGATATAGCACTACCATATCACCATCTCTAAAATTAACAAACGAATTATTAAGGTTTGTTCTTAAAAAAATGATTTTTTTCTTCTCTTCATTTACCTGATTATCAATTATTTCAAGATCATAAAGCACCTCATGTCTTTCCTTTTTTTCTTCGAAACTGCTCAACCATAAGTTAGCGAACCCATTATTAGAGAGATAGCCTCCTGAACCTAATTTGGAAATGCATTGCTCTTTCGCTACAAAACTTATATAACTATAAAAGTACGCTTGCTCTAATTCCGAAAGGTTATTAATTGGTGCTTGAAAACGATCAAATTGCCGTTCTAGAATAGATCTAAACTTCGCATTCAACTTCGGTTTTTTTATTAAATTCTCTTTTGAGATACTTTCAATAATCTCTTTCACCTCCTCTA
>CAWVWF010000177.1:0-7115 GCA_963933885.1 uncultured Flavobacteriales bacterium | reverse complement strand
CCAACCTAATAGAATAGAAAGTATGGTGGACATCAAAATCCAATATTTATATGGACGTAGTTTCTTTGCTTCCGTTTCAATGGATAAGAAAGTGAAGTTGGCTCATGAATATTATTTGAATAAATGTAAGATAGATTGGCAGGAACAAATCAATCAAACTCAATCGATGATTGCAGTTGTTTTGAATAGAAATAAAAATGTAAGCAAAGCGAAATCTATTATGAAATCCTTAAAAGATAACGCGACTCAATCCGATGAAATGGGAATGTATTGGGATACTCAGTATGCTGGGTATTACTGGTATGATGCTCCTATTGAAACACAAGCATTGATGATTGAGGCTTTTGCTGAAGTTTTAAATGATACGAAGTCAGTTGAGGAATTAAAGATTTGGTT
The DNA here is from genome assembly GCA_963933885.1 of uncultured Flavobacteriales bacterium. GTDB lineage: Bacteria > Bacteroidota > Bacteroidia > Flavobacteriales_C > CAWVWF01. The sequence goes on along the minus strand of CAWVWF010000177.1, from coordinate 6,719 downwards.
ACTTAAAAGTAAACAAACTCAAAATTGGAAAACTACTAAAGCTACTGCTGATGCTTGTTATGCTTTGTTGATGAATGGAACAGATATTCTGTCTTCTGATCAACTTGTAGAGATCAGTATCGGTGGGGAGTTGGTTAGTTCATCTACTATTGATACTGGTGCTGAAGCTGGAACGGGGTATATTAAGAATAGTTGGAGTGGAGGAGATGTTCTATCTAAAATGGGAGACATTAAAATCAAGAAATCAAATAAAGGAATTGCTTGGGGAGCAATGTATTGGCAATACTTTGAGCAAATGGATAAGATTACGCCTAACCAGTCTCCATTAAGTATCAAAAAAGAACTTTACAAAGAGGTGATTAGTTCTGGTAGTAAAAAACTGATCCCAATTGAAAATGAGCAACTAGAAGTTGGAGATAAAGTAATCGTTAGGATTGTTTTGAATTCTGATAGAGACATGGAATATGTTCATTTAAAAGACATGCGTGCTGCTAGTTTTGAGCCAATCAATGTAATATCTCGATATAAATATCAAGATGGATTGGGGTATTATGAAAGTACGGGTGATGCAGCAACTAACTTCTTTATGGATAGAGTAAGGAAAGGAACTTACGTTTTTGAATACCCTTTAAGAGTTAATATTAAAGGAAGTTATTCTAACGGAATCAGCTCAGTGCAATGTATGTATGCTCCTGAGTTTACTGCAAACTCTAAAGGATTAAGTGTAATTGTGAAATAGAAGCGCTAACTTTTTTGTGACTTTAAAGGTTGTTGAACATTATTAATTCGATGAGAAGAATATTAAGTCTGTTTTCTATTTTAATACTTAGCCAAAGTTTAATGGCGCAAAAGGATGGTAATTATAAAGGTTTTGATTTCTTCAATCTAAAACCTACTGAGAAAGTTTGGATCAAGAGTAGAGGGAGTTATTCATATATTAGAAATGATAGTTTAATTAAAGTTTCTTTTTACAATGATTTTGAAAAGTATGTTTTTAATATTGTAACTGATGAAATTCCATATTCTACTAATACAGATTTTGATTGTTGTACAGGAGATGCTGATATTAATAGAAGGTTCTATTTTCCAGATAGTATAATTGAGTTTAATTATTTTCATGCTAACCCAATGTACATCAAAGTCGATGAACGAGATAAAATAGTGTTGAGATCAAAAAGGATTATAACTAAGGATAGCATTTTAGTTAATTATTTCAATAAGAATTTTGTTTTAGATTCAAGCCTTGAGAAAACTTGTCGCACTATCGAAAAGAGTATAGATGAGCTCGAATTAAAACGATGGAAAAAATATACTTTTCATAAAGGATATAAAAACAGAGAAGTTACTTTGGAGGCAAGTGGAAGTTCAAAAGAGAAAATAGGGTTTCTGTATTTTGGATGTGACTTTGAGCAGGGTTGGTGGAGTGAATGGCGATTTTTAGTTTCATACCAAAATGGCTTAATGGATTAATTTTAACCTATTTATTAACCAAAAGAATTTATAGTTAATAACCCGTTCTATTTTTTTGAATTCTACCTTTTTAAACTGGTGCTTTTTTAGTAGTTTAGCAACCCAATTTTTAGAGTATGTTTGGAGGTCTTCAAGATAAATTAGATAGAGCGTTTAAAGTCTTAAAAGGACACGGTCAGATTTCAGAAATCAACGTTGCCGAAACGGTTAAAGAAATACGTAGAGCATTATTAGATGCCGATGTTAGTTTTAAAGTAGCAAAAGCTTTTACCGCAAGGATAAAAGAGAAAGCACTTGGTGAAAATGTACTGACTAGTTTACAGCCAGGACAGGTAATGACCAAAATAGTTCACGACGAGTTAGTTGAACTAATGGGAAGTACTGAGACTGAGATAAACATTCAAGGAAGTCCAGCAGTTATTTTAATTGCTGGTTTACAAGGATCAGGAAAGACAACCTTTACAGGAAAGCTTGCTAGTTATTTAAAAACTAAAAAAGGAAAGAATCCTTTATTAGTTGCAGGTGATGTATATCGTCCGGCGGCAATGGATCAGTTAGAAGTTTTAGCTGGACAAGTTGGAGCGGAGGTTTATATCGAAAGAGAAAATAAAAATCCAGTTGATATTGCAAAAAATGCAATCGCTCATGCAAAGCAAAACGGAAATAATGTTGTTATTATTGATACAGCAGGTCGTTTAGCAGTTGATGAGAAAATGATGGATGAGATTGCTAACGTTAAGTCAGCAGTTAATCCTCAAGAAATATTATTTGTAGTTGATTCCATGACTGGGCAAGATGCTGTTAACACAGCAAAAGCCTTTAATGATAAATTAAACTTTGATGGAGTTGTATTAACCAAATTAGATGGTGATACAAGAGGTGGAGCTGCACTTTCTATAAGAGAGGTTGTTTCCAAGCCAATTAAGTTTGTTGGTACAGGAGAAAAAATGGATGCCCTTGATGTGTTTTATCCGAAGAGGATGGCAGATCGTATTTTGGGAATGGGAGATGTTGTTACTTTAGTTGAGCGTGCACAAGAGCAGTTTGATGAGGAGGCAGCAAGAAAGCTTCAAAAGAAGATTGCTAAAAATCAGTTTGACTTCAATGATTTTTATGATCAGATTCAACAAATCAAAAAGATGGGTAACCTGAAAGATTTAGTTGGGATGATTCCTGGAATTAGCAAGATGGTTAAAGACGTTGATATTGATGACGATGCTTTTAAAGGTATTGAAGCAATTATAAATTCTATGACGCCATTTGAAAAGCAAAATCCAAAGTCTATTAACGGTTCAAGAAGAAAAAGAATCGCGAAAGGAAGTGGGAATGATGTTGCTGAAGTAAACAAGTTGATCAAACAATTTGAAGAAACAGCAAAAGTGATGAAGATGATGAGTAACAAGAGTAACATGGCAAAGATGATGAAAAACATGCCAGGTTTAGGAGGAGGTAAAATGTAATCTTATATTATAAAGAAATTAGCTATGATACTTTTAGATGGTAAGAAAACTTCAGCAGAAGTAAAGGGAGAGATTAAGATTGATGTTGAAGCATTTGTTGCTGCAGGAGGGAAGACACCTCATTTAGCTGCGATTTTAGTAGGATCTGATGGTGCTAGTGAAACTTATGTTGCTTCTAAGGTTAAATCTTGTAACGAAGTAGGATTCAATTCAACACTTGAAAGAATGTCTGCTGAAACATCTGAAGCAGATTTATTAGCTAAAATAGAAGAGTTTAATAACAACGATGATATTGATGGATTTATCGTTCAATTACCACTTCCAGATCATATTGATGAGCAGAAGATTACAACTGCAATCAAACATGAAAAAGATGTGGATGGATTTCATCCTGTAAATGTTGGTAGAATGGCTTTGGGACAACCAGCTTATATTTCTGCAACACCATATGGGATTATCCAAATGTTAGAAAAATATGACATTGAAACTTCAGGTAAACATTGTGTTGTTATCGGAAGATCTAATATCGTTGGTTCTCCAATGAGTATTTTAATGGCTAAAAATGCAAAGTACGCAAACTGTACCGTTACACTTACACATTCAAGAACGAAAGATCTTGAAGCTGTTTGTAAAACTGCAGATATCTTAATTGTTGCATTAGGTAAACCTGCTTTCGTTACTGGTTCTATGGTAAAAGATGGAGCTGTTGTAATAGATGTAGGAATAACTCGTGTAGCTGATGATACTAAAAAGAGAGGTTTCCGTATTCAAGGAGATGTTGATTTTGGTTCTGTAGCTGAAAAAACTTCTTACATTACACCTGTTCCTGGAGGAGTTGGTTTGATGACTGTTGCTTCATTGATGAAAAATACTTTAGCAGCGGCAAAGAAGGAGATTTACAAATAGACAGTTCAAGTAAATTTTCATTCCTGCTTTATAGGAAACTAAATAATTAAACGAGTGAACGGTTCAATTGCATTATTAATCATTTTGGGATACTTCGGTATCTTGATGACTATATCGTATTTAACCTCTCGTAAATCAACTTCAAATTCATTCTTTACTGGTGATAGAAATTCACCTTGGTATGTAGTTGCTTTCGGAATGATCGGAGCGACTTTGTCTGGGATTACTTTTATAAGTGTACCGGGGAGTGTTTACATGAAAGGAATGTCTTACCTGCCTATGGTAGGAGGGTTCTTGATTGGATATTTTGTGATTGGTTATATTCTTATCCCATTATATTACAAACTCAATTTAACATCAATATACGCTTACTTAAAAACGAGATTCGGAATTTACTCCTTTAAGACTGGAGCTATTTTCTTCTTGATTTCCAGAACTGTAGGAGCATCATTACGTCTGTTTTTAGCAGCGGAAGTATTAGATATATTTCTATTTACACCATTAGGAGTTCCTTATTTTTTAGGGATCATTCTAACAATTGCATTAATCTGGGTTTACACTTTTAAGAGTGGGATTAAAACCATTATTTGGACTGATGCTTTACAAACAGCATGTATTCTAATTGCTTTAGGAGCAACAGTCTATTTCATTAAAACTGATATGAATGTTTCTCTTGTTGGTTTGTTTGATGTTGTTATAAATAGTGAGTTGTTCGATTTTACCGGAGCTCATTCTTCAAAGAAAGTTTCTATTGCATTAAGCATTTTTAATGGTGTTATGATCGCCATCGTAATGACTGGTTTGGATCAGGATATGATGCAGAAGAGTCTGACTTGTAAAAATGTTGGTGATTCTAGAAAGAATATGATTTGGTTAGGTATTATTTTAATACCCGTTAATTTTATATTCCTTTCTCTAGGTGTCTTGATTTTTGAGAATTATATTGGAAATGGATTATCTGTGAATACGATGCCTAATGATTTTCCTTTTAGTATTATCGCTGATGGAGCTTCTGTTGGAATACCATCTGATAGTATCTATCCTTCGTTAGCTAATTATGGATATTTCCCTTTGTGGTTGAGCGCTACTTTTTTAATAGGGTTAGTTGCTGCTGCATATTCTAGCGCTGATTCAGCTTTGACGTCTTTAACGACAAGTTTTTGTTTAGATATTCTTGAAGATGAAAAAGAGGATACTAGGTATATGGTTCACATTGGGACTAGTATAGTTTTAGTGTTTGTAGTCTTATTATTCAAGCTAATAAATGATGACAGTGTTGTTTGGTTACTTTTCAGTTGGGCTGGTTTTACATATGGACCTTTATTAGGTTTGTTTGCAGTTGGAATATTTACAAAGATTAAAGTAAGAGATAAGTTCGTTCCATTTATAGCTTTAGCAAGTGTTTTAATTTCAATATTGGTTAAGAATTACTTTGGCTTAGGAGCAGAGGTATTAGTTGTGAACGGATTGATAACTGCAGCAGGACTATTTATATTCAGAGAAAATAAAACGACTATTAATCTAGATGAATAGTCTACAAGCAGCTTTCTATTTCGAAGAAACAATTGGAGTATATTCAAACGATAAACTATCAATTAAAGAAAAATACACTCAACTATTAATCATTCTTGGGAGTGTAGCTGTTGAGATAACGAAAGAAGAAAAATTACAATTTTCAAATCTATTTTCTAGAATATCTTTTATTTGTACAAAGCATGGAATTAATCGAAGGATTCATTCTTTTAGAATAGCGGCAAATAAAATTACACATGGAGAATTAAAACCAAGTGAGCAAGCTGATAAAACTTATTTTAAGTTTCTAGTAGAATTCATAGCTTCAGGATGTGAGGCTGAGATTCCAAAAACACTCAGTATTTACTTTCCTGAAAAGGAATTTATAGAAGAGCATACTAGTTTTAAAACAGCATCAAAAATTAAGCACCTTCGTGTTGAAGTAGCTGAAATAGAAGATGGGTTTTTAATTTGTGATTTTGATGGTAACGAACATGATCCTTATATAAAAGTTGCTATTAATGACGAAGGTATTAACGATAGCTTCGATTCCGTTGATAGTTTTTGGGTAGGAGCGCAGCTTAATTTAATTAACATTGAAATTGATGAAAAGGCAATCTATCATCCTAAATTTTTAATATTAGAACCCGATTATTTACTTGACGTGTCTGCTATTGCCGAATGCTTTCAGGATTATGGTGTAAGTGAGTTCCAGTATTTAAAATCTAAGTTTGATGAAGTCCCTAATAACAAATACATTCGTTTAGGGAACTTTGCCAACTTAGTAGTTGATGAACTCTTTGCCAATAAAAACAGGAATCAGATTTCTTTTAAAAAGACTTTTGAGAAGGATTTTAAAGCTTATCCATTTGAATATACTGTTTGTGAGGATTTAAATGAAAGAGCAGATTTTATAAAGTATTGGCAGGATGCTGAGATGCATTTTGAGCGGATTAAAAGAGTTATTACTAGAGAGTTATCATCTACAGGAATAGATATTGATAAAGCTGTTTTAGAGCCTTCTTTTTTATGTGATGTGTTTGGAATTCAAGGTAGACTTGATATTTTAGAATTGAAAGAAGATGGAAAGTCTAAAATAATTGAATTGAAATCTGGAGGTGTACCATTTCCTGATGATGGGAAGAGTATCAAACCCAATCATAGAAGTCAGCTTTATTTATACTACCAACTCGTTGGTGTTATGAATGATTTAGACTTTGCACAGATTTCAGAATCTACAGAAGGTTTTATATTATATTCTAAAGTGGATCGTAATAACATGCGGTTTGATAAGCCTAACTTAAAAAGAATTCAAGAAATATTTAATTGTAGAAATAGAATAATAGTAAACGAATTTACACTTGCCAAAGG
>CAWVWF010000176.1:0-7346 GCA_963933885.1 uncultured Flavobacteriales bacterium | reverse complement strand
TGGATTGAATGGATGTGTGAATAGAGATTCAGTTTGGATTGAAGTAGGCGATGACTTCCCTATTGATGCTGGGGTTGATCGGACATTGTGTTTTGGGGATACTGTAAATATTGGTAATGTCGATTCGTTAAGTAACGCAAATTATTCATGGGGAACTGGATTTAATATTGTACACGAAAATTCTGCCTATACTCAGGCTTATCCTTCTTCGGATCAAACGTATGTTTTAACAGTTTCAATCGATACGTGTTCAAAATCAGATTCAGTCTTTGTGAAGGTAAATAGTCTTCCGGATGTTCAAATTCATCCTCAAGATACATCTGTATGTTATCAAGATACAGTCTTGTTTAACGCAATAAACAGTGCTTCATTTAAGTGGACGATATCAGATGATTTGGTAGGTGTTAACACTTCTTTAAAACTAGAAGCTGATACGAGTTTCATTCTTGTTGTTGAGGGTATTGATACTAATAATTGTATTAGTAGAGATACTACAAGTTTTACAGTACTTTCACTTCCTGTTCCAATCCTTACTGAGGATAGTGCTTTGTGTATTGGAGATTCTCTCGTGATTAATGTTTCAGGTGGGTTAACATATGAATGGATAAATCACGAATTAACAGGGACAACGGATAGTTCTTTTAGTTTAATTCCTCAAGTAACGAACACTTATAATGTAATCTTAACAGGTGGGAATACATGTAAAAAAGAAGACAGTGTTTTGATTACTGTAAATCAATTACCGATTATAGGTATCATGTCAGATACTTTAATTTGTGAAGGATCAGCAGCTACCTTATGGGCAACTGGTGGTGTAAAGTATGATTGGTCACCTTCTACTTTTTTACCAAATAATAATTTTAATTCCACCCTAGTTTATCCAAGCAGTCCAATAACTTATCAAGTTATAGTTGAGGATAGTAACGGTTGTGTTGATTCTGCTAATACAAGTGTTTCTTTAAATGTTGTTCCAGAAAGTAATTACTCATATACTTTTATTCCATCTTGTTTAGGTTTTGAAGTTGAATTTAAAGACAGCAGTATTAACGCAGACTCATATGAATGGGTTTTTGGAAACGGAGGTACATCAAGTGATTTAAATCCTTACCATGTTTTTGATTTTAATACTCAAGCTCAAACTTCTTTGATAGTAGGGAACAATGGTGTTTGTTTCGATACTTTAACAACTAATTTTAAATGGCAGAAAATTGGAGATTTTATAGATGTATTTGTCCCAAATATAATTACACCAGAAGGTGATGGAATAAATGAATGTTTCGAAGTTAAAGTGCCTGAGGAGTTTGAGGGATGTGTTGAATACGAAATCTATAATAGATGGGGGTTAAAAGTATATGATACCAAAGACTTTCATACGGGGTTCTGTGGTTTTAACGCATATAATAATAAAGAACTCGCGGAAGGAACGTATTTCTATTCGTTACTTATAAAAGATTATCAGATAAATGGTTTTGTGACAATTGCTAGATAAATTGTTTAGAGACTTTAAAGTCTTTAGTTCCATTAGTCCAGTCGTAAAATCCTTCACCAGATTTAACCCCTAATTTTCCTGCATCTACCATTTTAACTAGAAGAGGGCAAGGTGCGTATTTTTGATTTCCTAAACCTTCGTGTAAAACATTTAAAATAGATAGGCATACATCAAGACCAATAAAGTCGGCAAGTTGCAATGGGCCCATAAGGTGAGCCATACCAAGCTTCATTACAGTATCAATCTCATTAACACCAGCAACACCTTCCTGAAGTGTGATGATTGCTTCATTAATCATTGGCATCAGTATTCTATTGGCAACAAATCCAGGAGCATCATTTACAACAACAGGAACTTTTCCTAGATTTTCACTTAAGGCTTCAATTTTATTACAAACTTCATTAGAAGTTGAATAGCCTTTTATGATTTCAACCAATTTCATAATAGGAACAGGATTCATAAAATGCATTCCAATAACTTTGTCAGGTCTATTTGTAACGGAAGCAATTTTGGTGATACTGATAGACGAAGTGTTGCTCGCTAAAATAGTGTTTGAAGGACAATGTTGGTCGAGGGTTTTAAATATCTCAAGTTTTATCGTTTCATTTTCTGTCGCTGCTTCAATAGCCAAATCAACATCTGAAACTGCTTTAGATACATCAGTATGTATAGAGATATTATTAAGTGTATTCTCTTTATCAGATATAGAAATTTTTTCTTTTTTTATTAAACGATCTAAATTTTTATTGATAGTTGCTAGGCCTTTTTCTAGAGCATCATTTGAAATGTCAATTAGTTTAACTGAATAACCATTTTGAGCAAAGCAATGCGCTATTCCATTACCCATAGTTCCAGCGCCAATTACAGCAATGTTTTTCATGAAAAAAGTGTTAGATGTTTTTGAGCCCTTCTAAGTTCTTCTCCATAGCTTCTATGGAAATCTCTTTGTATTTGGCAGGGACTAAGAATTCTGTATCAGGAATTTCAGTTTTTTGAACTTCAACTGCTGTGAAATGCATTACAACATTAAAACGTTCAACTCTATATTCCATTAGTACTCCAGGAATCTTTTTGAATGGAGTACACCAATTAGGTTCTTTTAATTTAATCTCCTCTGTATACCAAAGGTCATATGAATATGCTTCAGTCGGACTCTCAACATGAACCAACGCCTTTTTACATAAGAAACCAACTATTGATTTTGTATCAGGTAATAATTCTATTGTATGAGGTGGGATTTTTTCGAGTAATTCTTCAATTTGATTTGTTCCTCTATGAGAAACATTTCTATTTCTCATAAACTTTAACAGTTCATGAAGTTGTTTGTCTTCTGTATTTGAAATAAAACCAATCTTAATCATTCCTAAACCAAATGTCAATTCAGTATTAATTTGATTGTTTTTGAATTGCATTTCCATTTCAGATGGCATCAACTTTTCCATCCATTTATCCTCGATAGGTCTTGGGTATGAAATGTCATAGGTGATAATACCTTGATCAACGGCTCCACCAGAACTTTCACACCCCGTAGAGAGCAAAATAGCAGTGGTTATTACGAGAATGTAACTTAAAAGTCGTTTCACTTAGTAAAATTAGTCTTAAACAAGTTGCAAAGGTACAAAAGTTGAGTGCATAAGTTAAGAATTAAGTAACGATTTTATGACTAATAGGTTACTTTTTTTGATGATTATTATTTGAATAACGTAAAATCATAATAAAACCAGCATGGATGGGAAACTTATCTTACTTTTGTAAGATGCAAAATCAACCTAATATCCGACCGATTACAGATTGGCTTCCAACTACTTTTAAAGAAGTTAAAAATAGAGGCTGGGAGGAATTAGATGTTGTCCTGTTTTCAGGAGATGCATATGTAGATCACCCTTCATTTGGTTGTGCCGTAATTGGGAGAATTATTGAATCAGAAGGTTTAAAAGTTGCCATAGTTCCACAACCCAATTGGAAAGATAAGCGTGACTTCGAAAAAATGGGTAAACCAAGATTGTTTTTTGGAGTTACTGGAGGTTGTATGGATCCTATGGTAAATCACTATACTGCTTCTAAAAGAAAAAGAACCACTGATGCTTATACACCAGGAGGAGTGTCAGGATTTCGTCCAGATTATGCAACTTCAGTTTATTCAAAAATATTAAAAGACTTATACCCAGATGTTCCTGTTCTAATAGGAGGGATTGAAGCTTCTTTGAGAAGAGTTACACATTACGATTATTGGCAAGATAAATTACTTCCTTCTATTCTTGAAACTTCAAAAGCAGATATGCTTGTTTATGGAATGGGAGAACAGCCATTGCGAGATGTTATCAAGTTGTTGAAAAAAGGAGTTCCTTTTAATAGAATTGATACCGTAAAACAAACTGCTGTTTTAAAGACTGAAAGTGAATCAGTTCCTAAAGTGAAAGCCTGGAAAGATAAAGAGATTAATGCTCACGACCTTTGTATGGAGGACAAGTTTGCTTATGCGAAGAACTTTAAAGTAATCGAACAAGAATCGAATAAGTCTTTTGCTGATCGAATTATTCAGAAAATAGGAGATAAAACTTTAGTGATAAATCCACCTTATCAAACTATGACTGAAAAGGAAATGGATGCCTCATTTGATCTTCCTTATACCAGACAACCTCATCCTAAATATAAAAAGAGAGGAGTAATACCAGCTTATGAAATGATTCGTCATTCAGTAAATTTGCACCGAGGTTGTTTTGGAGGATGTAGTTTTTGTACAATTTCAGCACATCAAGGAAAGTTTATTGCAAGTAGATCACAAGAATCAATATTAAAAGAAGTTGAGAAAGTTGTTGAGATGCCAGACTTTAAAGGATATATTTCCGATTTAGGAGGGCCGTCAGCCAACATGTATCAGCTTAAAGGGAAAGTACAGAGTATTTGCGATAAATGTGTGAGTCCTTCGTGTATTCACCCCGTTGTTTGCTCTAACCTAGATACGAGTCATCGGAAAATGATTGACTTACTTAAAAAAGTAGATGCAAATCCTAAAGTCAAAAAAGCTTTTATTGGAAGTGGAATACGTTATGATTTGCTTACTAAAAGTTTCAATAAAGAAGGAGACGATACCATGGATGAGTATTTGGAACAAGTTGTTGTAAATCATATATCCGGAAGATTAAAAGTTGCTCCAGAGCATACAGCTGATGAAACGCTTAAAATTATGCGAAAGCCTTCATTTAAGCACTTTAAATCATTTAAGAGGAAGTATGATTTTATCAATCAAAAACATGGATTGAATCAACCACTGATTCCTTATTTTATTAGTTCTCATCCAGGTACAGGGAAAGAAGATATGGCTGAGTTAGCTGCGGAAACAAAAGACTTAGGTTTTAAATTAGAGCAGGTTCAAGATTTTACGCCAACTCCAATGACTGTTGCTACTGTTATATATTATGCAGGAGTTCATCCATATACTATGGAGCCAATGGAAACAGCAATAGAAAGGGATGATAAGAAAGATCAAAACGTTTTCTTTTTCTGGCATAAAAAAGAAAATCAGCAAGAAATTAAGAAGCAGTTAAATAAAATGAATCGTCCTGATTTGATGAAAAGATTGTTAGGAGATACGGGGGTTACTTTAGATAATAAAGATCAAAAGCAAACTAAAAAACCAGCTCATAATGAAAAACCAACTTGGTTAGATGAGCGAAGAATGAAAGATAATAAGAGAAAGAAAAAAAGGAGGAATTAATTTTTTTTAATAAACGCAGCTAGTTCGTCCTTTGCATCGTCAAATTCGAAAATTGAACTTACAATTCCGAAATTTTCTTTGTCAATAACGTGAGCATATGCCTTCTTAGCCAATTCTAATTTGTGTTCTTCAAAACTTAAGTTTTCAAGTAATGTTTTTACTTGAGCAGATGTGAAACACTTTCCTAATAGTAGTTTTTCAGTAGCTTCTTTTTTAGCCTCGTCAAAATCGTGTGTTTGTATTTTTTTTATTTCTGCTTGAAATTCACTATCAGCAATTGGAACTGTACAATCAACTGGAGTAGCATTTAACGTAACGCTGAAAAGAATAAATGTAAATATAGAAAGTAGCTTTTTCATAGTAGTTTATTTTGGTAAGTGTCAATTAATATGCCATTACTTTTGTTGAGGGAAAGCTCGCTTAAAAACGAGAGGACCTTTATTTCCTACATTATCACTATAAGTACCTCTTAAAGTTTTCCCGTCTGCAGATAATTGTAAAACATGATCACCGGCAGTTGTAGTCCAACCTGGTATCTGTTTAGTAACAACAACGTGATACTTTAAGATATTGTCTTTTATGATTCCTTCTCCATGCTCTACAAATGGAGCTCCATTAAATTCTATGTAATGTGTCATGAATATAGAATCTCCTTGGATAGAGAATATTGCATAACAGTTACCAAAAGATGTACTGCTTGAATCACTCCAAACACCATTTATATCTTGAGCGAAACTAACTGATCCAATAAGAATGAAAAGGGAACACAAAAGTTTTTTCATCTTTCTAATATACTGAAAGGAAGTTATATTTTTTTGTTTTGGATGAGGTAATTTGTTTTATACACTGCCATTATAGACATTGCATCAGTTATTTCACCATTCAAAACCATTTCGAATAATTCTTTGAACGGAATTTTTTTGATTTTTAATTCCTCATTATCATCTGGATGCGCATCAAAATAGCTCAGGTTTTGAGCAATGAATAGATAACCAATCTCATCAGAAACAGAATTTGAAAGAGAGAAGTTTTGAATTTTAGTCCATTCTTTAGCTTCAATTCCACATTCTTCAGAGAGCTCTCTTTTTGCAGCAACCAAAGGGTCTTCTCCTTTTTCACCACCACCTTCAGGGATTTCCCAACTGTATTGGTTTAGAGGATAGCGATACTGTCCCACAATATATGTGTTGTAATCTTCATCTAAAACAACAACTCCAATTGCCGTATTAGCAAATTCAACTGTTCCATAAATTCCTTTATTTCCACCAGGCGTAATTACATTGTGATGGTTTACAGTGATCCAAGGGTTTTTGTAGATTTCCTTTTTATCTAAAGTTTGCCAAGGGTTTTTATTTTCGTCCATTGTTTTCGTTTTACTTAACTTTATAAAAAAAGTAAGATATGTCTTTTCAGGTAGGTGATAAAGTTAGTTTTTTGAATGAAAAATTAGAAGGTGTTGTTGGTAAAGTTTTAAACGAGAACTCTGTTGAAGTAACAACTTCTGATGGTTTTGGAATCCCTGCTTTAAATGCTGAATTGGTATTGGTAGAAAGAAAAGAAGGAGGGAAGGATACTAGTACACCCTCAAGTAGCTCTTCAAATACAGGTGTTACCTTTTCAAAAAGGATTGATTTAGCGAAAAAATTATACTTATGTTTTTCAAAGAAATCTGCCGAAAGTTTGGAGTTGTTTGTCTTGAACAACGAAGGAAGTCGTCAGTTTTTAACGATCAGAATAAAACGACAAGATAAGTGGACTGCTATTTTTGCTTCTGAAATTTCGAAATCTAGTTACAAATTTGTTGATTCTTATAGTACAACAGAATTAGATTCTTTTTCTGAAATAATGATAAGCACAGTTAATACTGAGTTTGCACTAAATGAAATTGAAAATCCAAAGACAGCTAGAATAAAAATTAAACCAATGAAGTTTCACAAAGATTCTTCTTTTGTTGACGTGCCTATTTTAGAGAAAAATGCTTTGTTAGTACCTGTTGAATCTACTCCAATCGAAGAAGAAGTAGTAAGAGAGGAAATTATAAAACAAGTTGAAAGTCCAAAAGGACAAACATTAATAGGACAGAAATTACAAGGTTTAAAAGTTTTAGGTAAGATCGATTTATCAAAATCTGCTAAGAAG
>CAWVWF010000175.1:0-7355 GCA_963933885.1 uncultured Flavobacteriales bacterium | reverse complement strand
GGGGCTAAACCTAATCGATCATAAACTGCTTTGGGTAAAGTTGCGGATAAGCATATTTTCCTATTGTATCATTGAATTACTTATTTAGTAATCAATACGGTTGATTTTAGCAGTCCATTCTTTGAAAACGACTAAGCCTTCAGATCTTCCAACTTGTTTAAAAGGAATGCCTCTATTATCGAAAGGCAATTTGATTTCATCATAAATAAAGCTGTCGTCAAATCCAATATCTGAGGCATCTTGAGCTTCACAAGCATAATACACAGCTTTAGGTCTAGCCCAATAAATTGCACCTAGGCACATCGGACAAGGCTCACAGGATGTATAAAGAATACAATCATCTAATTGAAAATCGCCTAATTTTTCACAAGCTTTTCTTATTGCAACAACTTCAGCATGTGCTGTTGGGTCGTTAGTAGATGTAACACTATTGCAACCAATACTTACAACTTTCCCATCTTTAACGATTACTGCTCCAAATGGACCACCAGTATCACTTTTAACTCCAATCTGAGCGGCTTCAATAGCCATTTTCATAAATTTAATGTGATCTGAATTTTCCAAAATAGTACGATTTATTGTTAGGATTAAATGTACATAAATTTTAATTTTATAGTTACTTTTTTCAGTCATTTTATCATCACCCTTATTTTAGTAGAATATGAAAAATATCTTGAAAGTACTATTGAGTTTAACAATTCTTGTTTCTTGTGGGGAAGCTCAAATTAAAGAAGAAACGGTTGAAGTATTAAGTTGTAAAGACTTAAGAACAGGAAAGTTTAAATATGAGGTAAAGGAAATGAAGATTAATACTACAGTTGTAAGAACTGATTCCCTGCAGATTGAGACTGAGTTAAATTCAGGAATCGTGTTTACATACGGTGTTAACTGGATAAGCGATTGTGTTTATACTTTGCAATTACAAGATTGCTCACAGAAGCTACCAGAGGATGCATTTAATAATTTAATGACTGTAAATATCACGGAAACAGGTATCGATAATTACAACATCGTTGGAACAATGAGTGGTAAGGAAGGGGACTTTAAAGTGAAGATTTATAAAGTAGATTAGCAATAAGACTTTATTACCTTTATCCTATGAATAAATTTATCTGGTTTCTTTTAATTTTTCCATCTTTTGTGTTTGCTCAACAGTTGAGTTTTAAATGTGAAGATGTGTCTATTAGATCATCTAGAAAAGTCGTTGATCAAATTAGACTTTCTCATCTAGACACAGCTTTAATAGAAGTACAAAACTGGGAAGATTGGTGCTATCTAAATTATCCAATTCAAAAAGGAAAGGTTATTCTACAGATCGTAAAAGATGGAACAACCAAGCTAAAATATAACGGTGTTCAATTGTTAATGCTTTATGACAAGAGTTTGCACCGTAAAAGGGTGATAAGTGAATCTTACTCTGTAAGAGGTAGAGCTAACTCTGAGTATTTTGGATTTATACCAGTTGGAGGTTTATATGATAGGGTATTAGATTCTTTGGCTATTGAAACAATGAAAGATATAGATTCTAACTCTATTGATTTTCAACTGCTTAAACTGTATACTGGAAACACGAATGAGTTTGTGAATTATGCTAAATCTGGAAAACATAAGGATTTAAATAATGCATATAACGAGAAAATAGATTCATTATATAATGCACCAGATTATGCGTTTATGTCTGCTGGTTTAGGAATAGACTTATCATTAAACTCAAAACTATACACTTGGGCGCCTAAATTTGGTGTGAAGTTATTTGAAATTTCGAAGAATAAAAACCGAGTCTGTGTTGATGTAGAAATGATTTTTCCGTTGTTAAAAGAGAAGTTCGAATTTTATAACAATGGACTTTATCAACGTACAAAAAGTGTAACTGAAATATTAGGACAGATTGAATACTCTAGAACAATATGGAGGAAAAGAAAACTGGCGCTTAAGGTAGTTGGAGGTACTGGAGTATGTTTTTTTAGTGCTATTTCGGATACAGATACATCAGCAGTATTTAATTCCTTAGGAATGTCTATTACAGGAGGAGTAAGTTTAGAAAGATCTAATTTTAGTTTAGATCTAAAGTTAAATTCAGCTTTATATACAGCGAAAGACTTATCTAGAAGTAATATAGGATTAAGGTTTATTTACCACATGAATTATAACAGGTGGAGAACAAGAGAATTAAGAAAGTTAGAAGGTAGCAAGTAACTTATTTTTTCAAAAACTTCACGGTGTTTAAAGATTGATTTCTGACTTTAATAGTCAGAAAATAAATACCATGAGTCAAACTAGAAACATCTATCGCTTGTTTGATCTGGTAATCCTTTAGGTTCATTAAAACCTGACCTAAGCTATTCGAAATTACAAGATCAATATCACCCGTTATTTCATCAGACTCAATCATTAAATTGTTTTCTACAGGAACTGGATAAACATTAAAGTTCTTAAAGTCAGTTTCAGCAACTCCAGTTGCTACTGAAGCTGTATCAACAACTATAAATTGTTCCATCATTCCATTGTCTTCATGACCTAAAGAGTGGCAATGCATCATGTAAGTATACATAGAATCAGTAAAGTCTAAAAACTCAGCAACAAACTCAACAGTTTCATTTGGGTATACAAGTACAACATCTTTCCATCCATTTTCATTCGCTGCAGGAGCAACTCCATCCCTGCTTATAATATTAAATTGTACATCGTGAATATGCATTGGATGTGCAATTTTAGATAGGTTTTCAAATCTCCAAATTTCTCTATTTCCTAATGGAATAATATCATTAATTACGTTCATGTCGAAAGAACCTCCATCAATAGTAAAAGGCTGTCCTGGAGCTGATGGCCCTAGAATTTGTTTTACTCTCGTAGTATCTACACCTGTTAAAGGAATAAAATCAATATCTACTAATGTTTGAGGTATAGTCGTAACTGGATTCCCATTTTGAGCAACAACTCTGATCTCCATAAAGTCAAAATCTGTAGCATCCAAAGGACCAGTTCCACAACCAGGACCATTTGTACAAGATCCTGCAACCTGTCCGTTAAATTCAGTTGAATAACTTGCCATGTTTAATGTGTTACCTGCAGTTTCTTGTGTTAGATCTAGTAAAATTTGTGCTCTTTCACCTGGAGCAAGTGAAACTCTGTTTAAAGAAACAGGAGCTTCTAATAAACCACCATCAGTACCTATTTGATAAAAACTTCTATTGTCGCTAAAACCTATGTTAAATACTCTTTCAACAGAAGTATTAATTAACCTTAAACGAACAACTTGTGCTGGCAATTCAACAAATGGTTCAATAGTTCCATTTACGAGCATTACATTTCCAAGTAAATCAGGTTCAATTTGTCCACTTGCATTATGGAAAGCTTTGTCTTGAATTATTAAAGGGAAATCATCAATTCCATATGTTCTTGGAAGATCAAGTTTTGCTTCGATTGTATCTCGGATAATGATCATTCCAGCTATACCTTTGTTTACTTGGAATAAAGTTCTTCCATGTGCATGAGAATGATACCACATCATAGTAGCGTGTTCCATGATTTCAAAAGTTGGCTCCCAAGTTCCTTGAGGTGCAATAGTATTCATTGGGCCACCATCCCATTTAGCTGGAATATGAAATCCATGCCAATGGATTGTAATTGTTTCACCAACAATGGTGTTTGTTATATTAAAAGAAACCTCATCACCTTTATTTAGCATTAAGGTTGGTCCCATATAATCTGATTCATTAATGGAAAATGTATTCGTTACTTTTCCAGTAATAAATTCTTTAGTAGAATCTTTAACTGTAAGATTTATTGATGTACCAGATAAGGTATCAGGTATGTTTATAGCGTTTGAAAATTGACTGTAACTGGATAATGAAATAGATAAACTAATCAGTAATAAAATAGCTTTCATATAGTTAGGTTTGGTTTGTAGGTAACCAAATGTATTAATTGTTACGATATGAAACGTTATAAAAATGGTATGAAAACGCGTGAAATTGCATTCAAAGAAATAATTTCACGTGTAATTAAAAGAAGAAAATGGTTAACTTATTTCTTTACGAAAATCGTAGTACTGAAAAAGCTACTTCCTTTAACTTTAACCAAATAACTTCCAACAGTTAAATCGTTTACATCAACACTTAATACTTCCTTATTTGCAAAATCGATAGCTTTAATTAGTTTCCCTTGTAAGCTATAAATAGAAACATTTGTTGAAGTAGAAACTTGGTTTAATTGAATGTTTAAAACTGAAGCAGCAGGGTTTGGGTATACCTTAAGTGTTTGTGCTACGATATTTTCTTTTGTACTAACATCAATTATTCTTTGAAAATTGATGGTTCCTGCGAAACGATCTGCATGATGTTGACCAGTTGTATTTCCGTATGCCAACATTATATCTACAGTTCCTTCTTGAGCTACAAAATCATATGCTTGAGATTCAATAGAACTTACAGATAAGTCTCTTGAGATTGTATAAGAAGCAATTGTACTTGTAGCAGAGTAACTATCTACCGAAATTAAATCAGTCGCCAACTTTGTACCATAAGAATGAAAACCTAAAATTCTTTCTTGAGAACTGTTAACCCCTCCTTCATTTGCGATTATACAATACGAACCATTCATTTGTTGAGCACCAAATCCCATTGAAATATATCCTGATTTTGGACCAGCTAATTCAAAAGTAACTTTATTGGTAACGTCGTTTAAAGTAACATCTAAAGTCATATTATTAAAAGTAACAGAACCAAAAAATTCTGATGCTTGAGCAGTTAATACAGTAAACAAAGATGCTAGGATGAATGTAGTTTTCATAGTTGGTAGTTTCTATGAAAATACAGAAATTATTTCCAAGTATCATGTTTAATTCTATTTTATTTTTTTTATCCTGATTGTACCATTATCTGGTATAAATTATCATATCTCATATAGACGCTATAATGCTTTGTTTTAATGGTAACGTTTTTGAGAACAGATCGTTAATTGATTAATCTTAAAACAAACTCATATGAAAAAAACCTTACTTTCAATTTTAACCGTATTAACTGTTGGTGCATTTGCACAAGAAACTAACGCACTTAATAGAGGTTTTGAGGACTGGACTCAAAAAACTGTTACTTATCCAGATACACTTTCTTCAGCTGTTGAAGACTATTTAAAACAAGGAGTCTCATTAGATATCGATCCAGTTGAGCAATCAACGGATGCGTATGAAGGTGTTTCTTCTTTGAAATTATCATCATTAACAACTGCTGGTGGAGATACAGTAAATGGTTATGCTATTCTTGGAGAATGGGGTGATAATGGACCCGGAGGAGGAAATCCTTATACTTTTCAAGCTGATTCATTTTCGTTTTATTATAAATGTGATATGCAACCAAACGATACAGCTTGGGTGATTTTCACTTTAAAAAAAGCTGGTAATAGTATTGGTGGAGGGTTTTACCCAGTTGTAGGAACTCAGAATACTTGGAAGGAATACACTGCTGTAAACCTTGGGTCATTATTACAGCCCGATACAATATTCTTTGCAGCAGTATCTACAAACGCTTTAGAAGATGATAGTAATGCTCAACCTGGTTCTTGGATTCAACTTGATAGAGTTGGGATGAAAAAGACAAATGGTGATTTTAAGCAAATGGCGAACGGAGGTTTCGAATCTTGGAACGACACAATTATTGAATCACCTGATGATTGGTATGCTATGAATTATCTAAAATCTAATGACGCATATGAAGGTAGTCATGCAATTGAACTTTACGTAACTGAAAGAACAGACGGAGACGGTGATTTAGATACCAATTCTGGTTTCTTCTCTAATGCAGATTATTTTTCTGGTGAGGAAAAAGGAACACCGTACGTAATGCAACCGCAAGCTTTATCAGTTTGGGTAGATTATGAACCAAGTGGATCTGATGAGGGGAATGTAGCCATCTCTTTTTATAAGAGCGGATCTTATATAGCAGGAGGTAGTTATGCAATTGATGCTGCTACTAATGGATATACAGAGGTTATTATTCCAACAACGTTTTCAATGGCTCCCGATTCTTTTACTGTAACAGTGTATGCAGGAAATAACCCAGGAACGCTTTTAAGAGTTGATGATATGGATTTAACTGACAATCCTACTTCAAGCACTGAAATAACTGCTAGTAAGTTTAGTCTATATCCTAATCCAGCTAACGAAACAATTACTTTAAGTTCTAAAGGAAGCGAGTTTAAGGTTTATGATGTTTTAGGATCTTTAGTGTTGTCTCAAAGCATTACTTCTACGAAAACTCAAATTTCACTTAATGAATTCCAATCTGGAATTTATATGGTGTCAGTTTTAGATGCAGCAAGTAATGTTATTGGAACAAAACAAATGATTGTTAGATAACAGATAATTATATTGAATATATGAAGCGGTTGAGGTTTACCTCAACCGCTTTTTTTTGTTTTATAGTGTAGGAACAGTGGGCAACAAGGCGTCTAGATCCCTGCCTTCGCAGGAATGACAAATGCGTTATGTGTTTGTATTTAGTGTAGTCAATTGGTTGATTAAACCGATCCTTGTCATTCCTGCGAAGGCAGGAATCTAGACGTCTAGCATAAGCATTCAGTTAATGCTCATTATACCTAAAATATGGTATTTACAATACATCCAACATCCCCTATTTTTGTGTTGTGGGAATATTATCAAACATCATGTTATCTGGTACCTCTTGTATAGACAGTTTTGTTTTAGGAACAACACTAGAAAAGGAGGTGAAAAAGATTAGCATCTTATCTTTAATTGCAGCAACTTCTCAGACTATATTGTTTTTAATCGGTTGCATACTTGGAAAAGAAATTTGGAAATATACCGAACAAATTGATCATTGGATTGCTTTTATAATCCTGTCAATTTTAGGGTTGAAAATAGCATTTACTAAGGAAGAAGAAGCTTCGGGGAAAACCCAAACAAGTCTTTATAAATACACCTTAAAATCTATTGCGGTTAGTATTGACGCACTGGCAATTGGTTTTACAACAGCTAGTTTAAAAGGGGATATTGGAACATTAGCAATAATGATGTTTTTCTTTACATTCCTATCCGTTTATGGAGGTAAACAATTGATATCGATGTGTAGGATTACAAATATTCATCGACTTGAGGTTATAAGTGGAATTGTATTGATAATGATTGGTACTCAAATTTTATTATCCCATTTATTTGATCACGGATTCCTAGCTTAAATTGTCATACTTTTTAATCACATATTTGTCATTCCTGCGAAGGCAGGAACCTATACGTCTCATAAAAGGGATTACCATAAAACAACAGCCCAATACCTCAGCTCATAATGTAGGGATGCCCCTTCAGGCTGTGTCATAATCAAAAAAAGCAATAACGATTG
>CAWVWF010000174.1:0-7416 GCA_963933885.1 uncultured Flavobacteriales bacterium | reverse complement strand
TCCTGTCCCTTCTTCGTTTAACTCAAGTACAAAGTTTTGAGCTATCGCAGTAGGAGCAGAAGGTGTACTTACTGTAATGTCATCAGAAATTGCAGAACAACCAAAAAGATCAATTACTTCAACTGAATAATTACCTGTGTTATTTACAGATAAGTTTTGTTGAGTAGCACCAGAGATATTAACTCCGTTCAATTTCCACTGATAAATAGCAGATTGACTTGCAGAAATCACTGTAGAAGCCGGTGTTCCACATAAGAATGGATTTCCAGTAGTATTAACTGTAGGATTGTTATTAACTGTAAGTGTTAATGCACTTGAAGTACCTGAGCATCCTAAAGCATTAGTTACAGTTACAGAATAATCTCCAGTAACTGAAGCTGTATAAGTTTGAGCTGTTGCTCCAACTATATCAACTCCGTTGTTTTTCCATTGGTAAGAATCACCATCATTTGTAGACAATTCTATTGTTTCACCTTGGCATACTGTTGTTTGTCCGAAAACATAAACTGCTGCCGGAGCAACAGTAACTGTAGCAGAACAAGTACTAACATTTCCAGCATTATCCGTTACCGTTAAAGTAACAGCGTTATCTCCAATGTCATGACAAGTAAATTCAGTTTGAGAAACTGAAATATTATCTAAACCACAAGCATCAGCTGAACCATTGTCTACATCTGCAGCAGTAATAGAAGCAGTTCCTAATGGACTTAATGCAACAATTACGTTTTTACAAATTGCAGTAGGTGCAGTATTATCAACTTGAGAACTTGTATTTCTATGGAATCTAATTGTATTACTACTAATTCCAGATGTAGCGATATCAGGAACGAAATCACCATCTAAATCAGCTATTACAATTCCACTTACTTCAGCTCTAGAAGAAGAAGTATAATCTCTTCTTGCAGCAAAACTTAAAGCTCCAGGAGCAGTTGCTGTATTTTCATAAATAGAGAATACATTTACACCTAATGATTTTGTAATGATATCAGGATATCCATCTCCATTCGCATCACCAACTCCAATTCTATAATTGTTTCTTGGACTTGGTAAGTTGATTGCGTTAGCAAAAGAAATGTTTCCAACTACAGATGTATTTCTAAATACAGCTGTATTAGTAGCTCCATTATAATTACAAGTAGTTAAATCAATTTTACCATCTTTATCGAAATCAGCAATCATACATCTGTATGGGTATGATCCGTTAGTAGGCCATGCCTCTAAAGCTTCAAAATTGAAAGCAGTACTCCCGTTTGAAGATGTGTTTCTTAAAGTAATTGCTCTGTTCAAGTGACCTTGTGTCCCTAAAACATCAACTTTTCCATCACCATCAACATCAGCAACCTGTAATCCAGTACATCTTT
The DNA here is from genome assembly GCA_963933885.1 of uncultured Flavobacteriales bacterium. Taxonomy (GTDB): domain Bacteria; phylum Bacteroidota; class Bacteroidia; order Flavobacteriales_C; genus CAWVWF01. Next base: position 6,055 of record CAWVWF010000174.1, on the reverse strand, counting down.
GTCCAGAATAAATGTTACGAACGAAAGCAAAAGTGATTGATCCAGGACCAGTACTTGTGTTTCTGAAAAAGTATAAATGACCGTTTGAGCTTCCTGTTACGAAATCGATTTTACCATCGTTGTTAAAATCTCCTATAGCAATCTGGTATGCTCCAACTCCTCCGTAAACAGATTTCACTGATTCAAAGCTTAGAACTCCTGGAGTACTAGTGTTTCTAGCAACTCTTAAGTCATTCCCAGCTATTACGATATCCATTTTCCCATCACCATCAAAATCAGCAGATGCATGACCTTGAACAGCTCCAGTTGAAATATCGAATCTTGTAAAATTCAAGTTTCCAGGTGTACTTTTGTTGTGAGCAATTGTCATTCCACCACCATGGTTACCAGAGATAACCTCAGGTTTTCCATCTAAATCTATATCCATGGCAATCATGTTATAGGCACCTCTAGCAGACATTTCAAAGTCTGTTGAGTTGTAAGTAGATGCAGTAATTGGTGTAGGACAAAAGATCCCATTAAAAGGTACAGATGAGTATGCAATTTTATTACATGCATTTTTCACTGATACTGGAGCTAATGTAGCTCCTACAGGAACTGTTACCTCTAGTTTACCAAAAGATGCTGAAGTTACTGTAGCTTCAGTTGCTCCAAAAAACACTTGATTGTTTCCAGGAGTAACATCGAAGTTAGCACCGAAAATGGTAACTGTACTTCCTATGAATCCTGTATTTGGAGTGAATGAATTTATTTTGGGTTCATTACATTGCCCAAACGACTGTATACTTGCAATAACAAGTAGAACAGTCAATAAAGATAATTTCTTCATTGTTTAATTAGTCTAAATAAGTAATTGTAACACTGAATTTGTTTTGATTAATTCCAGTAGGAATTGAAAAAATCAAATCAGTATTATCAGTAGATCCGCACTCCGCATTTCTCATTTCAGCTAAATCCATTTTGATTCCATTAGCTTCAATATCACCTGTGTTTCCATCTTCATCAGTTAAGTGAAGTTTAAAACTCACCTCTTGCGGAGATACGTTTTCATTGAATACATGTAAATGAATTTGTGCTTCATTTCCATCGCATGTTGCAACACGATATGAAACATCAATTAATTTTGGAGATTCTTCCAGTGCTTTCCAATCAGAATGGATTACATCTCCTTGCGCTTGTGATACATTACCAAAGGCAAGCATAGCAACAAGCATTAAACTTTGTAGTTTAATTTTCATAAGTAGTTAATTTTAGTTCGGGCGCGAAAGTAGTGTAATACAAATAAAGGTAAGTCAACTTTAAATATGACAAACATATAATGTATATCTAATTACATGAAATGTAAATCAGCGATACATCATGAATGGTAGGATATCAGGTATTAAGGCGTGTTTTTGACAGATGAGATGCTAAAATAAATAGTCATCTTAAAATGTGATTTATTTTTAATTTTATTAATCAAGTTTAAAATATTTTGGATAATCAGAATAGAATAATTCTATATAATTTCAGAAAAGTACTTTGAGTTATAAAAGCTCAAGGTTCCCATTTAATAAGACTATTTTTTGATGGTTTGTTTGAAATCGAGATGCTTAGGTTTCTGTCTTCGCACATTACTATCCGTAATCATTACCAACCCATCATTTTATGTTTCAATCTAAATAGTTATTCAGACGTCTAGGTTCCCGTCTTTGCGAGAATGACAACGTTAATTTAATTCTACTAGAAGTTTTGCGTAAACACTTGTCATTCTCGTGAAGGCACAATACTGTCTGGAATAAATAGATCTATAATTCACACAGTTAATGTCCCGTTATTCTTATTTCATTCTCATTTGAAAATGACTTAGAATTCATAATGGTTTAAAAAATGTATTTAATTGTAGGTATCCAAAACACAGTATTTCACATTAACACTACTACGTGTCGGGTACCTACAAGAGGTACCCCTACATTTATGAACTGGATTCAAATTTTATTCCGGACAATAGTGCGCGAAGGCGGGAATCTAGGTGCTAGCTGAGTAGTTCAGGGATTTCAGTAACAAGTAAACGATTCTAGATCAGTTTTCAATAGAACACCATCAAATCCAGCACTCAGAATATGATTTCCAATAATTGAAATATCTTGAACAAAATTTTTATGCGTTGAAACTATGTTTCCATTTTTACATATAGACATGTCTTCACTTGCAGAAAAGAGGCTTCCGTTATTTATCAATATTTTTCTCACAATATCTTTGTGTATTTTTTCAAACGTTAAGCTTTCGTCCTTAATTGAGTAACTCAATATTTCTCCAGATTTAGAACCTAAAAACACAGTTTTCCCATCAGTAGCAATGGAAAAAAGGCCAACATCATTATTTATTAATACTTCTGAATCGCCATCTAAAGTTGTTTTTACTAATGTTCCATCATCTGAAACGGAAAAAAGTAATTCATCAATTATTATAATCTCCCATATCCATTTGGAATGCACTTTAAATGCTTTAATTTTTTTTAGTTTTTTTGTATAAATAATAATCTCACCAATTGCATTACCCGTAATTATTTGATCGTTAGCAATAACAATCGATAATACCATTGATTCAACTGATATAGAATTTATTATTTCACCACTCAAGTTCCATTTCTTGATAGTCATATCTCTAGAGCTAGAAACAAATTCTTGGTTCTTTACAGGAGTAATGTTAATAATTGATTTATTATGAATTTTAATACTGTTAAGTAATTTTAAATCTTTGTTCCAATGTTTGATTATCGCATCTCGACCACCACTTAAAAATGTGATGTTTTCTAACGGAGCCAAGCTCCAGATATAACCCTTGTGATGGTTGACGGTTTTTTTGTTAACGATAAAATCTGATCTTAATATATACTTAGATCCAGACGAGACTTCATTCCCTTTATGCCATACTTCGTGTTCGAATATTACTAGTTTTCCTTTATTTGGGTTTATTTGATGCACAACTTCGTTATTCAACTTAGAATCGAAAAACTGAGTTTCTCCACCTTTAAAATCACTTTCACCATTTAGGTAAAGTAGAAAAGTGTGGGTGGACGCTTCTGTATCATTTGGAAAATAAACTCCATCTTGATGTTTAGAAAACATTTGTCCTTCATTGTATTCGCAGAATCTAAGTTTATCATTCAATCGCTTAGCATCATTTAATTCATCCAATCCTAATGAACTAACTTTTGAAAACAAATCAGAAGCAATTTCAGAATTATCATCTTCCAAACGATTGTTGTTTCTATAGTATTTTGGATAATGTGTATTTGCTGTTTTAAACTTAGGAATTCGATCAATTAATAACTGGTCACATTCCTCTGGAGTTAGGAAATTATCAATCTCTATAATTGGTATATTATTTACTGTTGTTCTATTAATCATGCTACAAGGTTTTTAATTCGTTTTGTAGATTCGTAATTGCTTGTTCTTCAAAATTGGTTTTGAAGTATGAAGTATAGTAAATAGACTTTCTTTTTAGAGTTTTCTTAATAAACTTTTTTCTTCCTATTCGGAACAGTAGGGAAGGGGTACTTATAAACTCTTGTCTAACTTGTTTCGCATATGCTTAATATTTAGCTTCACTTGTTCCTAAAATAGAAAGATCCATATCCAAGAATAATTGGGTTAAATTATCATCAGATTTATGAAACTGAGTCGCTTTAATGATTTCACTTGCTTTCAAGATTTCTGAGCTTTCTATTTCAAGTAAATCAAAATATCGCTCCATTAATTCCGCACTTTCAATTTCATTTTCAGAACTGTCTGTATTATAAATTATGTCATGAAAAAATGCAGCAATTAAAAGTGTAATTCTTTGATTAGGTTTTAATTCATGATGATCAATCAAACTTAAAAGGGAACCAACATGTGTTATCGTGTGATAATGGCGACCTTCTGCCAAATGACATTGTAAGATATGCTCAAATATAATTTGGCTTAAATTTTTAGGAATTTCAAAGTAATCAACAATTTCATTCCAGTAAGTAAATAGTTCTTTCGTTTCCATGATTCAAAGCTATCACAGTAGAAAAACAATTTCATTGATGTATGTTATGATTTACTTTTTTGCCAATTCTTTTCTAATTCTGCTTAAAGATTCTGGAGCTACACCAATGTATGACGACACGTAATGATGTGAGATCATATTCATCAAGTTTGGATACATTATAAGGAATGATTCATAGCGTTCTGTTGCATTATGATATTGTAGCGCTTCAATTCTTTCCATTGCTAAAACATAATTAAACTCAGCCATGATGCGTCCGAATGCATTTATTCTTTCACTTTTAGCATAAAACGTTAACCAATCCTTATAATCAATACTCAGTAATTCACCAGCTTCAATACATTCAACAACCTCATTACTGGTTGATTGTGTTAATAAGGAAACAAAAGAAGCAACAAATGGATTTCTGTTTTCATAATTGAAATAGCTTGTGATTTCCTTTCCATCTTTTAATTTATAAACTCGATATATTCCTGAAATAACAAATTTTAATGAAGTACAAGTTCTATTCAATTGTACAATTTGATCTCCTTTTTTAAACTGTTCAAGTTTAATTGATTTAGCAATAAGACCTTTATCAAATTCAGTTAAGCTTACTTTATTATTAATGAATTCGTATAGTTTAAGTAAGTTATTCATACAAGAATGTTTTCGTTAAAGAAAAGTTTTATCATCTTAATGGTTCAATTAAATTAGTGTTTATTTTCCGCTTTTCATGATTAGTAAAAGACTGAATTTAATTTTTAAGATAATAGAAGAGAAAGTAGTGTTAATCATACTTCCAGCGTAACTGTTTCATATGCTTTATTTGAAAAAAATACAGATAATCATTTTTAATATTTATTATTGGTCATATTTAAATGTTATCAATTTAAAGACGAATCAAACCACCTTAACCTGAAACACTTACGTTTCAAACTGATATGTGAAATCAACTCCTGAATAATTAGGATTACATCAATTAATATACGAATTTTGCACTTTTATTTGGTATTGTATTCAGAGCAACCATGCATTCCCTATATCCGCCTATCTGAATACGTAGCCTGTAACATACAAATGAATTAAAAAAAGCACAGAATGCCTTACTGTTGCTGTTCATTTATTTTGTTGGTTTTCAGGAATATCAATAAGTTAAAATATTGGATATGAAATATTTGTATAAGGCTACAAAACTAAATTTGCTATTTGTTCTAGCAATTCTTTTTACTACTTCTGTTTTTTCACAAGCACCCGCATGTACAAAAACATATGCGTCTGGTAATTCTGTAGACATCATAAATAATAATGAAGTTGGATGTATTACACTTGGAAGTTCATTTAATGGTAGTTTACTAGTTCGAGCTGGTGGTACTGTTATAGTTTGTAATGGAACTTTTACTGGTTCATTAACACTTGATCCAGCTTGGGGACCAATCGTAGCAGCAAAACTTTGGGATGGACCAGGTCAAGCTTATACAGGAGCTGTAAGTAACAACGGTACACATGATAACACTGGAATTGGATGTGGAATAGTTTGTCCAACGGTTACATTGTCTTCATTCAGTAATGTTTGTATCACCACATCAACATTTGCTTTATCAGGAGGATTACCAACAGGTGGGACATATAGCGGGCCAGGAGTTTCAGCTGGGAATTTCAATCCAAGTTCCGCAGGAGTTGGAACGCATACAATAACTTACACCGATGGTGTAGGAGGATGTGGAAATACAGCACAAAAAACAATTACAGTAGTTGCCGCTTCCGTTGGAGGAACTGTTTCTTCAAGCGCAACTGTTTGTTCTGGAAGTAATTCAGGTACATTAAATTTAACTGGTCAAACGGGATCGGTTGTTAGGTGGGAGAGCTCTACTAATAATTGGGGAGCTACAGCAACAATCTCTAATACAGGTACTTCTCAAAGTTATTCAAACATTACAACAACTACTAAATATAGAGCGGTTCTAAAATCTGGTGTTTGTTCTGAAGCTACTTCTTCAGAAGTAACAATTACAGTTGATCCTGCTTCAGATGGAGGTACTTTAAGCTCAAGTGCAAC
>CAWVWF010000173.1:0-7431 GCA_963933885.1 uncultured Flavobacteriales bacterium | reverse complement strand
ATCTTCACTCATTATAGGCAAAGTTCCTAAACCTTTTGCCATAAAAATAAGCGCCATCGCAAGAAGAAATGGCGCTATAAATAAACCTACGTAAAGTATTTTCTTTTTAGGAGTAGATAATGCTTGTTCTCCCATTTTTATTGTCTATTAATTTATCGGGAAATTAACTTCAGAAACAGCTGTAGCTTCATTAAGAGCGATAAATATAAGGTATAAAATTAAAAACAAATAAGGGTATAAAATTGTAGACCTAAAACTTTTTCTTTCATGACCTAAGTGCATGAATTCTAAAACAATATATCTAGCTTTTATAACCGTAAGAATAAGGTAACCAATCTTGATTGACGCCCATAAATCACCATCACCAACTACAGACTTACTCCAAAGAACACCAACTAAAACTTCAACAAAAGTAATAGCCGAAAGAATATAAGTTACCTTCCAAATATTTTTTCTTATTTTCTTTCCTTCTTCTTCAGAATGCTGAGCACCTAAAGAATATTCTATGATATCATCTCTTTCCATGATAGTGTATATTTTTATTAAAAATTATTATAATACGTTAAACCTATAGTAGGTAGAAGAATGTAAATACAAACACCCAAACTAAATCTACAAAGTGCCAATATAAACCTCCTTTTTCAACCATTTCATAGTGACCTCTTCTTTCATAAGTTCCACCTATAACATTGATTAAAATAATGATGTTTATAATAACTCCAGAGAATACATGTAAACCATGGAAACCAGTTACACAGTAGAAGAACTGAGCATATTGATCAGGTCCTACAATAGGAACTAATACGTTATTCACTGTTTCCCAACCACCTAAATAGTTACCTCCAATTCTTGTATCATCATATGTCCCGAATAATCCATCAGGACCAGCTATAACTCCTGCCCATTCCCAAACTTGAGAACCTAAGAAAATTAAACCTCCAATAACAGTCAAAACCATATACTTAATTACAGTCTTCTTATCATTTCTATGTCCAGCTTCAACAGCTAACACCATAGTAACAGAGGATACAATTAATATAAATGTCATGAAAGCAACATATAATAAAGGAAATCCTTCATCTGGTGTTGCTGAATGTATAAATGGAATGTGAAAAAACACTTGGTCTGATATAGGCCACGCATCACTTGTATAACGGAACCATCCTAGAGAAACTAAAAACGCACCAAATGTTAATGCATCAGAGATGAGGAAAAACCACATCATCATTTTCCCATAACTTAAACTAAAAGGTGAACGACCTCCGCCCCATAATTCTTTTGGATCGATAGCTTTGCTTACTTCTCCTGCCATGCTATTAAATTTTAAAATTCTTAATTACCCTACGAAATATAGTAGAGCGAACAAATATAACCACAAAATATCTAAAAAATGCCAATATAAGGAACTAACTTCTATACCCACGGTATCTTCTTTAGTATATCTTCCTTGTAAACTTTTAACAGTAACGAAGATAAGGGAAATCAAACCTCCTAATAAATGGGCAATATGAAGACCTGTTAAAAGATATAAATAACTACTTGCGTTATTTTTTGTAGCTAGATTCGGAATCTTTTCAGTTGTATTATAATCATCTCTAGCATCATAAAATTTACCGTCAACGTATTTCAATTCTATTCCTGAATCTATTACTGTATAATCTGTTCCGTATGTTCCTTTTCCACTAGCGATTAATCCATTTACATTTTGAACATCAACAAAAAACATCCCTTTTTCTTTCAATTCAGACCAACCAGCTAATTGAAACTTAACAAACCCAAGACCTAACAATAAGGTTATCACAACTAAGATCAATGAAGTTCTTTTTTGTTCTTTCTTAGCAAACCTAACTGCTAACCAGAAAGTTATACTACTTATAAAAATCACAATTGAACTCGTGAAAAATGAATCGGGCATTGTAATGTGAATCCAAGTGATATCAGCTTTAGCTATAACATAGGCACTTGAAAGACCAATAAACATCATACAAATTGACGATATTGCAAGCCACATCATGTTTTTATGTGTCTTCTTTTTAATCTCTAATCTTTCTTCAACGGGAACTGTATTTTTCATGTTAATTAAAATAATTGATCATATAATAACCCCAACAAAACTAAAGGTAAATAGATAAAAGACGCAAACATTAATTTAGAGGCCCATTTATCTGATAAAGTTTTAAATAACATGAAAGCAGGGTATAACATGATACCACCTGAAACCAACATTATTATTGCAGCTGTAATTCCTCCAATGTTAAAATCTGGATGACAAGGAAGTAATGAAATTGGAATCATGAATATAGTATACAGTAATATCTGGAATGCACTTTTCAAATCTTTACCTTCTGAAGAAGGTAATAAATGAAATCCAGCTTTTTTATAATCGTCATGACATCTCCAAGCAATCGCCCAAAAATGTGGAAACTGCCACATAAATTGTAAGCAGAACAATGATAATGCTACCGGTGAAATAACCCATGACCCAGTAAAACCAGAAGAAGCTTCAAAAGCTACCCAACCAATCAGAGGAGGTGCAGCACCTGGAAATGCTCCAACAAATACAGCCCAAGAAGACTTTTGCTTTAAAGGTGTGTAGATAACTGAATAAGAGATTAAACTTGCCAACCCTAGAACTCCTGTTAAAGGGTTTAATAAAAACCATAAAATTAAAGTTCCAGAAATCCCACAAAACAAAGAAATAAACCAAGCTGTTCTTAATGTCATTCTCCCTGTAGGAAGAGGACGATTACAAGTCCTCGCCATTAATTTATCGAGATCTTTTTCTATAATTTGATTGAATCCATTAGAACCTGCAGTAACTAAAAAACCACCTAAAGATAACCACCCTACTTTTGCCCAATCCAAAACAATTGTCGGATCATAGTTTCTTGAATAAAAATAAACTGCTGTTAAATAAGTGATGAAAGCAGAGAAAACTACCAATGAAGCTAACCTCAATTTAGTAAACATCACAATATCACCTAGCGTACTAGGTGCCTTGATTTCAACTTTATCCGTATTTTTTTCCTTTGCCAAAACTGAATCTAAATTGCGTGCAAAGATACTAATTAAAGCCGACTATTTCTCAATATTATCCCACATTCCTGCAGTTTGATATCCTCCCAAAATAAAAATCATTTTCATTTGAGGAATTTTCTTTTTATTAATCGACTTATAATACCATTGAAAATAAAGCCCTCCCCATTTATAAGACTTTGAATATAACTTTTTTTTGTTTTTAGAATCTAGCTTTTTCAGGAAGGCTTTTGCAAACGACAAATACGTGTGATGAGGAATCTCCACCCTGCTTTTGTCCTTATCTTTCTTTTTGGGTTTGTTCCCGTAAAACAAATGAAACTCTGTCTCAGTTTCTTTTTTATCATAAAAAAAGTCCTCTCCTTTTTTATAATCAACTCCGGCACCTTGTCCTACGATGGGTAAGACTAGACCTCCTTTAAAACCTAGATTTCTAGTTTTTAAAGCCAACTTACGTTCTATTTTTCGCTCTATTTTTTCAGGATATTTGAACCTCCTAAATTCAAACTTACTTTGAAATTGTTTCGCCACAGTTGACAAAGCTGTTTCATACTTAAGAACTTCCAACCCTTTCGCAACTCGCTTGTTATTAACAAGGTTAAATATTAAATCGTTCATCACTTGCTCGTCAAAACCTCTAACAGATAGTAATTCATCTGTATTTTTAATTTGAGTTGCTCCTATTCCAATACAACCAAATAAAACTAAAGCAATCCATTTCATCATTTCAATTCAACTTTTTCAAATTCAACTTTATTGTTTTTACTCCACTTACCATTATAAATAATTCCATCTAAAACAATTGATATGGAATAAACACCCCTTTCTTTAACCACTTCTTTTGCTCCTGTCCAAAAATGATATCTCTTTGAATGGTTAGAAACTAAAACTCTTCGAGGTCGAAAACGTTTTCCGTTCAAATAATAGATAGGTTTTTTAATAACTCCATTATTGATAAGTAATGGAATTGATAGTGCATACAAACCAGACTTATAGATTTTAATCACTTGACCGGCTTTCTTTTCTTCATTTAACGGTTGAAGGTTATACCCTGATCTTAAATCTAATTGGCGATACCCTTCTAACTTATTCTCAAACAAACTATAACTGTTTAAATAAGTTGTATCCATTTCAACCCATTTCGCTTTTCGTTTAACGAGTACCTTTCTATACTTTCTATACTTTCTTCTATGCCATCTTTGAATTTTCTTTGCTTTTAAAAGTGGTAAAAACGGTAATGCAGCAACAGAAAAAGTATCTCTCCCTTGTATAAACTGAATAAGGTAATTGTCATCTTTAGGATTCGGGAAAACTCTGATATCTTTTATATCAAGAACATAAAAGTAAAAAGAGCTTTTTCGATTCATCTTCGACTTTTTTGCTGATTCAGACAAAAAATAAAGTCGTTCTAAATCTGAATCTAAGCTATCGCCTACATATCTCCATTTAATTTTCTTGTAAGTTTTCAATTCTGGATAACCCTTGATTTTGTCTCCGAAAATATTAATCTGATTTTCTAGATAACCGTATTCAGGAGCAATTTCAAAATTCAAAGTCTTCTTTCGTTTATTTCGTTTGATTCTTAAGTGAACTTTAGATACCCTAAGCTTATTCTTTTTTTTAGGCATTTTCGCATAATCAGGACAAACAGCCCTTACTTCTTGAACGCTTTTTTTACTACAAACATCAACCTGTTGCTCAATTGTTCTCCATTCATTTTTATATTTCAGATAATAATATTTGTCCAAAGCCATCGCTTTTTTGAATTTAGGCTTTACTATTATAGGTTTGTTCGATTTTAAATAAACTTCTTTGCCTTCAACAAAAGCTCTTATCTCTATTGAATATTTCACATCTGCTACCTCAGCATTTGGTAAAAACGTAGGATAATTACTCATTAAGTAGTCTTTCGTTTTGAAAAACTCTTTGATTCTTAATTCAACATCTCCAGTTACATCTCTATTTCCTGTTGATATGAAAGCCATAGCCTCTACTTCGATCTCAGTTCCTGATTTCAAAATAAAAACATCTCCTACTTCAGAATAAATAATCCTCTTTATATCAGGACGAATTGATTTATACTTCCACTTTTCCAACTCCTTTTCAGCATAAGAAATCGTATTGTATTTAACACCCAATTTGGTTGTAGGAACTTTCCATGTCACAGCATTTTGAGGTATTTTATTCCCAATCAAATTCAACTTCTTCAAGTTCGGGAAATTAATAGGGAATAATGGAATTTTCACTAAACCACAGTTTAATAAATTGATTTGCTTTAAAGTTAAACTTGCTCCAATCGTCCAATTATTATGTCCGAAAACACAAGAGTTAATTTCTAACTTCGTTAACTTTTTTGCCTTTCCCAGATTCTTAAAGACTTTCTCTGGAGTTGAAAAACTACAATGCCTAAATATGATAGCTTTTCCTTTAAATTTTTTAAAGGAAGATGGTAAACTATTTACACATGAATTATCTATATATAATTCTTTAAGTTTTTTAAGCTTAAACATATTATACGGCAATCCGTCTAGGGCAAAATGACCAATTTTTAATGTTTCTAGTTTTTTCGACGCACTGGAAACTCGTTCTATCAAGTCGGAAATATTTAAATTACTACACCCCCTAACATCAATATGCCTTAACTTTTTCAAATTTTTAATTCCCTCAGGAAGATCTTTAAATGTTCCATTCGTTAAAATAACCTCTTCTAAGAAAGATAGTTTTCCAAATTCTTCTGGTATAGCATCCATTCCTGATAGTACTAAGGTTTTTATATTCACCAAATACTCAAGCATATAGTAGTTATGCTTGTTAACAGCCGCAGGGCAATAGGACAGATTCAGCTTCTTCAAACTTGTCATATAAACCATCGACGACGGTAATGTATCAATACAGTTGGCCGACAAATCTAACTCCTCCCACAAAAGCTCTTCAAGTATTGGCGGTAAAGAAGGAATGAAATTATTTGATAAGTCTACCTTCTTTAAGGTTCTAATCTTTCTAATCGAAATAGGTAGATACAGCATTTTACAACCACTCGCTTTTAAAACTTTAAGCTTAGGTAACTTACTAATAAGTTCAAAAGCTGTTTTAATATTAAGATGCCTATTACCTGAAATATCTAAAACCTCCAATTCAGTTAAGTTAGCGATCCAAGATGGCAGTTCAGATATTTGATTATTCTTAAGATTAAGTTCCTTTAGCTTTTTACAATTTGAGATTTCAACTGGTAATACCGATAATTTCTCCCCTGAAATATTCAAACGAACTATTTGAGGTGCAGATTTAAAAACTGCATCTAGTCCAAATTCCTTCTGTCCAATGGAAAGAATCGACGTTAAAAAGCACAATATGATTAATGAATACTTCACTTGTTTGCAAAATAAAAAGGATGTTGCCACTTTAGGACAATAAAATCAATAGCTATTCCATACTATAATGTTGATAAGCTTGGTTGTTAAAACAACTATTTTGCGTTTATCTTTACAGAATGGCAGGTATTTACATTCATATTCCATTTTGCAAACAAGCATGTTACTATTGTAATTTTCATTTCTCTACTACTTTTGAAAAGTATAGAGGAAGAATGGTGTCTGCCATAAAGAAAGAACTTAGCCTAAAAAAAGAAATATTAGGAACTCAAAAAATAGATACTATCTATTTTGGAGGAGGAACACCATCTCTTTTAAACTATGATGAATTAAAATTAATCATGGATGAAGTTTATAACATCTATAATTGTTCTGAAGTATCTGAAATTACTTTAGAAGCTAATCCTGATGATGTTAATCAAGTAAATATTGAAAACTGGAAAAAATGCGGTGTAAATAGAATTAGCTTAGGAGTTCAATCATTTTTCAACGATGATTTGAAACAGATGAACAGAGCTCATGATGCTAACCAAGCTCATCAAGCCATTGAACTACTAAGGAAGAATGAGATCACCAATATATCTGTTGATTTCATGTTTGCTCTTCCCCTATTAACAACAGAACAACTTGAAAAAAACTTACAGTTCGCTATAGATTATAAAATCCCACATATTTCTTGTTATAATCTAACGCTTGAAGAACAAACAGCTCTTGTTAAAATGATCAAAGAAGGTTCTATTGAAAACCTATCAGAGGATAAGTCAATAGAACAATTTAAATTTATCATGGATAAACTAGGGAGTAATCGATATAATCAATACGAAATATCAAATTATGCTTTAGAAGGGTATAAAAGTCAACACAACTCTGCTTACTGGGCTCAAAAACCATATATTGGAATTGGACCCTCAGCCCACAGTTTTTATAACAGTTGTAGATCAGCTAATATTTCAAACAATACGGAATATATGAAAGGTGTGGAAAATGAAACAAAATATTTTGAGATTGAGAATTTAACTGAATC
>CAWVWF010000172.1:0-7434 GCA_963933885.1 uncultured Flavobacteriales bacterium | reverse complement strand
CTCCATTACCTGATTTACAGTTGATCTTTACGTAATCTATAAAATTGCTTCCAGACATAATTTAAATTCTTAATCAAAGACACACTTAATAAAAAACCTCTCTAACTTAAGTTAGAGAGGTTATAGCATAATTTTAAGAAGGTTTGTTTAACCAACTTTAATTCCATCGATAGCATCTGTAAGTTTTCCGAAAATTTCATTTACAGCACCTACACCTTGTATTCCAATTTGTTTTCCTTGAGTAGAGTAAAAATCTACTAAAACTGACGTTTCCTTGTTGTAAACAGCAATTCTATTCTTGATTGTATCTTCGCTAGCATCATCAGCTCTTCCGCTAATCTTACCTCTTTCTAATAATCTTTTCACCAACTCTTCTTCTGCAACTTCTAAAGAAAGCATTACAGAAACACCAGTTTTTTTATCAGCCAATAATAAATCTAAAGCTTCAGCTTGTGCTTGAGTTCTTGGAAAACCGTCAAATATGAACCCGTTTCCTTCTAAATTTTCAGAAATTTTATTTCCAATCATTCCAATTACAACCTCGTCAGGAACTAAATTCCCTGCTTCGATTAATGATTTAGCTTTAACCCCAAGCTCAGTTCCAGCTTTCATTTCACCACGTAAAATGTCACCAGTAGATAAGTGTACTAATCCGTATTTTTCTAATAATTTTTCTGATTGAGTCCCTTTTCCTGCACCAGGAGGGCCAAATAAAACTAAATTCAACATAACAATATATTTGTAAGTTTGACAGTCGCTAATTTAATGACTTTTAAGTCAACCTACAACGATTCGTGGTTATTTAAAACAAAAGCACTAAATTTGCACCTATGAACAAAGGGTTTCGAACTGACAAAAAGATAGGTGTACTCGGAGGAGGACAGCTAGGAAGGATGCTTCAACAAAAAGCATTATCACTCGGGTTAGATTTAGCATTTATCGATCCGGATAAAAACGCACCTTGTAAAGACGTAAGTTCTCGTTTTTTTAAAGGAGATATTAAGGATTACGATACTGTTTATGCTTTCGGAAAAGATAGAGATATCATCACCATCGAAATTGAGCATGTTAATGTTGAAGCATTAGCACAATTAGAAAAGGAAGGTGTTAAAGTTTTTCCTCAACCAAGTGTAATTAAGATTGTTCAAGATAAAGGACTTCAAAAGCAGTTTTATAAAGAGAATAACATACCTACATCTGATTTTTTCTTAATTGAAGGAAGCGATGAGGTTATCTTATTTGAATCTCATTTCCCATTAATGCAAAAAATGAGGAAAGGAGGATATGATGGAAAAGGTGTTACACCGATGAGATCGAAAGAAGATTTACCGCAAGCGTTCAATGAACCATCTCTATTAGAAAAGATGGTTGATTTTGAAAAAGAACTTTCAGTTATTGTTTCAAGAAACGAAAGAGGAGAGATTAAATCATATCCATGTGTTGAATGTGTATTTAATCCAGAAGCCAATTTGGTTGATGTATTATTCTCTCCAGCAAAAATCACTCAAGAACAAGAGAATATATCTCAATCTATCGCAAAAGATATTATTGAGAAATTAGATATGGTTGGATTATTAGCCGTTGAATTGTTTTTAACTAAAGACGGTGAAATTTTAGTGAACGAAATTGCACCACGTCCGCATAATAGTGGTCACCAAACAATCGAAGGAAACTACGAATCTCAATACGGACAATTAATCCGTTGTTTATTAAACCTTCCATTAGGAGCTACTGATATTGTTAAACCATCAGTTATGGTTAACCTTCTTGGAGAAAAAGGATTTACAGGGACAGCAGTATACGAAGGGATTGACGAAGTATTAAGCACAGCTGGTGTAAATGTTCATTTATACGGGAAAGGTCAAACGAAGCCATTTAGAAAAATGGGCCACGTTACGATCTTGAGTGATACTTTAGAAGAAGGAATAGAGAAAGCAGATTTTGTAAAAAATACTTTAAAAATAAAAGCATGAGCACAGCAAGAGTAGGAATTATAATGGGGAGTAAAAGTGATTTACCAATAATGACTTTAGCTGCTGAGTTTTTAGATGAATTAGAAATCCCTTTTGAGATCACAGTTGTTTCAGCACATAGAACTGCTGAGAGAATGGTTGATTATGCTACAACTGCAGCTGATAGAGGAATTCAAGTTATTATAGCTGGAGCAGGAGGTGCAGCACATTTACCTGGAATGGTTGCAAGTTTAACAGCTTTACCAGTAATTGGAGTACCTGTTAAATCTAGTAATTCAATTGATGGATGGGATTCAATCTTATCTATTCTTCAAATGCCAAGTGGAATTCCAGTTGCAACAGTTGCATTGGATGGTGGTAAGAATGCAGGGATTTTAGCTGCAAGTATTATCGGTTCTGGTGATGCGGCAATTTTGAAAAAGATGGTTGCTTTTAAAGCTACTCTTAAAGAGAAGGTTTTAGGTAGTGTTTCTGAAGTAGAAGGTGTGAAGTTTAAAATGAATGTAACGAATAAATAAATCAGCGTGGCTTCTAAATCTGCAGTAACAAAATATTACGACGAGTATATTAAAGAACAATACGAGATTGGTGTAAACGATCGTATCTTCTTAATGTATGAAAAACTTCAAGAACAAGGTTTAAAGCCAGATTCTAAGGTTATTGAATTGGGATGTGGAATAGGAGTAGTTACGCATTTGATTAGAAAGACAGTAACGAAAGGATTGATTGAATCTATCGATTTAAGTCCTGAATCTATTGAATTCGCAAAAGAAAAAATCACAAATAAAAATATCGAGTTTTACGCTGGAGACGTTACCGAATATCAACCAAAATTACAACAGGCTGATTTCGTAACATTGTTTGATGTTATCGAACATATTCCAATGGATTTACATGAGAAGCTATTCTTAAATGTAGCCAACATGTTATCTGAAGACGGATTACTTTTAATAAATATACCAAGTCCAGCAAGTATCAATTGGGATAGCGTTAACGCTCCTGAGGTACTTCAAATAATTGATCAACCAATTCCACTTTCCTTAATTACTAAGAACTGTGACAATGCAGGATTAGAAGTTATTAAGTTCGAATCTCATTCTATTTGGAAGGAAGATGATTATCATTTTATGGTAATTAGAAAGCAAAAGGAATACACAAATAAGGAAGTTCAATTGTCTACAACTCAGAAGGCCAAAAGAAAAATCTGGCGTACTAAGTTTGAACAACTTTTCAAATATTAAAAAAAAACTTTTCAAAAAGCGGTTACCTTTTTCATAAGCAGACATTAAGTAGGAAATAACGGTTTATGAAAGAAGAAGATATTTTAACGCAACTCCGAGAAATCGACAAGAGTGCTGCGATAAAACACCTCTATAAGGAGTTTCCTAAAATCAAAGCTAACATCTGTTCTTCAGGTGGTAACAAGCAAATTGCAGAAGAGTTATTTAATGATGGGCTGGTGCTCATGATTGAAAAAGTGAGCGATCCAGAGTTTGTTTTAACATCTAAGGTATCTACATATTTATTTGGAATCATTAGATTTCTTTGGAAGAACCAACTTAGAAAACAAAATAAAAATCACGAATTAGAATGGAATGATACCTTAATAGTTTCCGAGGATGATATGGATTACGATTCGGAACGAGAGGCTTATTTTGAGGAAATGGAGCGCATTATTAAAAAGCTCTCTGAAAAATGTCAGGCAATTTTTGAGCGATTCTACTTTAAAAAAGAATCAATGCAAGCTATTGCAAAAGCATTAGACTTTTCAAGTGTTAATTCTGCAAAAACGCAGAAGTACAAATGCATGGAACGCGCTATCAAACTTGCTGATGAATTCATCCTTAAACCTAGCCAATCATGAGAACGTCATTAGAAAATATAGAAAGAATTGAGCAGTACTTATTAAATGAATTGTCTGCTGAAGATCGTGTTGAAGTTGAAGAGGTTTTGAAAAATGATGCTGGTTTTAAGAAGCAGTTTGAGCTGCAAAAGGATATAATTAGAGTTGCTCAGAGGGTTGCTTTGAAGAAGCAGATTAAGAATGCTACTCAACATACTAGTGTTTGGAGTAGGGTTGCTAAGTGGTTGTTTGGAGGTGCTATTGTTATAGGAGTTCTTGTTGTGTTATTTATGGTTAATCCATCAGAAACTAATGTTGTTGAAACTGTAGTTCCAGAGGTTGCAGATATATCGGTAGAACTTCCTTTAAGTGAAAAAATAGATTCTATTGAGACTGCTCCAATTGTAGTTGAGGTTATTGAAGATACTATTAGAAGGGAATCAATTGTTGAATGTGAAGAAGTAGAGATCAACGATGAATTTGAAGAAATTGAAGCTCCTGAAAAAATATGGTCTAATAGTATTATATCTAATGTGAAGGTAAAACCTGCAATATCAATATACGATTTTAACGGTCTAAAAACATGGGTTAAACCAACTGAACAAGAATTCATTATTAATCCTAAAAAAGGAGCAACCATTGAAGGTGAACAAGGGGTATTGGTAATCGTTCCAACAAACGCATTTTTAGATCAGAACAATAAGGTTGTGACTGAAAAGGTGACATTCAAAATGGTGGAAGCTTTAAGGTTAGAAGATATGGTTCTTTATAATTTGGCAACTACTTCTAATGGGAAAGCTTTAGAAACAGGAGGGATGGTTCATTTTGACTTCTCATGTAAGGGGCAAAAAGTTCATGTTAATCCGAAGCGATCTCTTTATGTTGAAATTCCAACGGATAAGGTTAAAAAGGGAATGATGGCTTTTAAAGGGGAGGTTGAGAACGGTAAGTTAAACTGGGTTGATCCTAAACCTTTAAAGAAGTATTTAGTGAATGTAGATTTTGATTTGCTGGATTTCTTGCCTACTGGATTTGATGATACGGTGAGTACTTTGTTGCCTTATAAAGGGCATGTTGATAGATCGGATGCGTTTACTGATAGTTTGTATTATAGTTTGTATTCAAGCATAGAGCAAAGAAAAAATCGAGTAAAAAAGTTGTTTAATACTGATTCGTATCAAAATCAAATAAGCCCCGCTTCTTCAATACGTATATTATCAGTCCAAACGGACAATATACGTATTGAAGAAACTCCTGAAAGACCAATTTCTTGTGGATTAGATCCCATTTCAATTAAGTCAATTAAAACAGAGCCGTTTAGTAAGACTTTTATTGCAACAAAAGAGTTTGAGATTAGAATTAATCAATTGCATAAATCGAAAGGTTCAAAAGGAGATAATTATTTGAATATATATTTAAGTAATCTGAGGATGAATTTAAGTAAGGTTGATTCAATAGTTTCTATTCAAATGAAAGGGAGGATGGCACTTACTTTTAAAAAGTTTGCGAAAGAAGGATTAACAAATATTGAAAATCTAAATATTTATCAAGATCAATTAAGTAATTATTATAACCGAAAAAGGAAAGAGAATAAAAAGGTTCAAGAGGAGTTGCAGAGGGAGTTAGATGATTTAAATCAAAAAGAACTCAACAAATTAAAAACGACATATGATTTGGCATCTAAATCTAAAAATTTAATTTATTCAAGAAATGGAGTTGCATTTTTTCCTTTGTTAAATAAAATTCCAAAACGAAACGTTGCTGTTGGTTCCTCTTATTCTTTTCAGTGGGCTGCATCTGGATGGGCCAATATTGATGCATACCTTCATTTACTTGATAAAGGAAGTAAAATAGTGAAATTGGGAATTGTTAATCCTTCAGAAACGACTACTGTTTATCAATGGTTAAATATGATTAGAACATTAACTCCTTTAGAGCTTTCCAATGGTAAGGCAAAAGCCGTTTTTCCTAAAAAAGGGAGTAAAGGTTCCAGAAGTATGAGTAGTACTTTTTGTTTTGCTATTGGAATTAAAAATGGTAAATATATGTGGTTTGAAAAGAAGTTTAACCCGTATCATACTTCTGATATTTCAGTTTTATTAAAACCAAAGAGCATTAGAGGAATAAGATCAGTTCTTAGGAATTATGATTCTAAAAACAATGTTATTAAACGACTGGAATCGTTAAATAAAATGATCTTAACTAAAACTAGATATGATGCGAAACTAAATGAAATCAAAGTTGATTGGAAAATTAATCAACGTTTAAGATCTGTTGCTTTTCCTTGTGAACGAGAAAATGTGAAGGGTAAAAGTGATTTAAAGAAAATCATGAAATATGATTAACCATTCTCGCGCGTATGTTCCGGAGGACATGCGTGTGTATAGAGATTTGTGTCTTCAGACACGTTTTAATATAGCTTTCTCTCATCTGAAGATGAGCAACTCGTTACACACGCATGTCCTCCGGAACATACGCGCGAGAAAATTATTCAATTAGAACGATATCTACTAAACCTTTGATTCCATTATAATCGCTCGCACTACTGAATTTATATTCTTCTGGTTTAAAAACATATTCACTTCTAATAGGATTGTTGTGAATGTAGTTTAGCTTTTGATCTATTAAGTGATTTTGATTTAATTCAATTGGATGATAGCCTTCTTGCCAAACTTTATAAAACGTATTTCTTACACTTTTCTTAGCTGAAAAAGAAAATTTATCTAATACCCATTCAGATCTGCTCTCATGAATATTTTTCATAGTTTTTATTATTTCATAGGAAGTGAACTTTTTAAAGTCACGCATTACGTATTGTAATTCTTGATCTTCAGTTGTGCTAACTATACAATGAATGTGATTAGACATGATTACATAAGCATGGATGATTAATCCTTTGTTTTGGACACAATGATTAAGAGAGTCTGTAATTATGTGTTTGTAAATTGGTCGAGAAAACAGATCTATCCAGTCAATAATCGTTACTGTTATAAAATAAATCGCATTAGAATTTCTGGCTTTGTACCTTTTAGACATTCTGTAAAACTACATTTCATTAATTATCTAGTTCCTGTATGTTTAATTCAATTCCTTTTAATGATCAGGAAATTAATAGTGTAGAATATATTGGTTTAAAAAGATACTCGCGCGTATGTTCCGGAGGACATGCGTGTGTATAGAGCTTCGTGTCTTCAGACACGTTTTAGTATAGTTTCTTCTCATCTGAAGATGAGAAGTTCATAACACACGCATGTCCTTTGGAACATGCGCGCGAGTGAGCTTGAGAATTATGGAGTTACTATATTTATGTGGACAGTAAGTTAAGCTCATAACAATTAACTTTATGGTAATGAAAAACACAAGAAGTAAGTACGACAAAGAATTTAAGTTGATGGCCGTTGAGCTACTAAACACTGGAATGACTTCTACAGATGTTGGAAGAGAATTAGGAATCGGTCATGATTCAGCTCAAAAATGGAAGCATCAGTTATCTTCAGAGGGCATAACTAGTTTTCCAGGTAATGGTAAAAGAAGCTTAACTGTTGAACAACGTGAAATTATTGAATTAAAAAGAAAACTTAGAGACTCAGAACTAGAACGAGACATATTAAAAAAGGC
>CAWVWF010000171.1:0-7449 GCA_963933885.1 uncultured Flavobacteriales bacterium | reverse complement strand
AAGTGGAACCGTGACAACTAATTTCTACAGTTTCTTCACCAGTAAAAGACTTACCATCGTGAAAAACATTTACCAAAACCTCGTCTATCACTAGATCGCCATCCTTAATTTCTCCAAAATTAGCCGTATGTGTTTTTACACTGCTTAATTTCTTTCCTTCCTTAAAAGAGTGGAAGAATTTATCGGTAATACTAATTGATTCCGGACCACTAATTCTAATAACCGCAATTGCGCCCATTCCAGGAGCAGTTGCAGGTGCTATAATAGTATCTTGTTTTGAGAGGTTTGCTAAATTCACATTGCAAAAATATGAAAACGCTTTAGCTTCTTACTTTAAAACTCCAAGTAAATTCATATTCGCAAACGATTTCATCCTTGCTGTTGTACCCAATTGATTTAGCAGTAACAATTCCTGCTTCTTTTGTTTGAACACATTCTTCTAATTTATTTTTGAAATCAAGTCCGTTTTTACATTCGAACCTAATTTTCCCAACTGCCTTTTTCATAAAAGTCCCTTTACTAGAAACTACAAGCACAGCAATGGATTCATCATGTTTTGCAATACTAAATAAAGCTAGGGAACCAGTACTTAGTTCTGCTGCCATAGCAAGCACTGCAAAATACATGGATTGAAATGGATTGGTATTTAGGTATTTATATCGAACTGTTGAAACTGAACTTTCTTCTGTTAATTCTCTTAATCGAATTCCAGCCAAATAAGCCATTGGCAATTTAAAAATCTTAAACAACCCAAATTTAAAGGGGTTGAGCATTTGTTCCTGAATTTTAAGTTGCTTTTTTGATAAGGCCATAGTTGCAAAAATAATAAATTAGTTACGGGATTTACCGGATAAGGTTTTCCTTAAAAATAAAAATTTATCCTTCAATTAAACATTTAACTAAACGATAAATTTTCAAGTATTATCTGAGAATTAACAATTTTAATACTTTTGTTAAACCTTGGTTTGAAAACACTTTAACATAGTAACTTCCTTGAGCCCAACTAGAACAATCTATATCAGAATAATTATCTGATTTCAACATCAACTGACCGTCATTTGAATAAGTTTCTAAATGCTTGAAATCTAGATTTTCAACCTTAAGAGAAAACTTATTTATTGTTGGATTAGGAAGTATGCTAATATCATCAAGCCTTAAACGAGCATCTAACTCTTCTGTAGATACTTTGTATAAGAATTCACATGTACTCGTATCAACACACCCATCTTCATCAACTATTACTACGGCATAATTCCCAACAGAATCTGGTGTAAAGGAATACTGATCTTCACCAATTATCGGAAGTGAATCCTTATCACAATTAAGCCAGCTATATTCAAAATTGTAGCTCTGTTGAGTATATAGTATCAACCCACTATTTGAAACACTTAAATTAGGCTCAGTATAATTTTTATAAATGTAAGATGTTGTTTGAATCCCAACACATCCATCTTCATTGGTAACTTTTGCATAAACAGAGAAGTTGGAATCTAAATAACATGTCATAAGTATTGAATCGGAATAAACTGTACCTATAGAATCAAGCCATTCTAATTTATAGTCTGCATGATTTTGAAGCTCATCGTTTTTATTCACTACAACTGTATCACCTGGACAAAACCACTCGTTTAAAGATAAAAGTTTATCCACTTTTGTATAATCGATATAGACTTCTTTAAAACTTTTACAAAAACTATTCTCTGCTACTGCCATAGTTTTATGACCGCTATAAGTATTAAATGAATTAAAACTATGTGAATAAATACTAGTTGGTTCTGAAACATAACTTGGTGAAAGTCCTGTTGCTTGGTTAACCCCATTGAGTGACAATTTATGGGAACCTGCTAAACCAGAACCTTCGAATACTATTTTAACTTTTACAAGGAAAACATTGTTAATTAAAGTCAGTGCACTAACGTTTTCATTATAATTGATAACTGGATTAGTTTCGAATGGAATCCAAATACCATCACCAGTTTCATAATAGCATTTAACTGATGAACCTGGTTGTGTATTATGAATAGAAAATGCAGCTCTAATCTCACCTAAATAGTCGAATCGAAGGTAATCACTTACTAATTCAATAGTTCCAGATAGATCATTTATATAAAGATCATTACTATTATACCAAATCGAATTTGCTAAAGTAACTGGGTTACCATAGATATGCCATTGATAATTTCCAAAATGATATCCAGTCGCATCAATTACATTCTCTTTAAAGTTTGTTATTTCATAAGCGGTTGCTGGTTCATGTCTAGTAGTAGTCCAGTATAATTGCGTGCTGCTAGAAGAGTGAATTTTAAACTCAATGGTATCTCCCATACAAAGAATTGTATCGGTATTAGGGGAGATGGAATCAAGTAAATTATAGAAGTTGAATTTTAAAGTATCAGAATAAAATGTCCCACAAGAATTTGTTGATGTCGCAAATATCGACTGATCATTATCTATAAAAATTCTTGGTATCGTATCTCCTGTACTCCAAGCAAAACCATCTACTTCATTTTCTACTTCAAAGTAAACTGGTCCATTACACTCATGTTGATCTTCAGTTTTACTCAAAACAAAACCTTGACTAAAATCTTGATTTACGTGAACTGTATCTGATATTGAACAATGATCGGTATTCACCAATTCAACTGAATATTCGGCTCCAACATCAACGTATATGGCTTTGGTAGTTTCACCATTTGACCAACTATAGTTCCCTGTACCAACTGCTTCAAGTTTAATTGAATCTCCATAACAAAATACGGTATCAGGTGCTGTAAGAATGTTAACTTGAGGAGTAGATAGAGTTACATTAATAGTATCTGAACGGAGTACACAGTTAAAGGAAGTTTTTTGATCTACGAAATAACTTCCAGCTGTTGTTATTGTTATCTCACTTGTAGTTTCTGAAGTATTCCATAGATTTTTATAAGTATACTCAGGGTGTAAAGTACCTAGTTTTATAGAATCCCCATTACATAAAATAGTGTCGTTACTGAAAGTTAAATTCTGGTTTGGATATTCAACGTTCTTATCTGTTAATTTGACAACAAAATATCCGATATTATTTGAGAAATTAGTTTCTGAACTATCTCTTTCGTTATTACTATTAACTGAATTTATCTCATATACTAAGTACAGCATAGAGTCACAAACTGCTGGGTAAGGTATTTTTATGATATCATCACCAAAACCTCCAGCTGGTATATCAGGCAAGTGAGTATATTCAAATGCGGTGATACCTGGTAAATTAAAATCCGTGTTTTTGGACCATTTCATAGTCAGATGAGTAGCGCCATTTATATTTCCAATATTTGAAATTTTCATAGGGATACTATCTCCACTCAACGGAAATGCTCCGCGATCCAAGACTAATGTATCTCCAATATTTATAGCTTCAAAATCAATAACTGGTTTAGTTGGACCTACTTTAAAATTATCAAATTTAAATCCTTTTCCGTACCACGAACAATTATCATTTGTTTTAGTTCTAAACCTAAAAGTTACATGACTCTTTCCTGATAATAAAGAAGTTGCATTGTAAATTGCTGTTTTAAAAGAAGGAGAACATATTGCCCAACCATCACCAAATTCAACCATATTATCTGCATTATACCAATTGGTTCCATTAGGATCGTTTTTAACACCTACAGATAGCCAAACATTACCACCGTCTAAACTATATTCAAGTTTAGCTCCATCAACATCCCCTGCATTACTACTCATCATGAAAGAGAAGTCAAAACTTATATAAACATCAGTTTGAGAAGAAAAATCGAAGACTGGTGATTCCGCATATACAGTAGGATGGTTATTATTAGATATTGGATTACTAGGGTCCAAATTCATTTTTCCATGATAAAGATAATGTTGCCACAAAATGTTGACATCATAAAATACTTCATGGGTGAACCTTTGACGGAACCAAGTTTTCTTTCCTTTATATGTGTTGTATATTTTCCAACCTTCTATATATTGATCTGTAAAAGTTTCTTCATAAGGGTATGTTGATATACCTTCTGATTTTAAAGCATGAACACTGATATTATTGCTTTCATTTTGTTCGTTAATTTCATTTTGAGAATCTAATTGAATAATCATAAATTTCTTTCCAATCATGTTAGTATAAGCAGTATCATTAACTAAATGATGCGCTCTTTGACCAGGCCTAACTTCATACAATATTGAATCAGAAACTATTTTATAATCATCTCCAGAAATGGTAGGGTCAGTAGATAAATAAATTGAATAATGACTTTGTGCTGAAATTAGCTTTCCATTGTTTTTAACATAAAACCCAAACCTAAGCGTTTTAGAGTTATCAGATATCCATAGATCTTTATTTGATGCAATTTCAAGATCAATATTCCCATCTTCAATTTTAAAATTATCAACATAGAAACGAGTTTGATCTGAATTAAAATTAAAAACTAAGTACTCAAACCTAAACTGGACATTACCATTCCCTTTAAGACTAGAGATATCAATTGAAGCATCTTCATAACCGTCGTCGGCTCTACCTAAATAACTTCCATTATATGGGAATCCATTCCTAGATTGCATATACATCCCATTTAAATAACCATAAGTATGATTTTTTAAGTTATCCATTCCACCATAATCACTGTAATCATAGATGTAATACCATTTCTTAAAACTTTGATTTGTTGTATCTAAAACCTGCCATGTTCCACCACCATCAGTTGTATAAGACATTATAAGATGTGAATAGGGGTTACTGTATTTTGTTTTATTTAATAAATCGAAAGTTAAAATTGGTGATGATAAATTATCAATATCAAAAATGGGGGAGTACCAATAAGACTTTGTATTCGTTGGATTCTTTACCCTTACATCAACTCCAATTGCTTTCCCTGTAATCCCATGATTTTGATCTAAAGCAGTTTGCCATATAGAAGGATCTGATAAATAATCTGAATTATGATACCAATCAGTAGTAACTGTTTCGAAATCCTCAAGGAATGGCGTAGACTGAATTGAAGTTGTATAATGCTTTAATGCTAATGTATTGTTTTCTCTCATTTCATCGATAGCATTAGTAGGATCGACTTTAACAATTAAATAATATTCAGATGCATTTGATTGTTTTAAGTAAGGAAAAGATAAATATGCTGAAGAATCCTGAGCTATATCAGGCCCAGGAGTTTTACCTAACAAAACATCTGCTCCATCAATAATAGAATCGGTAGACCAATACACTTCGTATTCAAATGTTCCTGAATTTTCGGAACCCCAGTTATGAACTCGAAAGTTTAAAATTTCATTTGTAACTCCTGTTCCAGTAGATCTTAATAAATCATCGTTACTGATATGAAGATCAGGTTTAGATGGACCAACATAAAGATCATCAAAAGATGAACTTGAAATTTGATCAGCAACGTGAGATGATTGAGAAGAGAATCGTAACATTAAAGGCTCACCATCCGGCTCGATTTTAATGTTTTGATGATTCCATTTTTCTTTACCATTTATTTTTGATCCAGCTCCAATTTGCCACCAGTTTTTTAATGTTTTATAAGGACCAGAAAATTGGATCCTATAGATCTTAATTACATCACTAACATTAGATCTGAAGAAGTAATTTATAACACTAGACTGTTTTAAGTCCATTATTGGAAAATCCAAATTCGTTACACAACTGGATCCAATTGAAGGGTTTTCATCTAAAAACATTGCATTCTTTCCAGAATGCGCGCCACCTAATTGGTAAACATCACCATATTTTCTATTCCATTTACCTATACACTCAGGATTAGTATTTGAATTATGATAATCAGGATTACTAGTTTCAAAATCGTCTACAAAAGGTAGAGGATAGGCATAATCCGCATCAATTATAAAATAAGAAGTATTGTTACTTAGGTCAATATCTAAAGAATCTTTAGGGAAAAACTTGTAGAAAATATAATTCTTACCAGGTTGCATATTCCCATCGTTACTAACTGTTATGTTTATTTTCGTGTCAGATGTTGATTGATGATTAAGATTAATTGAATCTATTTGAATATCACCAGCATCGAGAATAGCATCACTTGAATAATAGAATATAGCATGTCCATAGATTTTTTGATACTTCCTGTTTTTACCAAAAACTGCTTTCCCTCTAAACTCGGGTTTGTTATATGCATTCCCATCGTCAGCAGATCCAACTTTAGCAATCACATCAAAATCACCCTCTGCAGATAATGAAAAATCGTCTATCATTATTCCATTATAAACATCAGAATTCACACCACAAAAGAACCTAAAAGCGATCGTACTTTCTCCCATAAATTCATTTAATGAAGCTTCTCTATATTGATACACACTGTTAGTTGAATTTAAATCCGAACTCCAATTCTGACTTTTCCCTCCAGTAATATCAAGTCTAATCCAGGTAACACCTTCATCAAGAGAATAATCAATGTGTGCTCTGTTTGAACCGTTTTTTATTATGTCTGATTTCACATAAAAAGAAAGAACATAAGAAACAGTCGTATCCGATATATCAAAAGTAGGAGACTGAAGGTAAGAGCTTCCATAACTAGGTGAACCAGAAAGTTTAGTTCCCCAAGCTTTATAACCTAAATGTGGCTTTGCAAAAGCATTATTTCCTTGACCAACTTGCCATTCATTAACCTGACCGTAATATATTTTAGTTTTCCAATCTGAAACATCACCTTCAAAACCATTATAATATGGAGCAGATGTTTGTGCGAAACTATTATTGACAAAAGACATCAATAAACAAACTAAAATAACTTTAATGTAATTGTGCATTTTTATACAGTTTATTCTCAAAACTAAACAATTCCGTCGAAAAAGAACTTGATATTAATTTAACAAAACAATCCTTTTGTATTTATTTATTAACATAAATTCTCCTAAATTGATTTAGTAGTTTTTCAAACAAGATGAGATGAGTCCGTTTTAATTAATATGATGTAACAACTAAAGAATTGTAAATAACTATGTTTGTGTTTCTATTTGAAAACTAAATTGCCATGGAAATTTTTCTAGGAATTGTAATTGTTGTTTTACTAATCTCAATACGTATATCGGTTTTAAAAAGAATTGATAAGATTGAACGTAAAATAGATCAATTAGCAAAGAATTCTACGGTTTCGAATAGAGTAGTGGAAACTGTTAAAAGACCAACTGTTGTTGAACCAATTAGAAGAGTCCAATCAGCTATTCCTGAAAAACCAGTTGCTGTTAAGCCAGTTGTGGCTCCAGTAACTTCAACTACTCAACCACCAGTACTACAAAACACGATTAAACAAGTTGTAGAACCGGAGGTTAAAAAAACTATTCCAAAACCAAAGAAGAAGAAAAAATCCTTCGCGGCTTGGGAGAAATTTATTGGAGAGAATCTATTGAATAAAATTGGAATAGCAATCCTTGTATTGGGTATTGGATATTTCGTAAAGTTCGCTATTGATAAAGAATGGATAG
>CAWVWF010000170.1:0-7462 GCA_963933885.1 uncultured Flavobacteriales bacterium | reverse complement strand
GTTGGTTGATAGTTTATCAAACTAGGACTCCATTACAATAGAAGTCCTAATTTGATATTTTTTTTAATCACTCTTGCAATTTTTCCTGACTTAGTTTTTCTTTTCAAGCTTTTCAAGTCTGTTAATTAATTTATTGATTAGACTATTTTGAGTTTGTAATTGGCTTTGTTGTTGAATAGTATAGAGTGTTAGTTCTTCAATTTTTTGCATCTGAATTTTCTGCATTTCACCTACTTTAACTCCATTTTTTTTTATATAGTTAGCTGATGGGACGTCCGGTAAGTGGTTGTTTTTTATAATGAATTTTGCAACATCTTCAATTTCTTTTAAATTATAATCATCTTCAAATACAAAGTCAGCCCAGCCTGTTTCAACTACAATTTCTTGGGCTCTAATACTTCCTTTTACTGCTAGTCTAAAATAGTCAGAAACGTTGTTGTAAGTGTTCTTTAAAAGGTTTGTTCCGATTCCCACATTTCCTTTGGCATCAATTCTTAATGCTGTATTGTCTGCGTGAGCTCCAATAACTAATCCAGCTGTTTTATTTCTTGTTCCTCCATCGTTCCAGAAAATTCCAAAATCACCTTTTACGCTTGATTGGCTATAAACCCAGTCATCAATATCTTGAGAGAAAAACAAATTTTTAGATCCTGTACTTGTTTCTTTGGTAAGTAGTAGCCCCTTGTTTCCTGCTCCTACAGTTCCAACTATGTGAAGTTTTGCTAATGGCTTATCAGTCCCAATACCAACCAAACCATCATAAGTTATCTTCATTCTAGTATAATTCCTTTCCAAAGCTTCCTGGGTAATTAAATCATTTGTAAAACCGTTAAGTGGTGAACTCCAAGAATTCCCTGCGGTGAATGAAATTGCTCCATCAGTATTAAAAAGTATGGAACTGAAATCATTCCAATTTTTAGAACCAGTGTATTCAAATTTGTCATCGCTACTATTCCATTTTAAAGTTTTACTTACGATTCCGTCGTAAACCATTTTACTAGAATTGAAATAAGAAATTTCTTGATTGTTTAGTTGAGCAGAAGCATTTAAAGCTAATGTTGCCAGTGCAATTGCGGATAATGTTTTTTTCATAATTGATTTTTTTAATTTCGGTTTGTGATTACTATGATCCAAAAGTATTTCAAAGTGATCTTTTTTATTGGTGTAGTAGGATTGTAAATTCAAGAGAAAATGAAAAGGGACAAAAAGGAAAAATAAAAGAGATAAAAAAATGAATTCGATATTCATGAAATTAATCCTCAAAATCAGCTCAATTTTCTAAATGGAGTTGTAAATTGGTGTTTCAATAATTTTCCAAATGAACAAGGCTGTAGCAGAAAGAAAAATAAAAGCGTTAACTACTGAATTAAGTGAGCATAACCATAAGTATTATGTGTTAGAATTACCTACAGTATCAGATTTTCAATTTGATCAAATGCTAAAAGAACTTCAGGATTTGGAATTGGAATTTCCTGAATTTGCATTGGCTACTTCTCCAACAAAAAGAGTAGGGGGAGAGATTACGAAAGATTTTGAAACAGTTACTCATAAATACAGAATGCTCTCTTTGAGTAATTCTTATTCTAAAGAAGATTTGTTTGAATTTGAAAAAAGAATTCAGAAAGTTCTAGAAGAAGACGTTGAATATGTTTGTGAATTAAAATATGATGGAGTTGCCATTGGATTAAAATATATTAATGGTGAACTTGTTCAGGCAACAACACGAGGAGACGGAACGAGAGGAGATGATGTTACTACTAATGTAAGAACAATAGGAAGTATTCCACTTCAATTAAAAGGAGATTATCCTGATGAGTTTGAGATTAGAGGTGAGATATTCATGCCTTTAAAAGCTTTTGAAAAGCTTAATAAAGAAAAAGAAAAAGCAGGGGAGCCATTGATGGCAAACCCACGAAATACAGCATCTGGTACGTTAAAAATGCAAGCAAGTAAAATTGTTGCTAAACGTGGATTAGACTGTTACTTATATTATATGTTGGGTGAGAATTTACCTAAAGAAACTCATCTTGATAATTTAACAGCAGCTGGTGAATGGGGTTTTAAAGTTCCAAGTGTGAAAACTAGAATGATCGAAAAGACCAATTCGATTGAAGGTATTATAAACTTTATAGAATACTGGGATACAAAAAGAAAGGAATTACCTTTCGAAGTTGATGGTATTGTAATTAAAGTAAATCGTTACGATAGACAACAGAGATTAGGTTTTACATCGAAATCTCCAAGATGGGCAATAGCTTATAAATTTGAAACTGAGCAAGGTGTTACAACCTTAAATTCCGTAAGCTATCAAGTTGGTCGAACTGGAGCAATAACTCCGGTGGCTAATCTAGAACCAGTTTCTTTATTAGGAACAACTGTGAAAAGAGCTTCGTTGCACAACAAAGATCAAATTGAAAAATTGGATTTATATATAGGAGATCAAGTTTTTGTAGAGAAAGGAGGGGAGATTATACCTAAAGTAGTTGGTGTAAATATTAGCGCAAGAAAAGCTGATGCTGAAAAAATTGAATACATTACGAATTGTCCAGAATGTGATACTGAGTTAGTAAGAGAAGAAGGAGAAGCGAATCATTATTGTCCAAATGATAACGGATGTCCTACCCAAATAACAAGTAAAATCGAACATTTTATTTCACGTAAAGCCATGTATATTGATGGATTAGGTAGTGAAACAGTAGAGCAATTTTATAAATCAGGACTAATAAATAATATTGCAGATCTATATGACTTAGATCCGTTTAAAATGATTGCGCTTGAAAGAATGGCTGAGAAGTCAGTAAATAAAATATTAAAAGGAGTTAGAGATTCTAAAGAAATTCCTTTCGAACAAGTTTTGTTTGCCATCGGAATTCGTTTCGTTGGTTCAACAGTAGCAAAAACGTTAGCGAAGTATTTTAAGAATATAGAGAATATAAAAAATGCTACCCTAGACGAATTAACAAATGTTGATGAAATAGGAATAAGAATAGCTGAAAGTATTCAAACTTTTTTCACAATTGAAAAGAATGTAGAAATTGTAAATCGTCTTAAAGAACACGGAGTTCAGATGGCAATTATTGAATCTGAAGAAGATGCTAATCTTGTTAAAATTCTAGAAGGAAAGTCTGTTGTAGTTAGTGGTGTCTTTATGAAGTTTTCAAGAGATGATTTAAAGAAAACCATTGAGAAATATGGTGGTAAAAACGTTTCTAGCATCTCTAAAAAGACTTCATTTATTGTTGCTGGAGACAAAATGGGGCCTAGTAAATTGGAGAAAGCCGAAAGGTTAGGAGTTCAATTAATGACCGAAGATGAATTTATCACAATGATTTCTTAGATTATCTTTAGTAGCACGATTAAAATATACTATTTTTACAATCCAAATTTTAGTGAGTATACTCGATAACATAAAAAGGCAATTATCCGACTTTTCTTACAATCGTCGAAGTAAACCTCAAAGGAGTGTTATAGCTTTAAATATTAAAGCTGCTAAAAGTGTTGGAATAGTATACAGAGCTGATTCAGAAGAGAGTTTTGAATTGGTGAAAAGATACGTTAAGTTCCTTAGAGAGTACAAAGTTAAGGTGCGCACAATTGGATTTTTTAATGAAAATGAAATTCCAAGTGATGTACACCCTAAATTGGAATTTGATTTTTTTTGCAAAAAAGATTTAAATTTTCGATTAGAACCAAAATGTGTTGTAGTTGATAATTTTATTGATGAGCAATTTGATATATTGATTGACGTAACGGTTAAGGAGGACGAAGTATTAAGAGATCCTGTTTTTTTATCTAAAGCCAGCTTTAAAGTTGGAGCAGGAGGAAAGAACACATCGGAAGATTTGGATCTATTAATTACATTGAAAGAGGATGATGGCGTTAGACAATTAATGAAAGGGATTGACCATTTTTTACATTTAATAAATACGGATTGAGCATGTTTAGTAAAATAGAAGGAACAGGAGTCGCTTTAGTAACTCCATTTACGAAAGATGAAGAAGTTGATTTTGTAGCATTAAAAAAGCTAGTTAATCACGTTATTGAAGGTGGTATAGATTATTTAGTTGTTCTTGGAACGACTGGAGAAAATGTAACATTAACTCAAACTGAAAAACTTGCCGTATTTGCAAAAGTAAAAGAGATTACTAACGAAAGAGTTCCAATTGTTTTAGGACATGGAGGAAACAACACAAGAGCCTTAATTGAATCTCTTAACGATTATGATTTAGACGGTGTAGCTGCAATTTTATCAGTTACTCCTGCATATAACAAACCATCTCAAACTGGTTTGTATCAGCATTACAAGGCATTTATTGAATCTTGTCCTTTACCTGTTATATTATATAATGTACCAGGTAGATCAGGAGTTAATATGACTGCTGAAACGACACTTAAAATTGCAAATGAATTCAAAGGAAAAGTAATTGCGGTAAAAGAAGCATCTGGAGATTTAAGTCAGATGATGGAAATTATCAATAACGCTCCAAAAGGATTTGAAGTTATTTCAGGAGATGATGGAATTACACTTCCGTTAATTGCTGCAGGTGGTACAGGTTTAATTTCTGTAATCGCAAATGCTTTCCCTCATGAAATTACAAGTATTGTTAATTTCTCTCTTGAGGACAAATACAATGAAGCAAGAGTTTTACATTACCAATTATTAAACTTAATCGGTTTAACTTTTGCAAATGGAAACCCTGGTGGAGTTAAAGCAATGTTAAACAAGATTGGATTAATGGAAAATGTTTTAAGATTACCATTAGTTCCTGTTGTGAAGGAAACTGAAGACAAGATTCAAGAAGCTATTGACGTACTAGCCAATTCTTAAAAAGTAAATTATGAAATCAATCTTATTAGTATTAGCCTTATTAACTGCTAACATTTCTTTTGCTCAAACTACAGCTGATTCTAAGAGTGATACTACTGTTGTTAGAGATGCGTTTTCAAATGATATTTATAAATTATTAGAGTTAACTGGTTCTGCAAAAATTGGAGTTCAAGTAATGGCACAAATGATTACTTCTTATAAACAGGCAATGCCTAATATTCCAGGTGAATTTTGGACTGAGTTAATGGGGGAAGTAGATGAGCAATCTTTAATTGATTTAATCATTCCTATTTATAAAAAGCATTATACGCCTGAAGACGTAAAAGCATTAATCGCTTTTTATCAAACACCTATCGGTAAAAAAACAATTGCTGTATTGCCTAAAATAACTGCTGATTCAATGATTGCTGGTAGAGCTTGGGGACTAGAAATTGGAGCAAAAGTTCAAGCGAAAATAATCGAAAAAGGTTATAATAAATAACCTTAGTTTTCTTCAAACAAGATCAATTCAACAGACTTTCCTTTCATCATTATAATTTTATGCTTCTTTCCTGAAGTGAGCATAAGCGCATCACCTTCATTATAGGTTTCCATTCTATCAGAAAACGATAATCGAAGTTCGCCTTTAAGTATATAACCTAAGTGACTTTTAGTACACCAATGTTCTTCTATGAACTCGTCGTTAAACCTTACAAGTCTTATTGTGGTATTGCCTTCTGAAAATACTTTCTGAGAAATTCCTTTAGTTGAAATGTCCCACGAAATCTCATTAAATCGAATTGGTTTTTCCATTCTAATTCTTGCCTTTTAACCATTTGTCTAGGAACAGTTTAACTTTACCATATCCCTTAATTTGGTTTTCCTTTTTAAGAAATCCATGGCCTTCATCATCAAACACAAGGTAATCCACTTCAATTCCATTCTTTCTTGCGGCATCAACTATTTCATCAGATTCTACTTGAAGAACCCTGATGTCGTTTGCACCTTGAAGAACCATAAAGGGCTTTTCAATTTTATCAGCATGAAATAAAGGAGATATTCTTTTTAATCTTTCAATATCATCTGTATAGGGGTCTCCCATTTTTTCATACAAAGTATTTTTAAAATCTTCCCAATGTGCAGGAACAGATTGTAAGGTTCTAATCCAGTTGGTAACACCAAATACATTTACACCAACTTTAAATTCTGTAGGCTTAAAAGCTAAAGCAGCCATAGTCATATAACCACCATAAGATCCTCCTGAAATTCCAATTTTATCCATATCTACACAGTTTGTAGATGCAAAGAATTTTTTCGCTTCAACACAATCTTGTAAATCGTCTTCACCATGTTTTCTAGTATCTTGTCTGAAAAACGTTCTACCATAACCGCTACTTCCTCTATTGTTTACTGCCAATACAGCAAATCCGCTGTTAGCTAGAAATTGTAATAATGGACTATAAGTTTTTCTCGATTGACCTCCTGGACCACCATGTACCCAAATCAAACCAGGTACTTTATTCTCTTCAGAAGCATTTTTTGGTTGATAGTAAATCGCTGGGATTTCTAATCCATCAAAGCTTGGGTATCTTATAACTTTTGCTTCAGTTAAATGCTCCTCGTTAATCTCAGGATTTAAACTTGAAGTCAACTTAGTTAACTGCTCTGTTTCCAAGTTGTAGATATGAATGTCGTTTAGTGCTATAGTAGAGTTAATGGAAAGTCTAATTTGCTTACAAGATTTAGAAGGCAATGCAACCATCACATTCGAGTTTGAAAACGAAGGAAGTATTAATTCTTTCATTGTATCTATTTCGAACATCTTAACAACAGATGTTGCATCTCGATTAATATTCAAGATTAGATATTGTTGATTTTCTGATAATTTAGCATTTTCAACATCCCAATCTTCTTGGTAAACTGTTTCTGATTTACCTGTTTCAATATCGTATTTCTTTAGGTATAAAAAGTCTGATCCTTCATGCGTTAAGTAAAACAAGGAACCATTCGAAAAGAAACATGGTCGGTTTATAGTTTTACTTTCCTTTGAAAATAACGTTTGTAAATCGTCCTTTTCTTTATCGAAAAGATACATTTCCGTAATGTCAGATGTTATGTATTTCTGAATTGCTATATAACGATAATCATTAGAAATAGCCTCAGGACTTAACCCTGAATTGTTTTCATAAAGAACAGTATACGTTATGTCTGAGCAATCCTGATT
Source organism: uncultured Flavobacteriales bacterium (assembly GCA_963933885.1). Lineage (GTDB taxonomy): Bacteria > Bacteroidota > Bacteroidia > Flavobacteriales_C > CAWVWF01. The sequence continues at coordinate 431 of CAWVWF010000170.1, read as the reverse complement.
AACTTTTATTTCAACTAGATCAAAGAAACGTTTATCTCTTTTGTTGGACAAATATAAAATTCCATCGTGATTAGAATTCCACTTTATATATCTATTACAACTGTCTTCAAAAGGCGTTAAATCAATGATTTCTCCGTTTGTATTTAAACAGTAAATATGATTGTTTTCATCACCACCATTATCATGGGTGAAAACGATTCTATTGTCATTCGGAAAATATGAATTCGCTATAAAAGACTCTTTCTTACTTTGTGTTAAAATTCTTTCTTCACGTGTTTCAATGTCTATTTCAACTAAATTTAAAACACCTTCAACATAAGAACATACCAATAACTTATCTTCTTTAGGAGAGAAAAAACCACCGCTATATGTTTTACTATTAAAAAACTGTTCAACACTATATTCCTTAATTGTATTCATATCGCTGGGTT
>CAWVWF010000169.1:0-7605 GCA_963933885.1 uncultured Flavobacteriales bacterium | reverse complement strand
GTTATTGAATAACAAATACTTTGGAAAATACATAAAAGACTATCAAGCGAACCCATCTATTCCTTTAAAAATTAAAATATTGGCTTTAATAATGATGTGGTTTATGGTAGTTTATTCAAGTATATACTTGATTACATTTCTACCTGCACAAATTATTACAATGGTATTGGGGATTATTGGAACTTGGTACGTTGGGTTTCACGTACCTACAAGAAAGTAATTTACAAAAATGGTCTTATATCAACAACCATCATCCCCCCAGCTTTAGCAGCATCTATACCAGGATCCCCGTCTTCAAATACGACACAATCTTTAGGATCAACTCCCATTTCCTCAGCTGCTTTTAAAAAAGTTTCTGGATGAGGCTTAAACATAGTAACATCATCACAAGAAACTACTGAATCAAAATAATTCGACATCCCAATTGCTTCTAAAGTTAAATCAACTGATATTCTTTGACCACCAGATCCAATTGCCATTGGCATTTTATTCTTATGTTCCCGGGCTATTTTAGCGATTAACTCCAATGGTTTAACCTCTTTTATTAAATTTAGGAATACAGCTTCTTTCTCTGCTCCTAAGACTCTTCCATCTAAATCTTTCCCTAGTTTTTTCATTAACAATTCAAAAACTTCTAAAGTTGGCTTACCAGCCTCTGCGTAAAAGAAATCTTCAGGAAAATCAAAACCATATTTATTGCAAACTATTTGACACGCCTTATAATGAGCTGGCATTGTATCAGCAAGTGTACCATCTAAATCAAAAATTAAGGCTTTATAATTACTAGGAAGTTTAATCATGATTTAAAAAGAAAAAAATTGGTTTGCTAATTTCGGTATAATTCTACGTTTCACAAATGTATTAGCCTTGTTATAGGCATCTATACTTGCGCGCTTCACATCTAACTGAAGACCTTTTTCTTCTTTTATAATCTCCGAAAAAACTAAACTGTTATCACTCTTTTTATAAACTTCTATATTTCCATTAAAGAGTACGATCTTAGCTCCTCTTGATTCTCCACCAGTTGCCGTATTACCTTTAATTACTAAAATTAAATCAGCATATTTCTTGGAGTTTGAAATTTCAAAACCTTTGGAGATTAACATTTGCTTTACACCGTCTTTCAATTTCGATTGAATTCTCTTTCCAAATTCCTTTTCTTTAGAAACTATGAAAACTTTAGGAGGGTTTACTGTTAAAAAAGCCTTTGTCTCTTTACTTGGTAAATACTTTAATAAGGCTAAAACCATTCTCATTTTTGTAGACTCCTCTGCTAATCTTTTAAAATCAATTTTAGTTGTTATCGTTTGACTTTTCTTTGATTGATTAATTGTTCCAAAATTCAAATTAGCTTTTCCTGCTATATCAGTTTCGGTTCTAATCTTTTTGGTTAACAAAGCTTTATATTCAGCTTTAACAGGAATTCCACTAACGGCTTTGTTTGATTTCCCTTTAACGCTCACATAAACTTTAGTACCAGAAAGCGCATCTCCTAACTTTAAGGTTTTATTCTTAAAAGAAGGAACAATAGATAATTCATCTGTGATGTTTTGAAGAAAAGACAACACCTCAGTTGCAAAATGAATTTCCTTTCCTTCAAATTGAGTTACCAATGGTTGATCTAAATAGTTTGAAACGCTTTCTAATGATTGAACGCATAATTTAAAAGCTTGATTATAATCTGAAATTTCATGTTTAGCCTTCGCTCTTGAGAATTGATCTTTCCCTTTATTCAAAGCAGCATCAAGTTTAGCCTTTATCAATCTAGCATATTCTGCTTTTGACAATCGATAGTAAACCCAGTATTCTGAAGCACCTTCCCAAGTTGAAACCAACTCATAACCTTCAAGATTTTTTTGAGTGCTAATTTTTATATTTTGTTTAAATTCTTGATCGAATACACCATTCTTTTCTAGACTATGAAGAACAGATTCTCCAGAAATATTCACGGAAATTTCACTTGACAAATTATCTAAAGCTCCTTTCTTAGCTGCAGATCTATAATCTGTTGTTGTTTTTGGACTTCCGAAAATCCCAACATAATAACTAGGGTTTGCAGGTGTACTACCAATCCAAGAAGGCTCCGGTAAAAATTGTTTTGTATTCTTCTCAGTTGATTTACAACTAATTAAAATAAAAATTGAAAAGATAATAATTCCGAAACGCCTCATTTATTACTCTGGATTAAATTGGTAAACTTTTTTAGCAGCCGTTTTACCAACCGTACTGTATGCTTCACTTGTAATTGAAGAAATTGCTCTTAACGTCTTACTACTTTTAAATTTTGCTCTTAAGTTATTCCTACCTGTTCTACTATGATCTATTCTATCGCCAGTCGTTTTCTTCCAAGTATACTTCCATTCTCCGGGAACTAAATTTCTATAATTACCACCATAAATATTGTAATTAACCTCACTTACTATTTTTTTCTCTACAACTTCAGAAAGTAATACTTCTCCAGTTTCTGAAGACACTAACATAAATTGGAAAAGAATTTTAACAGAGTTATGTCCTTTATAATTCTTAAAACTTACTTTATCATAAACGGTTTTGGAAGTTGTTTTCTGAGTACTCTTATTATAGGATTTAACAGTTCGCTTCTTATATCCTTTAACAATTTTAGATCGTGCCGCTTGAGATGATTTCGTAACACTGATTATTTTACCGCTTAAGATTCCTTTTGCCCCTAGAATTTCTCCTGTTTTAATTGCTCCGTTTCCCGACATCCAACCATTCATTGCTAGATATTGCTCATTGATGATTTTATCCATATTCGAACGATCAATCACTTTTAAAAATGGTCCTTTATTTCTAATTAGGTTATCCATCATGATTGAAGAAATTTTAGCTTCTGCTCCTCTTTCATAAGAGAAGTTTTTAAATTGTAAAACAGCAATTGTATATTGAGCAAGCTCAAGTGCTTCTTCCATTTTTAATTTAGCATCCTTGTAATTAGGATTTACTTTCACTACTTTTTGGAATGCGTAATATGCAGATCTATTTTTATTTAAATCAAGTTGATTGTTCCCATCTCGGTATGGTGGCTCTAGCTTCGAGATTTCCATAAGATTATTAAGGTCTTCCCCTCCATAATTAGGCTCTAACACTGTGATTTCTTTGAATATTGTTTCGGCTCCAGTAAAATTCTCTCGTGCCATCATCTCATTAGCTTCCTCAAAACGTTGTTCTAAATACTTTGATTTAGCATCCTTGTAATCATCTTGATAGTGTTGTGGAATCCTAAGCTCGGCATTCATTTTATTTAGTCGAGTCTGGTACTTCTCCATATCTCTATATATGTACACAGCACGTTTGTATTCGCTATTACTGTATGCTCTAAAGAAATCAGATTGAAAACTATTTAAAACTGCATCTCCACTTTTTCTTAAACCTTGAATTGCAGCAACGTGAGCGCGATCCTTGTAAAGTGCTTTCATATAAAACTCTACAGCTTCTTTATGAATACCAGCTTCAGAAAGTGCATTCCCTTTTTTCGTTAGTTTTTTGGGTCCATTACATCCTGTAATCACAAGAATTAAAAGCAATGGTATAAGTAGTAATATTTTTTTCATGTTGTTTTGGTAAACAGTAGATTTTGCCAATTACAAATACCATTCCAATGCGGCAGGTTCAATTGACTTATCTTCGTGTAAAGTTATATGAATTATTGAAAGAAAAAACTGATTTGTTAATGAAATTTATGAATAACTAGATATCAAGCCGAATTACTAATCGTATCTTTACACAGTCAGCTTATGAAGGGAATCATATCTATTTTTATTAGCCTTATCACCTTTGGTTGCTCTAATCCAGCTCCTCAACAAATGGAGGTGGCTGAAAATACTGGGCAAGAAAGTAGTCATCACCTTATCAAACAGGATACAATTCCTTTGAAACACAAAGCTGAAATCTTAACTTATTTCCGGAAATTTATTAAACGTAGACATTTCAATGGTCACGTATTGATTGCAAAAGGAAACACAATCATACTTGATACAACCTCAGGTTATGCTAATATCAGAAAAAGAATTCCTCTACAAAAAAACAGTGCTATTCAATTAGCAAGTATCACCAAACCAATTACTTCAACGGTACTTTTACAATTAGTTGAAGAAGGAAAATTAAACATCTCTGATACAATCACGAAATTTCTACCTAATCTTCCTGAGCATTACTCTAAAATTACAATCGAACACCTTTTAGCTCATAGATCTGGATTAGCACAATACTATTATTATTGTGATCACATGATGGATAATAAGGATGAAATGATATACAACGATACTGTTCTTTGTGTGATTGACTTCCATAATCCTGAACATTATTTCAAACCTGGGAAAAGACACAATTACTGCAATACAAATTATTTACTTCTTGCCTCAATCATAGAATCTATTGAAGATGACAGCTATCCAAATGTAGTTCAGAAAAGAATTTTTGATGCCTGTAATATGGATGATAGTTTCGTTATTGATATTAAAAAAGATACTTTACCAAGTAATTTGGTACTCGGCCATAATCTAAGAAATAAGGTTTTTGAATTTGATTATTTAGATGGAATAGTTGGAGACAAAGGTATTTTCTCTTCAGCAAGAGACTTGTTTAAATTTGACAGATTCTTATCTGATTGCGGAATCTTAAATGATTCTCTTCTTCAGCTTGCTCATTCACCTCACAATAAAATTAAAAGAAATGCTTCTTATGGATATGGATGGCGTTTGAGATATCACAAAAACTTAGGTAAAATTGTATACCATACTGGTTGGTGGCATGGTAACAGACATGCTTATTTCAAAATCCCTAATTCGGATTACACTGTAATTATATTGAGCAATGCCCTTAGAGGTAGTGTGTATAGTCTGAATGAATTGTTAGATGTGTTCGACTTTAAGAAAGAAGCTATTTAAGCTTGCTTTTTAAAATGATCTACAGCATTTCGAACACTTCCTTTATCTAATAATAAGCTATGAGCATCATCGTAAGACAAACTAGTTTGCTTCATTACCATCTTAGCTCCACGATCTACTAACTTATCATTACTCAATTGCATGTCAACCATCTTATTTCCTTGAACATGTCCCATCTGAATCATAACACTAGTAGAAATCATATTCAATATTAATTTCTGAGCTGTTCCTGCTTTCATTCTTGTACTTCCTGTCACAAACTCAGCACCAACAACTGCCTCAATTGGGAACTTCGCCGTTTTGGCCAATGGACTTCCTCCATTACAAGTTATACAGCCTGTTGATATTCCATTTGAATTACACATTTCTAAAGCAGATATAACATAGGGTGTACTTCCACTTGCTGCAATTCCAATTACAACATCATTAGAGGTTACTTTATACTCTTGTAAATCTTCCCAACCTTGTGTTACACTATCTTCTGCAAACTCAACAGCTTTCCTAATTGCTTCATCACCACCAGCAATAATTCCTACAACTACTCCGTGATCAACTCCAAATGTAGGTGGACATTCACTTGCGTCAACAACTCCCAACCTTCCACTTGTTCCAGCCCCCATATAAAACAATCTTCCACCAACCTTCATCTTATCAACAATTTCACTTGTTAATTTAGCGATTGAAGGAATTACCTTTTCAATAGCATCAGGAACAGTTTTATCTTCTGCGTTGATGTTAGACAACAAATCTTCAACAGACATGTTTTGTAAATCATTGTAATTAGAGTCTTGTTCGGTAGATCTTGTAAACATTGTATATAGCTTAGGTTTATAAAGATGCGATTTAAATTACTTCTTTTGAAAAATTTTCTTGAATAAGTGAAATATTAATATGAAATTTGTTGATAGCGATGCACATTTTAGAACCACATTATAATTGGCGACATCTTTACACAGCCGAAGAAGACGCTGCTTCTCCTTTTTTTAACAGGACATACAGTGAGTTTGAATTCTCGGACCGTGTGTATGATCACTTCATTCATCCTCAATGGGATAATATTGGATCATCAACGCTATTCCTAAAACTCATTTATTGTAATTACGATCAAAAATTTGCCATTATCGAATTGATAGGTGAATGGAATGACTGCTTATACAATGATGTAATGACCTTCAAACGAGAAATTATTGATCACTTAATTAATGAAGGAATTTCCAATTTTGTATTGATTGGAGAGAATGTATTGAATTTTCATTATTCAGATGATTGTTATTATGAAGAATGGGCTGATGATATTGAAGATGGATGGATTGCTGCTATCAACTTCCAACCACATGTATTAAGGGAAATGGAACAAGTTGGAATAGACCAGTATTTATTGTGGGGTGGAGAACTAAATGATTTCAATTGGAGAACATTTAAGCCTCAAGATCTCAAGATGAAAATAGATGCTATCCTAAATCACAGATTAGGCATTTAAATACATCGAACTTCCACCTATTTTCCTATCTTTGTAATTGCTCAAAAGACTATTATAATATGAGGCTGAATCAATTAGCAAAAAAAGTAGGAAAACCGTACACAAGAATCGAAAAATTTCTTGTGAAAGAATGTGGTATGGAAGAAGTAGACGGTCCTAATACTAAAGTAAGTGATGATATCATTGAAAAGGTTATTTACAAATTTGGATTAGCTGAAGACAATAAAACTGATACCGTTAAAAGAGTAGTTCTTAAAACTGTTGAAGCTGTTGAAGCACAAATTCGTCCTGAAGAAAAAGGAATCGAAGAAGCTGATATTAGTTATAAAGCGCCAACACCTGCAGAAGCGGTTAAACCAGTTATAGAATTAGAGGATGTGAAAATGTCTGAAGACAAAGCTCCAGTTTCTGAAACTGTTATAGAAGAAAAAGTTGTTGTTGAAGTTACTCCTGAAGTTGTTACAGAAGTTGAAACTGTTGTAGAAGCAATAGTTGAAGTTGTAGAAGCAAAAATCGAGGATAACATTACTAAAATTGATACAGGAGAAACAACATTACACATAGATAACGAAGGTGTTATTAAAGCTCCTAAAGTTGAACTTGAAGGAATTAAGGTAATGGGTAAAATTGATTTACCGCAACCTAAAGTTATCGAAGAAGAAGTTGTTGCTTCTGAAGAAGGTGAAGAAGCTAGTGATGCTGACGCAACTCCGAAAGAAGAAGTTAAAGCTGAAGCTCCAGTTGTTGCTCCTAAGCCAAAGAAGAAAGGTCCTTCTCAGGATGAAATAGATTCTAGAAGAGCAAAAAGACTTGAAGCTAGAAAAATAGCAGAAAGAGAAGCTTTCGAAAAAGAAAACGAAGTTTTAAAGAAAAAGGAAAAAGCAGCTAAAAAAGATCATTACGCTCAGAAAGAGAAAGCTGCTCCTAAAGCTCCAAAAAAGAAAATCACTAAAGCTGTTCAAGAAATTGAAGATAATAAGGCTTTTGATACAAAGGAAAAATATAAAACAACGGAGAACTTATCTACTTATCAAAAAATCGTTAAATGGTTTAATACATAGTATTATAGCTCAAAAAATCATATCAGAAAGTCCAGTTTTATAACTGGACTTTTTTTTGTGCTTTATTTTAAGATAATCGTTCGATGAGTACCTACCTGTTTGGGGTCACATTAAAAAGTATGGGGAGAGTTGTATTTTCACATAAAACCTAAAGAGA
>CAWVWF010000168.1:0-7756 GCA_963933885.1 uncultured Flavobacteriales bacterium | reverse complement strand
TATGTAAATGAATCAAAAGACACGACTAATAGCGTTAAAATTTTAGGGCTTTTAATCAAGTCTGAAATTGATAGTTTAACATATTCCAATTTTTATTCTGAATATGTAAATGATTCAAGCTTTAAATGTATGGATTGCTTACGAGAACTCACTAATTACATTCTACCTCATAAAAAGGGCTATATCATAGCAAGTACTCTTTTTCCTGGTTTTGGTACAATGTTAACTGGTGATGTTTATAACGGCTTAGGTTCTATGATTTTGGTTCCAGGTTCTGTATTGGCTGTTGTTAATTTATGGAAAGGAGGTTTGTACTATAATGCTATTAGTTGGGGGTATGCATTGGTTCCAAGACTTTATATGGGGAATACTAGTTTAACATATGAAAAGGTGAGCCAGTTAGAAAGGCGGAAATTAGCTAAACTATCGAATGAGTGTAAAAAGCTTTATAGTAGTCAGCTAATTTTATTTCCTATTCTTTACCGAATGTAGCGTTACTTGATATAAATAATAGCAACGAAATAGTCCAAGAGAAAATTAAAAAGATAATTACAGATTGAATTAAGAAGGTGGCTTCTCCCATTTCATACCAAGATGTAGTATTGACGTAGATTTGATCTACGACAAACCAATCGGCAATTATGATGGCTATGAACTGTAGTATAGAATCTAGTTCATGTTTGCTGTATATCATTAATGGTAAAAGTATAATTGGAAAGAGTATGTATTGACACATAGAGTCCTCACCCCAGATTAATGCAAGATTGTTCACGAAGTAAATACTTCCAATTGCAATTAAAAATCTTCCAATGGTGAAAAAACCAAACTTATTAAAAAGTAAAGAGCAGATGAGAATTAATGAATGAGATACTGAAATTGAAAACTGTGTCAGATCTGAGTTTACAGCTAGAATAATGAAGTGGAAAATTATTGTAAAAACACTTATTGCATTAGTGTATTAAACTTTGGTTTTTAACTCTAGGTTTTCTGCCTTTTCAGTCCAGGTATTTAATGTTTTTTGAAACGTATTCAAAAGATTGTTTTATAGATTAAATTAAAGAACAAAAAAAAACCATCAATAATTATTGATGGTTTTCTTTTGAATTGATGTAATGAATATTATCTATTGACAATGAATATTACTTTTCTTCAATACTTTTTTTAAGAACTAACCTAATGTAGTTACTTAGAGAACGGTCATCGTTATCAGCTAATTGCTGTAGTTTGTCCTTCAGGTCTTCGTCAATTCTAATTACTAATGAAGTCATAATCTAGGGTTAAAAATTAATGTTGGCATATATACGCCATTTTATATGTAAAGTTACGTATAATTACGTAGTGTTACATGGTGATTAAATCGATTTAGTTTAGTAGGGTTTTTTAATAAATTCATCTTATTTAACAGAAGAATTATCGATGATTTTAACAATTTTCCCTTTTTCAATAATTTTAGTAATTACTATTTTTCCTTTTTTATCATATTCAAATGTCTTTCCGTCAATTAGGTATCCATTCTTAAATTCTCCAACTCTAATGTTTCTACCTTTTCTATCTTTAAATTCTTGATAACCGTTACCATCAAATGCAGTTCTTGCTTTATTGATTTTTTTCTTAGTTATAATTTTTTTCTTTTCCGGAATTGTATCAACTATAACCTCTTCTTTAATTACAATGATTGTCTCCTTTATATCAGTGGCTTTTCTAGCTTTGTTTACTGGAGCAGGACCGGCTTTGTATCTTTTTGTATTAGGTTTTCCATCCTCTGTGTATTCATGAATATCTGTCCCTTCATCACCATTGTTCCAAGTTCCTGAAATTTTTAAATTTCCATTCTTGTGATAAAATTTTTGTGGACCATTTTTAACACCTTGATTGCTGTATTTAAATTCGTTTTTTAAATTCCCATTAGAGTAGTACATTTCATAATTCCCAACCCATCTATTATTCTTCCAAACTCCTTTTTCTCTTAAATTCCCATTTTTATAATAGAAAGTAGCAGGACCATTGGGTTTGTTGTTGAAGTAGGTTAGAGTGTGTTTGATTTTACCATTATTGAAATAGAAAGTCCAAACTCCAACTTTTCTGCTGTTCTCAAAATTTCCTTCTTCAACGATTTGAGCATCTTTATAGCCAGGAAGGCTTCTTGTTTTATTAGTGAAAACCCAATGACCTTGTTTTCTGTCATTATCATCAGTCTTATTTTGTGAAAATCCAAAAAATGGAATTAATAAAAAGGATATAATGATATGTATGTATTGACTTTTAATGATCATATAAATAACTGACGTAGTAAAAATACTACCAAACTTTTAATTTTCTTCTATAATATGGCATTTCAGTTATTTTGTTTCATTTATTTTTGCACATATGAAACAGTTTTTAATTAATCTTGGAATTCTCCCTATCAGTAAAAGTTCTAACCATTCAGTTCAAAGTATATACGACATAGCAATTGAAAATTTAAATGGTAAAACTGTAAGTCTTAAAGATTTCAAAGGGAAAAAAATCCTTTTCGTGAATGTGGCATCTAAGTGTGCTTTTACGCCTCAATATAAATCCTTACAAGAATTACATGAAAAGTTTAAGGATCAATTAATAATTATTGGTGTTCCTTGTAATCAATTTGGAAATCAAGAAAAAGGCTCAAGTCAAGAGATAGAAGAATTCTGTGAAATTAACTATGGGGTGTCATTTTTAATGTTAAAAAAAATGAATGTAAGGGGGGATGATGCTCATCCTTTATATAATTGGTTAACAAATTCAGATTTAAATGGTCGGAAGGATTCGGATGTTAAATGGAATTTTCAAAAATATTTGATTGATGAAAATGGTCAATTAATCGACAAGTTCTTAACAACTACAAAGGTTTCTAGTAAAAGATTTCAAAAACATCTGAAAGTAGTAATTTCTTAATCCGTCAGTTCTTCATCATAATTGATGTTATGTAGCAATATTTAAAGTTTATAATTATTGTACTATAGCGTGTCTTCTTGAAATATTATATTCTACTTTTTTTTAACCTGAATTAAAGTAAATATTTTAATTAAACACTCTATTTTACAAGAGTTACCTTTTAATTGTTGCCAACTTAATGAATTGATTATGAAAAGGATAAATTTATTTTTACTTCTATCTGCAGCGTTTTGCATATTTTTCTCAGATAATACTACAGGACAAAATAACTGTCCTGCTTATCCGAAAAAAACAGAATTCGATACATTAACTTTTATACCAACATCTTTACCTACAGATCCTTCGAAATCAACTGGGATCTATTTAGGACAAGGAACGATTTTAAGGAATGGAGTTGAATCTCGACCTGCATTTATTCCTTCAAACCAGCCTACTTGGGCATTGGCTATTGCACATTCTTGGAACTATGCAAGGAACATCGTTGGTAGGGTAGAGTACCCACAAATTGGGTACTGGTTAGCAACGGGGATTCAAGAAACAGAATTGGCTTGTGTAACAGGTACAACTTGGGACGCAGCTTACAAGACATCAAATAATATGGCCAATGCTGGTTCTAATATGGGGCAGACTGGTTGTTTGCAAATTGAAGGGCCAGGTTCAGCTTGGGGGCAATTAAACCAAAATTATCCATTGGGTAGATTTCCAGATGGAAAGTTTGATGCAATGATTGAGGGGGTAGACGGTTTTGAAACATCTGCATTAACAAAAGCTTATTATGATGTTTATACTACAGGAGTTTATAACGATGTAATTGGTTGGGATTTGTATGAAAATGTAGATTGCTCGAATGATAAGTATGCTTATGTTAAAACTTCAGCTTCAGGTTATAATGGCGGAATCAATGGTTTTGCAAACAATAGTAGTATCGTTAATAGTGGAGCTACAAATGATTGTTGGGGTGGATTATCAGCAACAACAGCTAATTATGGAAATGATGTAGCTAAATGGATTTCAGTATTAGAAAATGATCCTGGATATTGTGAATACCCAGCGGGTTCTTCTTTTGATTCTTACTATAATGAACCAATGACTTGGGCTATTATCGAAGAATATATAGATATCATGGCAACTTTCTATAATGAAGTTGATGCTGATGCAGAATGTAAACCAGCTGCTAAAGCAAAGTTCGACGCTTTGGAAACTGGTGGTACTGTAGATTTTCAACAAGTTGGTCCTATCATAGATGAAGTTATAATGTGTTTTCCATCGGAATATCCTCAAACTGTTGAAGGTTCTCCAATGGGAATTGATATTACTGGAAATGCTTGTTCTGGTGATAGAGTTCCTTATGGTCATTTTAAGATTTTAAATGGAGCTACACAATTGTGCTTAGGTCAGTCAGTTACATTAGAATTAGTTGTTGATGGTGGGGAAGGTGCTAATCCAACTTTCAAATGGTACAAAGAAAATGATCCAGGAAATATATTGTCTACAAATGCTATCTATACGATAACACCTAGTGTTGAAGGTGAAGAGGTTTATGCAGGAGAGATATGTAATGATAAAGGATGTTATAAGTTAAATTGTAAAAGAGAAAATCCTTGTATTGACGAAAGGAATTTATGTGGTGTAAAAATTACTGCTGTAGACTGTGGTTTATGTCCTTTTACAGCGAGTGCAACATCAGTTAACACTTCATGTAAAGGAACTTCAGAAGGAAGTATTTCTTTAGCACTAACAAATGATCCAACAAATTATAGCGTTGATTATATAGCCAATACACCACTAGGTGAAGTAACAGGGACTTTTAATTCAACAGGAAATACGGTTGATTTAAGTGATTTAAGAGATGGTTCTTACAACTTCATATTAACTGATTTAGCTGATCCAACTTGTAAAGCATATTCAAATGTGATTATTGGATACGACCATGACTTAAATGAATACGTAGAAGCATCTTTAACTGGAACTGCAAATTGTATTGCAGATCTTGAGGCGAATATTAAAGAATTACCAAGACCTTGTGGTTTTAGAGTTGTAGCTTATTCAACACCAACATTTCAATGGGAGAATCCAGTTAATTTCGGAGTTGTTACTTCAACGGGGAAGTCTAGTTTAGATCGTTGGAATTGGATGGGAAGAGATAATGATATCGATCAGTGGACAGATGTTATGAAGTTTGAGAAAACTTATTTCTTAGAAACGGGTCAATCTTTAGATTTCTTTATTGCACTTACCAATACACCAGGTGCTACTCAATGGTATAATTATGCAATTAAGGTTTATGATGAAGCAAATAACTTGGTTTATGATGGGAATGCTCCTGCTGGTTCTGCCGTTTATGATGGTCCGTATAACGCTGGGACATTTAATGCAACATGTCCTGATATCGTTCCAGACTATACTTTCTCATGGAGTCCAGATCTTACGAATAAAGTAGAAACAGGTATAAAAAGTGAAGGAGAAGTTGCTGTCAAAACTAACAATACTACATATATTGTAACAGCAACTAAAGGAGTTTGTCAAATTGTTGATTCTGTAATTGTTATTGGAGATCCAACTTGTTCATCAACTTGTTCAAGTCCTGGGACTGTTACGCTTACTGATGCAGTTGATGTTGGCTTGACTGATACAATTTTTGCCTGTGCTGACACATCAATAAGTACCTTGTTAACAGGAAACGATAATGGAACATTTTTATATGAACTTTATTTTGAAGGAATTGCTCAAACGCCAACAAATACAACGGGTGAATTTGTAATTACAAACGAAGGAACTTACTATGTGAAAGTTAGTGATGATAATGATGCAACAAATATAGATTGTCATGTATTAAGTGATACGGTTGAATTTATAAGATTAATCGCACCAGAAGCACCGATATATAAATTAGGAGACACAGTAGTTTGTGCAGGAACATCAGGAGGAACTTATGAAATTGAATTAGGTGCTTCGGGTACTACTTACGAATGGTATTTCACTGGGATTGGATCAACTATTAATGCAAATTCAGAAAATGCAACGATTGACTTTGCTGCCAATGCTACTAATGGCGACTTAGTAATTAAATCGATTAATGATTGTGGTTCTGACTCATTAGTGTTATCGATTGAAATCAATCTGTTTCCAGTTATTGATTTAGGAAATGATACTACAATATGTGCTGCGAATGGTGCTTTAACTTTAGATGCTTTCAACACAGGAGCGGTCTTTATATGGAGTGATGCAAGTACAAATCAAACGTTAGATGTTACAACTACTGATGTTTATTGGGTGAAAGCAAGTAATGGTTCTTGTTCAGATTCTGATTCGGTTTCAATAACTGTTGCTGGAAGTGCTATATTGGATTTAGGAAATGATACATCAATTTGTGATGGAGATATTACATTAGACGTTGGAGCTGGATTTACAACTCATACATGGAATGATGAAAGTACAAATCAAACATTATTGGTAACGGCCTCTGGAGAGTATTCAGTTGAAGTTGCCGATAACAATGGTTGTATAGGTCGAGATACTGTGAATATTAGTATCGGAACTTCACCAATTGTAGATTTAGGAAATGATACATCTATTTGCGCTGCAGGTGGTGGTTTGACTTTAGATGCAGGAAATGTAGGAGCTGCTTTTGTTTGGGATCCCAATTCCGAAACAACACAAACTATTGATGTTACTACAACTGGAGCGTATAAAGTTGAAGTTACAGAAAACGGATGTTCAACAAGAGATTCAATTACAGTTACTGTACTTGGATCAGTTGTTTTAGATCTTGGGGATGATACGACATTATGTTCTGATCTTGGAGACTTAACCTTAGATGCCAATGCTGGTTTCACAACTTATACTTGGGGAAATGGAGCAAATACACAAGCAATTACAGTGAATGCATCAGGAGAATATGATGTTCATGTAATTGATGCAGATGGTTGTGAAGCTAGAGATACCATTGAAGTTACAATTAACCAAACTCCAGTAGTTTCCTTAGGAGGTGACCCTAGTATTTGTCCAACTTCAGCAGCTGTAACTTTCGATGCAGGAAATGCAGGAGCTACTTACTTATGGAGTGGTGGAGAAACAACTCAGACGATTTCAAAAGGGAATGGAGAAGCTGGAGATTATTCGGTAATCGTTACTAACAATGGATGTATCGGAAAAGATACGATCAACTTACAAGTAAGTACTGAGTTATCAGTTGAGTTATCAGCTGATCTTGATATTTGTACTGGAACAACAACAGTATTAGATGCAGGATTTGGAGCAGGATTTACATTCGATTGGAATAATACTGGAGCAATTACAGATCAAACTTTTACAACAGGAGCAGGGCAGGTTACTGTGCTGGTTGCTGATGCAGGAGGATGTACAGGAAGAGATACTGTAGTAATAACTGAAGTGAATCCATTATCTATCAGCTTAGGAAATGATACAGTAATTTGTATCAGAGACCCAGCTGTTGTTTTCTCAATGGTGTCAAGAAGAACAGATGTTACTGTAGTTGGATGGAATGATGCTTCGACAGGATTTACCTTAAGCGGAAACGCAACACAAGATTACTGGTTAGAAGTTGATAGTGCAGGATGTAAGGCAAGTGATACAATAGCTTTACTAGTAAACGCATTACCAATAGTTGATTTAGGAACAGATACATTTATATGTGCTGGGACAACACCAACAATAACTTTAGATGCAGGTGCATTTGTTTCTTATCAGTGGGCAGACATTACGAATGTAAGTTTATTGGGAACAGCACAAACTCAAAATGTATCCGCTGTTGGATCATACGGAGTCGCTGTAGTAGACGCAAACGGATGTATAAATGGAGATACTTTAGATGTTACTGAGG
>CAWVWF010000167.1:0-7833 GCA_963933885.1 uncultured Flavobacteriales bacterium | reverse complement strand
GTCGAAGGGCTAGGCGTAATGGCTAACGAATCAAATAATATAAATAATGGATTTATTCAATAACAACATAGCATCAAACTTACTTCCATATGAAGGAAACGTTAATTACTATGGAAAAACCCTAAGCAATCAAGACGCCCAAAACTATTTCACCAATCTGCTTCAAACTATCAAATGGGAAAACGATAAAGCAATAATTTTCGGTAAATTAATTCATACGAAACGAGCAGTAGCGTGGTATGGGGACGAACCGTTCAAATACACTTATTCCAATACAACAAAACAAGCTCTACCTTGGACCAAAGAGTTATTAGAACTCAAAGAGATCATCGAAATAAAAACTGGAGAAACCTTTAACGCCTGCTTACTTAACTTATACCATGATGGAAACGAAGGAATGGCTTGGCATAGTGATGCAGAGAAGGATCTCAAAAAGGAAGCTGCAATTGCTTCCTTAAGCCTTGGTGCAGAGCGAAAGTTTTCTTTCAAACACAAAAAAACTAAACAATCCATTTCCATTGTATTAGAAAGAGGGAGCTTATTAGTAATGAAAGGAACTACACAAACAAATTGGCTTCATGCCTTACCTCCTACTAAAAAAGTAAAGACACCTAGAATAAATTTAACTTTTAGGACGATCGGCGAAAATCACTTATAATTCTCCTCAATTTTTTTTATTTTTAAGAAAAAAATTAGAAACCAAATAGATCATTTACAATCACTTACTGTCGGCGTTAAATATCACAGATTATTTAGCAACAAAGAAATTTGTTTAATAGTAATAAAACTGCTCTCTTTACACGAAATTGACCAGCTATATCTTTGTAGACGCCTAATAAGGATTTAGATAATAAATAAAATAATGGCGTATTTTAATCACTTTCAAAGTGTTAACTTTCATTCTTTCAAAAAGGCGCTAAGACTAATTACAGTTTTATTTCTTTTATGTGTACTGAACATCAATGTGATGGCTCAAAACGACACTATTCAACCTTTATCAATTGAAGACTTCAATGCAATGAGCTTAACTGAGCTTGTAAACATTAAAGTATCATCTCCTACACTTACAGAAGTTAAAAACAAACTCCCTTCAGTTCCTGTTATATTAATAACACAAACCGACATTGAATTATCTGGAGCTAGAAGCTTAGATGAACTACTAGAGATTTATGTTCCTGGTTTTACAATGATGTATAAGGGGTGGACAGGTAATTCTCTTGGAGTTAGGGGTATTATTAGTGACAGAAACAACAAGGTTTTACTACTCGTCAATGGTAAAGTCATGAATGGAAGAGCTTTAGTTGGTGTCGTTTCCGAAAGGTTGCTAACGATGCTAAATGACATTGAAAGAATTGAAGTTATTCAGAGTCCTCAATCATCACTATATGGTGCCGGAGCTATAAGTTCTGTAATTAATATTTATACTAAAGACGGTAAGACAAAAGGAGCAGCAAATGAATTTCAGGTTAATCAAGGTGTAATTGATAATTTCACAAATGTACAATTCAGACACTCTAAAAGGCTAAATGACGACTTCTCTTTTTCGGCATATTATGGAGGCGATTACGCTACAGGAGCATCTCAAGAAAATTCACCAACAAAGTTTTCTTTTGATCAAGCTGATGGGAATGGCGATACAATCATTGCAGATCAGCCATTAACGTATTCGCTCAATAATCTAAACGCCTCTTTTCACAACCAACCAAGACATAAAGCTCATTTTCAAATGGATTATAAAAACTGGTCTACTTGGGTTAGATATACAAACGGGGGAATGAATTTCTCAACCTCTCAACCAGATATTATTAAACGAGATGATGTAACTACTGATACTAGCTCTTATCAATATAAGCACATCACAACGTTCACCAGCTACAAAAACAATTGGAGAAACTGGGGAATCGATGCACGTTTGAGTTACGATCAATTTAGCAATCGAATCCAAAACAGATCTGAGAAGATTAGAAAAGCAAAGAAGAATAGAGAAAACGAATTCTATTCCAGAGTAATTCTAAAGTACACATCGGATAAGCTCTCTATAGGTATTGGACCTGCACTTTCATATGAACAGTTTGGTTTACCTGCTTTTGGTGAAACTGGAAACAATTGGTTATTAAACCCTAGGATGAGTGGATATAGTTATGACATTACGTTATCAGATTCTGTAAATGCTTACAACCAAAGCTGGTCTACTTTAATGCTTTCAGGAATTGGTGAAGCTCAATACTCAATAAGGGATAACATCAATGTATTAACTGGTGTTAGAGTTGACAAGCATATCTATACTGGTATAATGGTTTCCCCAAGAGCATCAATTGTATGGAAATCAAAAGATGATCACTTAATGAGATTTCAATATTCAAGATCTAATAGGCGTCAAGATGATGCTGATTTAAGATATGAATTCCTAGCTTCTGGAGAAGAAAATGGTGCTGTAGAAGCAATTAACTTTTATGAGTTATCCGGAGATATTCATTTACATGAAAAAGTAGTAATAAGACCTAGCGTTTATTATAGCGATTATGATGTAGTTGCATGGTCTAGCCAAATCTCTAAACCGATCGGAAATTTAAAATATTATGGAGCAGAACTTTCTGCCATCTATAAAGGAGCAAAAGGATATGGACAATTCTCTCATAGCTTTGTTCGAATCAGTGAATTTTCTGAAGTTGAGGAGATTAAAAATAACGTTAGTGCTTCAGCTTATGGCTACGGAAACAGCTTCGGTAGTTTCCCTGATCATCTAACAAAATTATTCTACCAGCATAAAATAAATAAAAAAATGTCTCTAAGTACTTCTCTTCAAATAACATGGAAGTTAAAAGGTGCAGAAGACATGGCTAACTATAACCGAGATAGTTTAGCAAGTCACGTTGCATGGGATCTTTCTGACAACGCAACAACTTCTCATAAACCTTCTGCTTATTTAAACGCTGGATATGTATACAAAATTACCGATAAATTAAAAGCTAGCTTCTTTGCTTATAATCTTCTTGGATTGATAGATGAAGACTTAAACAAGCGTGTAGAGTTCCAGAAAACGAGTCACTACCGCATCCAACCTGTTGCTTTTAAACTAAGAGTTGATATTGATTTTTAAGAAACTCCTCCCCTAGCTCACAGACTTGATATAATTAATATAACTCTGATTCTCCCACATTTCAGCAAGATCCAAAGGCGTTTTCTTATCTGTATCAGTAGCTTCTAAACTAGCACCTTTTTCAACTAGATATTCAATGATATCAATCATCTTGGGGGTAAACTCAACTTCCCATTGTTTTCTTCCAGCGATAGTATGTAAAACAGTTCTACCGAACTCTCCTTTCCTTTTGATTTTCACACCGTTCTCTAATAACAACTTAATTACCTCTAGATCTTGACTAATTACTACTTCAAATATTAATGGATCTTTATTGAATTTCTTATTTAAATCAAACCCTTCATTGATAAAGTATTTGATGGCTTCTAACTGCTTATTACCAGTAGCAACTTCTATCGCATGTGTATAATCACTAATTTTCAAAAAGAAGTCTGCTCCTTTGTCTGCGAGGGCATACATTTCATCAACCGACTTACAGTTTCGGCAAAGCTCAACGATCTCATCTCCAAATGGATTGTACTTCGGGAATAAAATATCATCTTCATTAATTCCATCTTTAATCGGAACTGTTAGCTCTTTTGGAATATTCCCTAATTTCTTAGGTATTCTATCCTTATCAACTTGAAACTGAATGACTGATTCGTAATCGTTATTTAAAACTTTTCCTTCAATTAATTTTAACAGATCGTAATTGGCTTTATTGTAATCCTCGAGATTCTCAGGTCCTGGATCGTTATAGAAATAATCAGGTGAACCTACCCAGAATATAGTTAAAGCAGTAGCTTTATCACAATCCTTGTCTTTAACAATTTTCACTAAAGCACCTAAACCATTGTCCCAATTATGAAAGTATGCTTTTTTGAAAAGCATTTTTGTTCTATTTAAATCCATTGAAAGAAATTTGAATTGTATAATCAAACTTAACTAAGTTGATTTAATAAAAAAAACAGCCCGTCGAAAACGGCCTCAATCAAGAAAAAAAGCTTTGGTATGGTTCTTTGCTTTTCCAAAACTTCACCTTAACTTTCTAGGGAATAAAATTGTTGTCATTTTCTGAAAATGGAAGAAAAAGAAAAACCAAGACTATCGAGGTTAACTGAAATAATCACTCAGTTACAGTCCAAGAGACTTATTACGGCTAGTTATCTTGCTGAAAAACATAAAGTGAGTGTTAGAACTATTTACAGAGATATTCGAACACTTGAAAAGTCTGGAATTCCAATCATTACCTGTCTCTAAACACGCCCCTACTGTAAACATTCCTTTTTTATTGCTATTTTTGAGCGTAATTCAAAAGGACTATGGAACCAATTTCAAATAGAGCTTTAATAAGCAGATTATATAGTTCAGCTGATGAACAATTAGAGAATGCAAAATTTGACATTGAAAGTTGGTCGCAATGGTACGATGTTGTACAAGACTTAACGAGACCTGAAAAGATAGTTTATGTAATTGTTAAACTAAATCAATCAGTAACAAACGGTGGATTCGTTGAATTCTACGAAAGCTCTTTTGGGGTATTTGCTCCAGAAATCATTCATATCCTAAATGAGATTAATGCAGTAGCTTCTGCAGAGATTGTATCTAGTTCTCTTCCAGTAGTAAACCCAGAAGGATTATTAGATGATGCTTATAAAGCCTTCATTTTTAAAGTTGACTTGTCTGAACAGCAACAAACACTACTTCATACGCAAGATGTTTTGTATGATCAATTAGAAGGTCAGGAAAACTTGGAGGATCTACTTGGTGCTTATTTACAGGAAATGATTAAATAATAGAAAAACCCCCTATTACTTGTTAAAAGGAAGCAAAGCCTTATAAATAATATCTCTAGTTATTGGCTTTGGCACATAATCAACCATTCCATACCCAATATATTTCTCCCTATCACCTTCCATAGCATTCCCGCTTAAACCAATAATTGGAGGTAACTTGTCTCCGTATAATCTTTTTAATTCAAGCGTAGCAGTTAACCCATCCATAACAGGCATTTGGATATCCATTAAAATCAAATCGATTTCGGCCTCTTTATCTTTATATGCGTAAATTGCTTCTTCACCATTATCGGCAATTAACACTTTACACCCCAAGGCTGTCAAAATCAGTTTACCAACCATCTGATTAGCCTTGATATCTTCAACAATTAAAACATTTAAATTTAATTGTTGATTCTCTTTTTTGTTGATTTTAGTTGCTTTCACCAACTCTGTACCTTTCGTGAATGGCACTATAAATTTAAAAACACTTCCTTCTCTATACGTTGAGGATACTAATATTTCTTTTCCGCCTAAAACTTGAACCAACATATTTGAAATCCCTAATCCTAAACCAGTTCCTCTTGTATTTCCCGTTTGTTTCCTATAAGTTACATCTCTACTTTGAGTATATTTTTCAAAGATATTTTTCAAGTCAAAATCTTTTAACCCTATCCCAGTATCCTTAACCGAAAAACATAACCTACTACCTTCCTCCGTTAAGCTCACTCCTATTTTAACAGAACCTTCATCTGTGAATTTCACAGCATTTCCAATCAGGTTAAAAAGAATTTGTTTTAATCTAGGAGAGTCTATCATAATCACTTCATCAACTGATTCATCAATTTCAAAAGATAAGTCTAAACCCTTCTCTTTACATAGAATATCAAAAGCAAATACAGATTCTGAAACTAAATCAAAAATATTTGTATTTATTGGCGAATTAATAACAGACCCATTCTCTAATTTAGACAACACTAATACATCGTTTACAATTTTCATTAAATCGAGAGATGAAATTTGCATAGACTTCAGTACTTCTGCTTTTTTCTCCTCCGATTCTAAGGTCTCGTAAACATCTAATATTCCTACAATAGCATTTAAGGGAGTTCTTAATTCATGTGACATTTGAGCTAAAAAATCGGATTTAAACTGTAAAGATTTTTCAATGGCTATTTTCTCTAATTCCCTTTTTTGAATAACATTATAAAACATTAAGGTAACAACAGAACTTATAGAGAAACATGTAAATAATACCAAGATCCAAGATATATAACCGAGCTCTATCAAACCCATTTCTGGAATTGCTGTTACAACCCACTTCTTATCTCCTACAGCTATCTCTTCTTCAAACAAATTTTCAGAATCTGCCTTAGATAATTTATAATTAACAAAAGAACTTAATGTATCGCTTACAGTTTTATCTTCTAGAAAGTAATTAAAATCACTACTGATTCCTTTCAAACCATTTTTAAAAAATTTATCTAAATTAAAAACTCCTAAAATAAATCCATTAAATTCAGGATTGTATATTGGCGAAAAAATCAACGCTCCGCTCTCCTTATGATCACCTTGAACTAAGGTAATCTTATCAGATACCACTATACTTTTACTTTCACGACTTTTATTGATCGAATTTAATCTTACACTATTTGATCCTAAATCAAATCCAAGTACTTTTTTATTATTTTCAAAAGGGTAAACAAAATAAACAGGATAATAGAATTCTCTTTTTAGTAATGAAATCTTCTGACCCTCGCTATTCTTTTCAAAAAATGAAAAATTATTAATTCCATCGCCCACTGTTTTGGTATGAAAACTACTGAGTTGATCATAGTTAAGTTGTGGAATCCATTCTATTGCTTGGATTATACTTTCCTCACCAATAGCGTTTTTGTTATAAACAGTAAATTGAGATCTGGTAACAGAGTCTGATGCTATAAAATATGCTTTAGTATTATTAATTAAATCGAACGTTCTTGAGATTTCCTTTTTAAGACTAATACAACTTATTTTAAAATTATCTTTTAGTTCATTCTTTTTATGAGAAGTATAATCAAAAATCAAAACAACAGACAATACTAAGGAAAGAGAAAGTACGAGTGAAAAAGTGACTATGTACTCTTTATTTTTTTTCAAAAAATTCATAGTTTCATTTGTCTTATTATAATTTATTTGTACAAAAATACGCGTCATTTACGCTTATGTTATAAGAATGTTCTTGTTAGTTTGAATAATAAAAAAAATAAGTGAATTTCTGTCCTTAAGTAGTAAACCATTTAAAACCTATTTACCTCTTTAATGTTTTATACTTTTAAATAAAATTCATAATATTAACACCATGAACTTAAACCAAGTAACATTTCCATCATTAAACTTAACACTAGCAGTTCCGTTTTACGAAAAGTTAGGGATGAAATTAATAGTTGATTCATTACCGCAATACGCAAGATTTGAATGTCCTGATGGCGGAAGTACTTTCTCTCTTCATCAAGTAAAAGAGTTACCTACTGGAAATGGCGTTTGGGTTTACTTCGAATCTAACAATCTTAATGAACAAGTAGAAAAGCTTGAGGCGCTTGGTATTAAATTCGAAGCTCGTCCAGGTGATAAGCCATGGTTATGGAGAGAAGCTAGATTAAAAGATTTAGATGGCAATCAATTGATATTATTCTATGGAGGAGAAAACAGATTGAATCCGCCTTGGAGGATTGAGGAGTCCAAATAACACAAACAAAAAAAGAGGGTAAGCATTGTGCTTACCCTCTTTTTTTATCTGAAATTCATTACAAAAACTAGTTCCCTTTTTTAGCTTTTCTTCTAGCTCTCAAAGTCTTTTTTTGCTCGTCAGTTAAACTCGCTTTAAACGTTGTTTTGTTTTCTTTTCTTAAAGCTTTCATTCTTGCTTTAATCGCTTGTTGATTCCCATCAAACGTTGCTTGCAATTGAGATTTTTTCTCTGCTTTAGATAAAGATTTG
>CAWVWF010000166.1:0-8045 GCA_963933885.1 uncultured Flavobacteriales bacterium | reverse complement strand
ACATATTTCCAGTAGAAGAACCCATGAAGATCTTAATTCCACAAACGTTGTTTCCATCAACAGCTAAAACTTCATCAATGTTTTCGTTGGTTGCACCAAAGAAAAAAGAGTGGTTTGCGATTGCATCTTTAGAAGCAATATCAAATTTCTTTTCTAATTCAACATGATTTGTTGTTTGAGGATTTGTGTTAGGCATCTCCATAAATGAAGTAATACCTCCAGCAACTGCAGCTCTACTTTCTGTATAGATATTTGCTTTTTGAGTTAAACCTGGTTCTCTGAAGTGAACTTGGTCATCAATCATCCCTGGTAATAAATGTAATCCTGTAGCATCAATTACTTCAGCATTCTCATCCGAAAATTGAGCATCACCTTTAAAAACATTGTCGATTTTACCATTTTTAACAACTACACTTCCAATGAAAGTTTCTTCTTCGTTAACAATTGTTGCGTTCTTAATATATAATGTGCTCATAGTTTTCGATTTGTTGTAAAGTTAACAAAGAGTTGCTGATTTCTCTAATTGCTGTTCGATCATTTTTTGTTTCTGAAATTATTGGTAACTGTTGAAAGTCTTTTTGTTATATGGTCTGTATTAAATTATATTTCAAATACTATGATATAGTCTGTTTACCTCTGTGTTTTATGTTCAATTTTAACTTTTTATAGTATTTCAAACATGAGTTAAAATTAATTAAAATGTATACATTTGTTCTTTAAACAACTTAAAGTAACATAAAATGTTAAAAAAATTACCTTTAATCGCAATATTAGCTATTGGAACATTAATTACTTCTTGTAGTAAGGACGATGATGGAACAACAGATACTTCAAGTAACACTGGAAAAAACTATTTACCTATAACAACAGGGAATAATTGGACTTACAATGGTAGTACTTCATACACTACGACTGTAGGAGGGACTTCAGTTATTGGTGGAGAGACTTATCATGCAATGTCTAATTCAACTTCAACATCTCAATCATATGTTAGAAAATCAGGATCTGAATATCTTATTGTTGATCAGCAAGGGTATGGAACTTTAACACCACAAGTTTTATTAAAAGAAGCTGCTGCTCAAGGTGATGTTTGGAACTGGACGTTATCTGTAACGAACTCTGGATATACAACTGTAAATGAATATCAATTCTCTATTTATGATAAGCTTAGTTCTTTAACAGTGAACGGAGTTACTTACAATGATGTATTGGTTATTGATTTAGATCTTAATACTTATTTCGGAGGTCAACTTTATTATACATTAAACGATAGTAGGTATTACTATGCAAACAACATTGGAATGATCAAGGCTGAAATTACAGGGTCAACTCCCGTGAATTTGGTCTCCTACTCAGTAAACTAATTAAGAATTATATTTATATTGGGGTGTTCCAAACGGGGACATCCCATTTTTTTTGCCGTTTTTTCACTAAGTCAATTTAATAAACAGACAAAGTAAAATCCATAAACTCGTAGCACTCATCGCATAGGTTTTAAAAGTTCCTAGCTTTAGAATACTCTTATGGAATAGAGAACCAACTATTGAAACTATACAAGAAAGTATAGCTATTGATGCAAGTCCGCCGAATATAAATTGATTACCCTCGTTAATGGATTGCTTGAATTGTAGATATAAAAAGGAAAAGCAAATAACAGCAATTCCAAATAGGGAAATTACAATGTTACTTGCTTTAGTTTTTTGGATGTAATCCATGAAAATAGAATATTTTACTTTACTTCTTCTTTAGCCTTTTTTTTCTCTTCTTTCTTTTTACAAGATTTTCCTTTTTTACAGCAAGAACGTTTTTTGCCTTTCTTACAAGCCTTCTCATTTTTCTTGTCGCAACTTCCCTTGCAATCCTTCTTGTCACATTTATCACAGCCATGCATAATGAACGTTTCTTCGTTTGAAGAAACACTAGCATTAGCTAGTTGTGTAAAACTCATTCCTAGTAACAACGCAAAAGCAACTAATTTTCTCATAATTTAATTTTTAGAACTATTAAGATAATACTAATTCCTGAACTTTTGAAAGTGCTTGGATTAAAGTACCTTTGCAACTGTGAAGAGATTTAGTAGGTTTATAACATACGCCAAAACATATAAGGGATATTTTGCCCTCAACATCATCTTTAATATTTCAGGTGTTGTTTTAACGCTTGTAGGAATGGCGACTTTAATTCCTTTGATAGAGATTTTATTTAAAACCAATCAGACGGATTTATTAGAGTTTTTAAAGCCTAATCCAAATACAAGTTTCAATAGAGAATACTTAGAATACGCTGTAAATTCATGGTTTGCAGAAATGATAGACCAAGCGCCAACATTTATTGATGGTAAAAAAGAGGCATTGTTTAACATTTGTATGTTTATCGCAAGTGTTTTTCTGCTTAAAAATATCTTTCTTTATTTAGCTGAATTTTTCTTAGCTCCTATTAGAAATGGTTTGATTGCTAGTCTAAGAAATGAGGTGTATCAAAAAATGCTGCGTTTACCAATTAGCTTTTTTTCCGATGAGCGAAAAGGAGATTTAATGAGTAGAATGACGAGTGACGTTAATCAACTTGAATGGGGAATGGTTTCCCTTCAAAAAATTATTAGAGAACCATTTCAAATAGTTATTTTCCTTTATGGTTTGTTTTTTATTGATGTAAAGTTAACATTGATTGTAATGTTACTTTTACCACTTACGGCTTTGGTAGTATCTATAATAGGGAAAGGGTTAAAAAGAACTTCAGCCAAAGCTCAAGGAAAACTAGGTGAGGTTTTATCTGTAGTTGAAGAAAGTTTATCTGCTGTGAAAGTGATAAAAGGATTTGCAGTTGAAAATATTTTCAATAAGAAATTCGAAGGTCACAATCAGCGATTTTTCACCTTAAGTAACCGTCAGATTAGAAAAAGAACAGCTTCTTCTCCAATAAGTGAATCCATTGGTGTTGGTGTATTTGCGTTAGTAATGTGGTTTGGAGGAAACGTAGTTTTTGATGCCGAGAATGGTTTAAGTGGATCTACTTTAATTGGATTCCTTTTATTTATGTGGGGACTTTTGTCTCCTATTAAGTCTTTATCTGCATCTTTTAATGGAATGCAAATCGCTTTAGTTTCTCTTGAAAGAGTTGAAATGATACTGAATGCTGATGAGAAGAATGAAGTTGCAGCTGGCGGAATAGATATAGCAGATATTTCAACAGGAATTACAGTTGAAAATGTGAGATTCAAATACGATAAAGAAGAAGTATTAAAAGGAATAAGTTTAAATATTCCAAAAGGAAAAACAATCGCTTTGGTTGGTCATTCTGGTTCTGGTAAATCAACCCTTGCCGATTTAATTCCAAGGTTTCATGATGTGAATGATGGTAGTATCAAGATTGATGGTACTGATATAAAGGAGTTTAATATCCAGTCGCTTAGAAGGCTTACTGGTATTGTTACGCAGGACTCAATTCTGTTTAACGATTCAATAAGAAACAACTTGTCTTTAGGAGAAGAAGGAATTACTGATGAGGCTTTCAAAGCAGCTTTAGATATTGCCAATGCTTCAGAGTTTGTGTACACATTGGAAGATGGAATTGATACTATAATTGGAGAACAAGGAGGTAAGTTAAGTGGTGGTCAGCGTCAGAGACTTTGTATCGCTCGTGCTGTGCTTAAAAATCCAGCACTGTTAATCTTGGATGAAGCAACTTCTGCCTTAGATACTGCGTCTGAAAAAGTAGTACAAGACGCATTAGAGAAAGTAATGGTTAATCGTACGGCAATAATAATTGCTCACAGGCTAAGTACAATTAGAAATGCTGATGAGATTGTTGTTTTAGATAAAGGTGAAATTGTAGAACAGGGAACACACGAAGAACTATTTGCTAAACAAGGTGATTACTTTAGACTCTGTAATCTTCAAAATGTAAATTGAAATGAGAAATCTGACATTGTTTTTAATAGTAGTAATTAGTTTTGTTGGCTGTAAAAAAGATGATCCAGATCATGTTGATCCTAGTCCATACGAATGTGTTATTTACAAAGGAGACTTACTTCCTCAGTTAGGAGATTCAATCAATTATAATATCGATACAACAACCTTTAAATCTATTCTTAGCGGAGGTGAAGGTGTTACTTGGAGCTTTACAGGTTTGAAAATGCAAGACTCTGCTAAAGCACATTATATAGATACTACTGGATTGAAATATAGTAGTTCATTTCCAGCCTCTATATATACGAGTACAATTAACGAAGAACTAGTTTACCTTGGAGTAACATCAAACGGATTAGAGGTGCAAGGAGCTGTTATTGCTGTTGCAGATACTCAATTTGTAGCTGTGTATGACAAGAAATACAATCAAATTGATTTTCCTTTGAGTTACTTGGACGATAAGTCAGAAACGTACAGTTACGATGAAACAAAGTACAATATAGAGATCATGGTTAATGGAACTAAAACTCCAGCAGATTCTGTAGAATTATCTAGAACAGGAACAATCATGAAAGAAGTAGATGGTTGTGGTACTTTAAAAATGCCAAATGCTACTTATGATGTATTAAGAATTTACAAAGAAGAAACAATTGCAGATACAGTTGTTGCGCATGTTTTTATTGGATTTGGAACAAAGGAATTTGTAATCGTTGAAAAAGAGACCATCTATAAAACTTATGAGTTTGTAACGGATAGTTTAAGTGCTCCTGTATTAATTATAGAATTGAATGATGATAAGGAAGCTGAGGTTGTTCGTTTTCAGAACTAGTTTCTAATTTTCTCAGTTACATTAACCGCCTTCTTAGGATCTACTTTCGGCTTAACAGGTTGAGGTAATCTTGCTCTAAGTTTCTTAGCAACCATTGGTAAATACGTTTTTTTAATTTCCTCAATTGTATTTACCGAATTTGGAAATTTACTGTAAACCAATCCTTTTCCAATTACTTCACCTTTCTTATTAACCATGCTGTAATGCAATCTTAAGAAACGTTCGTATTCGTTATTGATAAATGCGTTCTGATCTGAAATATCGTTCTCTATGTCCATCTCAGTGATGTAAACAAACAAATCAGCTTTGTATTTTTTACTTAGGTAAGCAATGTTCTCCTTCTTTCTAACAACTACAGAAGCGAATTTTTGCTCTGTGTTTTTATTTGAAACGATGTGTCCGTTTTTAACTAAACCTCTTTGATATTTCGTAGCTTTCTTTCTTTTGAAAAGATTTTTAGCCTTATTCTTAGCCTTGTCTAGAGAATTATCCTTGTCAGTTTCTTCTTCTTTTTCTTCAGGAGCAATTTCAAATTTGTATGATACAGCATCGTATGCTTTGAAGATATCTTTATTCGTATCAGAATAATGAATTAGTGAAGCTGTGTTGTATAAATACAGAAACTGGTTTTGAAGTTCAATCGCAACTGCATCTCTAAAATATTCTACGATTTCAATATGCGTTCTTCCACTTGATGCAGCTAAGTAAGGCTGAATTCCACACACATACATATTATTCTCAAAAGGAATAATCATTACCTTTTGATATTTTCTTATTAGTGAATCATCTGGATGAGCAATAGCATCAGGCATTTCTTGAGCCACGGCACCAAAGTTCATCAGAACCAATAGAAAGAAAATATGAAGAATTGAATTTCGCATAATGATAGTTATTAAAGTTAATGATATATAATAATAACTATCGTTCCATTTAATTGTTTAATTAACAAATTGATTGTTTAAAAGATTGGTAACTTTACACAATGGACGCATTTGGAAGAGCAGGTTTGGATTTTTTGAAAAAAGATAATGATGAATTCATCTATGTAGAATCCGAAACAATGGAGGACGATGTGATTCCTGTAGCGCATCTGTTTAGAGGTTTAGAAGAGATGCCAGAAGCGGAAAAAAAAGCACTTGAAAAATGTAAAGGGAAGGTTTTGGATGTTGGTGGAGGAGTAGGTAGTCATTCGCTTTATTTACAGAACAACGGATTTGATGTTACCATGATGGATATTTGTGATGGGCTTTGTGAAGTAGCAACTCATCGTGGCGTTAAAAAAGTAGTTTTTGGAGACTTTTTCGATTTGAATTCTGATGAGAAATACGATACACTTATTTTCATGATGAATGGAATTGGTATTGGTGGAACTTTTGATACTTTCGAGCAAACAATTAAAAAATCCGCGGAACTTTTAAACCCAAATGGGACGATTCTTTTTGACAGTACCGATATTGCATTTTGCTATGAACAAGAGGACGGCAGTGTTGTTGTTCCTTTAAATATTGAATATTCTGGTTTTGTGAAATTTAGATTGAAATACAAGAATGAAACAGATGAATGGTTCAACTGGGCATATTACGATATGGATAAACTAAAGGAGTTATTACCTGATCATTTAAAGTTAGAAATCCTTCATGAAGAAGGTCCTGCTTATTCGGCTCAAATTTCTGGATTTTAATCTAAAATAAAATCATCCTTGAACACTAATTTATCGGAAATAGACAGAAAAGTTAATAGTAAGCTAGAAATGAAAATTTCGGAGTTTAAAGTTGAGCTTGAAAGTGAAGAATATGCTGCTTGTAGGTTTAAGTTGGACAGACTTGTAATCATCAGTAGAAATTCGAAAATAACACCCAAAAAAGTTGGTCAGTTTGTTACCTTTTGGAAGCGAAATGCATCTCATGTGACTGAACCTTTTGATGAAAGTTATTCATTTGATTTTTATGTGATAAATGCCAGGAAAGATAATCGATTAGGACAGTTTGTTTTCCCTAAATCAATACTGATTTCAAAGGGGATTATTAGAACTGAAAAGAAAGATGGTAAACGTGGTTTTAGAGTTTATCCATCGTGGGATGTTGCTCAAAATAAACAGGCTATTTTCACTCAAAAATGGCAGCTTGAATATTTTTATGAAGTTGGTATTGAATCGCTAGATTTTATTGCAAATTTGTATTCAAAGTAATCTGGGGTAATTATTCTCAATAAGAAGAAATAAATATGGGACTCGAAATAGAAAGAAAATTCCTTTTGAAAAATGATGCTTGGAAAGCTGAAGCAGACAATGGTCTTGAAATTAAACAGGGTTATTTAAGTTCCGTGATTGAGCGTACAGTTCGAGTTAGGGTGATTGGTGAAAAGGGGATGTTAACTGTAAAAGGAAAAACAGAAAACCTAACTAGAAAGGAGTTTGAATATGAGATCCCATATGAAGAGGCTATTTCATTACTAGATCTTTGTGAAAAACCTATTATAGAAAAAAAGAGGTACTTGGTTAAAAGAGATAACTTGACTTGGGAGATTGATATATTTGAAGGTGATAACCAAGGTCTTCATGTTGCAGAGGTTGAATTAGAAAGTGAGGCACAAAGTTTTGAGTTACCGGATTGGGCGGGAAATGAAGTTTCTCAAGAATCCAAGTATTATAATTCTGCTTTGATTACTAATCCTTATAACAGTTGGGAGTAAGTTGAATACCGATTACTCCCGAGTGAAACGAACAAATGATTCCCGAAAATAACATAATTGAATAAATCGGATCTTTTATCTTCTAGATTACCGTTTCACTCAAATCAAGAAGTACGGAAATACGAATCGAGTCTAAAAAGCACTACTGTCCGGAATAAAATTTGAATCCAGTTCATAAATGTAGGGGTGCCTCTTGTAGGTACCCGACACGTAGTAGTGTTAATGTGAAATACTGTGTTTCGGATACCCACAAGAGGCATCCCTCAAGAATCCAAGTATTATAATTTAGCGTTGATTACCAATCCTTATAGTAGTTGGGAGTGAGTTGAATACCGATTACTCCCGAGTGAAACGAACAAATGATTCCCGAAAATAACATAATTGAATAAATCGGATCTTTTATCTTCTAGGTTACCGTTTCACTCAAATCAAGAAGTACGGAAACACGAATCGAGTCTAAAAAGCAAGACGTGTAGGCTCCTGCCTTCACGCACTACTGTCCGGAATAAAATTTGAATCCAGTTTATAAATGTAGGAGTGCCTCTTGTAGGTACCCGACACGTAGTAGTGTTAATGTGAAATACTGTGTTTCGGATACCTACAAGAGGCATCCCTAC
>CAWVWF010000165.1:0-8116 GCA_963933885.1 uncultured Flavobacteriales bacterium | reverse complement strand
TTCCCTTTGACAGAAAGCGCTTCATGCTTTAAAGGGTGACTGATGGGATTCGAACCCACGACCCTCGGTACCACAAACCGATGCTCTAACCAACTGAGCTAACATCGCCATTTCTTCTGCAAAGATAGTCACAAAAATTTAATCTCAAAGTAAACTATTAGAATAAATATCAAATAGTTAACTTTATTATCAAATGACAGAGAAAAAACACAATATTAAAGTAGATGGAATGACGTGTACAAATTGTGCTAATTCTGTTGAACGTATCATAACCAATGAAGGAGGAATTGACGTTAATGTTAGTTTTACTACAGGTGAAGCCTCTTTTAAGCTAGATTCAAATTTAGATAAGCTTAAAGCCTCCATCTCAAAAAGTGGATTTAATGTGATTGAAAATGAAGTTGAAGAAAAATATTCTAAACTTGAAAAACTTTTTCTTTTCTCTTTAATCTTCACAGCTCCCCTATTTTTACACATGTTTGCTAGTGACGATTCTATTTTAAACAACAAATGGTTTCAAATGGGATTAACCATTCCTGTTATATTAACAGGAGGACTACATTTTATTAAAAGTGGAATCCAATCTTTAAAACTAGGAATTCCAAATATGGATGTGCTAGTTTCTGTAGGAGTACTTTCTGCATTCTTCTATAGCGTTTACGGTACTTTCTTTATGCCAGCCGAAGTGCAACATGATTATTTGTTTTTTGAAACAGCTGCAAGTATTATAACTTTAGTATTACTTGGAAATGTATTGGAAAGTAGAGCAATCAAAAAAACAACTTCTGCTTTAGGTGATCTTCAAAGTATGCGACCTAAAACTGCGCGTAAAATTACCGAAGGTGTAAAAATCGAAAAAATTAATGTTTGGGATTTAAAAAAGGATGATTTTATTCAAATTAATTCAGGTGATACAATTCCTATTGATGGAATTATAGTTTCTGGAGAATTAGAGCTTGATGAAAGCATGATGACTGGAGAAAGTGAGCCTGTTTATAGAAAAACACTTACCAATGTAATTAGTGGAACTACAGCTATATCTGGCTCAGCAATGGTTAGAGTTGGTTCACTATATGGAGAATCAACTATTGATCAAATCATAGATTTAGTAAAGAATGCTCAACAGAATAAACCAAATATTCAAAAATTTGGAGATAAAGTCAGTTCTATATTTGTTCCAGTTGTAATCACAGCTTCAACATTAACATTTGTTTTGAGCTATTTCTTTTTCGATTTAGGACTACAAGCTGCCATGATGCAAAGTATAGCAGTTCTTGTTGTGAGTTGTCCATGTGCGATGGGACTAGCCGCACCAACAGCGATCATGGTTGGAATTGGGAAATCTGCAGCACATGGAATTTTAATAAAAGGAGGTAGTACTTTAGAAAAATTAGCAAAGGCAGATCTTATTGTTTTTGATAAAACGGGAACACTTACAACTGGAAAGTTCATTTTGAAAAAATTGAATTATTACATGGAAAGTGAAGAAAGAATCAAGCAAGTTATCCTAGCTTTAGAACAGAATAGTGCTCACCCTATTGCAGAATCATTGGTTGAAATCTTAAGTAAAGAAGTTGGTCCGATATACATGCATGATGTTATCGAGATAAAAGGTAGAGGTATTAAAGGGACGGATATGGAAGGTAACACTTACCAACTAGTTTCCAATCAACATGCTCAAACGATTACAACTAGAGAACTAAACTCAGATCTTATTCTTTTTAAAGGAACTTCAGTTGTTGCTGAATTATGGATTAGTGATGAAGTAAAGGAAGATGCTGAAGAAACGATAGCATGGCTTAAATCACATGGATTTAGGACGATGTTATTATCAGGTGATAGAAGAAAAAATTGTGAGGAAATTTCAAGAGATTTGTTTCTAGATGATTATTACTATGAAAAATCACCAAAGGGAAAATTAACGATCATTCAAAAATTAGTAAACAACCATAATGTAATCATGGTTGGTGATGGTATTAACGATGCTCCTTCATTATCAACTGCACACGTAGGAGTTTCATTTGGAGTAGCAACCGATATAGCCATAAATGCCTCTGAAGTTGTTTTAGTAGATAAAAAATTAGAGGCTTTAAAGACAGCAATAATTGTTGGAAGACAAACAAATAGAACAATCATTCAAAACTTCTTTTGGGCATTCCTTTACAACACATTGGCAATTCCATTTGCAGCCTTTGGATTTTTAACGCCTATTATTGCAGCTTTAATCATGGCATTTTCTGATGTAATCGTAATTGGAAATTCAATTCTACTGAAATTTAAAAGAACATAGTACGTACTACTCTACAGAAAAATGTAAAGTATTTTAAAATAATGTAAAGTCTATATTTCAGGTATGTAAACCTTTTTCAAAGAAATGTAAAGTCATTTCTAACCAATTAGAGTTTATTTGTTTTCGAATCAAAACGCTCATCCCTTATGAAAAAATTTGTCTTACTTATTTTTATTGGTTGCCACTTTATTAGTGGTGCTCAACACGACTACCCAAAAGCACAATACCTATCAACTTACTTTCTTGGTGCACAACGATGTGGTAACACAGATTCCTGGATACATGGAGCTTGTCACTTACAAGATGGACAACAAGTAGGAAAAGACTTAACTGGTGGCTGGCATGATTGCGGAGATTACATTAAATTTCACCACACTGGACCTTTCACTGCTTTAATGTATTTAGCTGGATATGATAATTTCGACGCAGCCTACGCCGATGATTATTCTCAAGCTAATTCTGCTCCTCCTTCCAATGGAATCCCTGACATACTTGATGAAGTTAAAATCGAAACTGATTACTTAATTAAATGTGTTGATAACGGAACTGCATATTGGCAGATCAGTGATAAAAAAGACCACAACAGCTTTTCTGAACCGGTAACTCAATCTGGTGAATCAGCTGCAAACGGAGGTGGATCTAGACCTGTATTATCAACTACAAGTGGGCATTCAAATGCCTTAGGGAATGCAGCTTCTTCTTTAGCCTTAATGAGTATAGTATACAAATCTTACGATAACGCTTACGCTACAAGTTGTTTAAATGCAGCTAAGGAATATTATACAATTGCAACTATAAATCCGGAAGGAACAGATGATCCAGATGATTTTTACGGAGGTACACATGGATTAGCATCAAAAGGATATGCTGATGAACTTGGACTAGCAGCGGCAATGCTTTATAGAGCAACAAATGATAATAATTATTTAGTATCAGCCGAAAGTTATTCAGCAAGCGCAACTGATATTTGGGATGACTTCTATTATGGGAATGTTCACCCATTACTACAAGTAGAATTGTATAAACTAACTCAAAAAAACACGTATTTAAGCAATCTTGCTTCTAAGGTAAACGGCTATTCCCTATCGACTTGTGGTTATTACCATAGTACAAATTGGGGAAGTTTACCCTTCGCAGGAAATGCAGCTTTTTTAGCAGCTTTATACCATAAGCTATCTGGAAACAGCACAGCTTATAATTTTGCTAAATCTAATATCAATTTCATATTAGGTTCTCACGGAACTGTTAGTACAGATGCTCCGGCGAATTTTTCTTTTTTAATTGGTTACAATGAACTTGGAGGAGGCTACCCTCAGCACCCACATCATGGGCCTGCATTTGGTAAAACAACAAATGCTTGGACAAAATATAACAACGAAAAGAACAATCCAGGAAGTGAAACTTACTTGCATGAATTAAAAGGTGGTTTAGCTGGTGGTCCAGAAAGTGAATGTTCAAATTTCACAGACAACATAAACAATTATGTTTCCAGTGAATACTGCACCTATTATGGAGCAGGTTTTTTAGGAGGATTGGCTGCCGTAAATAGTATTGAAAACAATTTAATGACCAATTCAAAAGAAGAGATTGACTTGACATTTAGTCTAAGTTATCTATCCAACTCTAGAGTAAAGATTAAAGGAAGTACACCGATCGAATTATCTGTATATTCATTAGAGGGTAAATTCATTATACAATCACCACAATCGTCGGAACATATTATAAACTTAAGTGAATTAGTAGCTGGAGTTTATCTAATAAAAGATAAAAAATCTGGAAAGACATTTAAAGTATTAAAGAAATAATCAAATAAAAAAAGGAGCAATTAGCTCCTTTTTTTATTTACATCCTTTTATAAAATTTCATTTGTTTCTTATCTCCATCTGGTCCAGCAATAACAGCAATATAATAACCAGGATCATATAACATTACATCAACCTTAAGATTATTACCGCCTTCACTTGCAAACATTGATGCACTATATATTTCAGTTCCCAAAGGATTGAAAATCTGAACAGTATAAGTACCACCATCTCTTGAATCAAAATAGAAGTTTGCTTCATCTAATACTGGATTAGGATACAAATTCATATGCGTCATTTCAGTTCCTGTAGTTCCGTTTACAACAACAGTATTAAAATATTCAAAAGCATCATCAAAATCAATCTGCTTTAATCTATAATAGTTATTCTCATCCCCTGGAGCATAATCAAAAAATTCATAAGTAATGGCTTCAGAACTTTCTCCAGCGGCAGTTACTTGTCCTATAATCTCAAAATTCTCACCATCAAAAGATCGTTCTACTAAAAAATGACTCGAATTTATTTCTGAAGCAGTTTCCCATTCAATCCTTACTGCCTTACCATCTAAATTAGCTTTAAATGATAATAATTCTACAGGTAAAACACCTCCTCCTTTTGATGCAAAATAGTAATGTGTTTTTGAAGAACCGTTCACTTCTGCATTACTTCCAAAAGTAAAACCAGTTGCAGTCCAATCTTTAATCGAATTTGTAGTAGGAGCAGTAGTACCAAACTTAGAACTAATTCCTGAAGGCATATTTCTAGCCTTAAACCAACCATTTTCGTTTAAACTACTTTTTGTCATCATAAATTGAACATCTGTTCCAGGACCTGTAACTTCAAAACCATTAGAGTTATCACCAACATATGTTGATTCTGTTACGTCATCGTCATCCTTAAAAGTAATGTAATGATATGTTTCGCCTGTGTTATCTAAATCAGCCCCCACGTTGAATCCAGTTGCTGTAAAAGATCCAATATGATCTTCAGTAGTGTTTCCGTCTTGGAATCGAGAAGAAGCTCCTCCATGCCCATCAAACGCATAAGAAGCGTAATCTGGCCAAGCACCATCATCACCTAAAATCCAAACCATTGCTGGCCTATAACCTACAGAAACCGAGCCTGGACTTCCTACATAACTTCCTATATCAATTCCTGTATCATCATCCCAAGCAACAAAATAATATGACTCGCCTGATTTGTTAGCTTGATTTGAAGAACCGACAGTAAAACCATCTGAATCTAAAGTTGTAATATGACCTGTAGACAATGCTGCTGTTCCAGATAGTAATTTAGAATAACCGGCAGTCATACTTGATGTAGCAACTGTAGCTTCATAACCTGGATCAGCTTTTATAAGAACAATATCAGGTTCGAAACCAACTCCAGTAATACTTTGAGAAGTACCATTACCAGAGTAAGAACCATAAGTAAAGGTCATTGCGTTCGTAAAAGAAGCAATTAATAAGAAGAGTGCAAGTGTTTTTTGTGAAAAATAACCCCTACAATTAGCTATGTGTTTTTACGTACTTTGGTTTCCTATATTGATAGGTTTTCTATTTAATGTAATAAGGATTACAATCAATAATCCAAACCAGGGAAATCCGTGTAAAACAAAATCAAACCAGTCCAATAACTGCATCCCTTCAGCTCCACCAAAAATCCATTTTATTTTCCCAAAAATATGAGGCTCAGAATATGGAAGAAGTCCGAGTGTTAAACAAGCCAAACTCCAGGATAGAACATGTTTCATAATTACAAATTGAATTGCTTTTTGATTTCAGTTCCTGTTAGAACTCCTGATAGTGATTTAAGTAGTTTCCCATTTTTATAAAAAAACATCGATGGTACTCCACGAACCCCCATTTGAGAAGCCAGACTTTGATGTTTATCAACATCTATTTTCACAATCCTTATATTATCACCTAAGTCCTCCTTCACTGACTTTAATATAGGTGCTAATGTTTTACATGGTCCACACCATTCGGCATGAAAATCAATTAATACGTTTTCTTGAGAATTGATAATGTCTTTTAAATTTGCCATGTGACAAAAATAAGAATTAATAAGAAGTTTATAAGTGAAATAGATTACAATATAGTCTATCTAAGAAGGGTTACTTTCCCTATCTTTTCAATCTCCTCTCCAGACTCGCCTATTATAAACACTCTGTAGACATATACTCCAAGAGGAACATATTTACCTGACTTATATCTACCTTCCCAACCTTCTCTATAATTTGTTGTTGAAAAAAGTTCAATACCCCATCTATCATAAATTGAAATTTCAAATTTATCAATTCCAACACCCTTCCCTAAAAACTCATCGTTAATTCCATCTCCATCTGGTGTAAAACTGTTTGGTAGGTAGTAGTATAAAGGTGGATCAATCTGTATTTGCTTTACAATAGTATCTTTACAACCTAAATCATCTTCAACTGCTAGAGTAACAGTATATAAAGAATCAGCAGGATAAGTAGTTTCATCATCTTCAAGAATAGATAAATAACCATTACCGAAATCCCAATCGTATGTAAGAGAATTACCTAATGAAGAATTTTCATAATAGATAATTTCAAGAATTTCAGGAACTGGAGCAATGATTTCAAAATCTGCCGTTGGTTTTTGAACAGTTACAAATACACTATCCTTTGCAGGAATAATTCCACAAGAATCAATTGCTGATATAAATACAAATTTAGAAACAAGTCCACTGTATGTAGTTGTAGTTGTTAAATCTCCTGTTTCCCAAACGTAAGTATAAGGCTTAACGCCACCTGTAGCTGTTGATGACAACAAGGCTGAATCTCCATAACAAATCGTTGTATCATTAAATCCAGAAACAGAAAATACAGTATAATCTAGATCTACGGAAACATTTCCATTTATTGAATCGCCACAATTATCATATACAGTTACAATATAAACCGCATCGTTAAGTATTGTATCCATTAAAGTACTACTACTCCCTCCAACACTCCAAGCATATGTATAAGTTCCACCACCTCCCGATCCGTTAGCATTAAGGTTTACTTCAACTCCAGGACAATAAACTACTGTATCATTAGAAACATTAACTGCTAAAGGTTGAAAGTTTGGAACTGTAATTACACCTGAATCAACTTTTGTATTCCCACATGTGTCTGTAACAGTATATAAATAGGTTTGTGTAGAAATAGGTGATACTGTGTTCTTCTTTGTAATCGTACCATCATTCCAACTAAAATCATAACCAGGAACACCACCTGAAACAATTGCTTCCATTTCAAAATCATCTACTGGGCATGTTATGCTCCCAGTAATTGAATTTGTAACTAAAGGAGTTTGATCAACTATATTATAAATAATATCTATAGAATCTGGAATACAAATAAATGGGCTTGGAAATCTTAAAATAACTGATTCAGTTCCTTCAACTAAAACATCAGCTATCGAATTAATATCAATTGTTACTTCATCAATATTTGCGGGGAAACTTACTTGATTGGCTGATAATGTATAATCAACTCCATTAGTCGCAGTTCCTAAAACTCTAAAATCTAATATAAAAGGATTCCATAGATCATCATACCTCTTAAACTTGACTTTTCCGTTAGAACAACCTTCTGAAATTAATGTGTCAATTGATAATGGATTAAAAGTAGGTTCATCTGTATATTGAAACGCAGGATTACTATTTAAACTACCAGCTTGAAGGAATACTCCAGAATCTAAACTAGCATCACCACCATCAGCTAACACAAGCCTTAAATGATAAGTCTGACAAGGAGTTACTTTTGCAATTGCTGTTAATTTAACTGTTATCCCATCAAAATTAACAACAGTAGCATCTGAAAATTGAGGCCCGCTAAAACCATCTCCATTGTTAATATAAAAAGAATTGTTTGTTACATTATTCACATTATTAATAGACACAGGTGTAGTAGTTCCAGGTAAGACTGCAATATTTGTGGGAGCTCCAAATCCTGGACCACTAATAAAAAATGCGAAAACATCATTAATATCTGCTGAACCTACAAATTCAA
>CAWVWF010000164.1:0-8137 GCA_963933885.1 uncultured Flavobacteriales bacterium | reverse complement strand
TCATGCAATTCATTTTCTGAAATTGATGAATTAATAATTCCTTGAACTCCAACTTTCAAATACAATTCACATGGAGTTTTTTTAATATCATCAGCAATCAAAATTGTTTTTGCAGGTTTCGTTATACTTAAAAATGCTATTGTTTTCTCAATTTTAAAACAACCATCCTTACTATCAATAAATACTAAGTCTGGATTATTATTAACAATATTCCTTTCTAACTCATCCTGTGTTCTAGAATCTAATATTATAGAAAAACCCATTTTGGAAAATACAGACTCTACTCCTGCTCGAAATAAAAATCGAGGTGAAGCAACAAGTATTTTCCCTTTTGAACTCATATTACAAAAATAGAGAATTATACGGTAAATAAAATACCAAAAAGAAGTGATTTTTTTAATGAAATAAATATTTCTTTCTCTGCTTGCAATCTTCCATATTAAAACAATCAAAATATAACTTCTTTTAAATAGTGAATTAATTTATTGACTTTCACCGAAATCAAAGTCAATTCACCTACTTTTGCTTCATTATTTAGATCGAAAAATTCAATGAGATATTTCTTACATATTGGTTATGATGGTAGTAAGTACAGAGGCTGGCAACGTCAATCAAATGTTATATCGGTTCAAGAAGTAATTGAGAATAAATTAAAAGGTGTTTTCAAAAAAGAAGTTACTGTATATGGATGTGGAAGAACTGACGCTGGTGTTCATGCAAGTCAGTACTTCATTCATATTAATTTAGATTCTCCCCTAACTTTTGATTTAAAATTCATCATCAACAAGCACCTTCCTGATGGAATTGTAGTTTATGATGTTATAGAAGTTGAGGAACGACAGCATGCAAGATTTGATGCTACTTGGAGAACTTATGATTACTTCATACACTTGTATGAAGACCCTATTTTATTTGGATACAGCTCCTATTACAACTTGGAGAGTTTAGATATCCAAGCGATGAAAAAGGCTGTTACAACTCTTACTCAACATAAAGATTTTAGAGCATATTGTAAAAGAGCAGATTTACACAATCACACATTATGTGATGTTAAGTCAGCTCAATTATTCGCGAACGAAGATGGAACTAGAATCAGATTTTCAATTACAGCAAATCGATTCTTGAGAGGAATGATAAGAATAATAGTAGACTTTCTTTTAAAAGTTGGAACTGGAGAAATTTCAGTTGAAGAATTTGAAAGTATGCTTGCAAACAAAAAGGATCTAGATAAAAAGGCTCCTGCCCTTCCTAATGGACTATATCTATCTAAAGTTGAATATCCATTTTTAAACCAACCTCAACGTCCCGACATAACAAGTCTTTTAAAATCAGATTTAAAATAACCATATGTTTTTTATCCTTTCAAAAATATTAAGTTTTCTTGTTTCTCCATTTACCTATTTAATAATTCTACTAATATGGGCTTTAAAAACTCAAAGCGGTGTGAAACGAAAGAAGCTACTATCTATCTCAATTATCTTTGTATTTGTATTTGGAAATAGTTTCATTCTTGACGAAGTAAGTAGATTATGGGAAATGCCTCAGAACAATGCAAGACAAAATCATTATGATATTGGAGTTGTACTATCAGGAATGATAAACTACGATGCGAAAAATAAGATAATGCAGTTTAATGGTAATTCAGACAGGTTATTACAAGCCCTACCATTATTGAAAGAGAAGAGTTTGGATAATATATTTTTTTCTGGAGGAAGTGGAGATGTTTATCATCCTGAAAATAAAGAAGCAGATATGATAATCAAATACCTTAACTCAATAGGTTTCTCAACCAAAAAATTTCATTTTGAAAACGAATCAAAGAATACTTATCAAAACGCACTTTACACAAAAGAAGGTCTAGCTAAATCATTTAAAGACCTCGATTCAAAAAACATCTTGTTAATTACTTCTTCCTTACATATGAGAAGAAGTTTAGCTTGTTTTAAAAAGCAAGGAATTGAATGTGATTACTTATCTACTAACAGAAAATCAGGCCCTAGAAAGTTTGAGTTCCAACATTGCCTTATTCCCAATATCGGTACTTTTTCAGGTTGGAATCATTTAGGTCATGAAATGATAGGATACATTTCTTATAAATTAACAGGAAGACTTTAATTTCATTTTCATTGAAATCAAAGCCTTCCCATTTCTTATTTAACAATTACCCACTTACCAGGTGTTCTTGCATTAATTGAGTTATCATACATTGCTTCTGTTTCTACAGTTGGCAAATAAAACTTCCCTTTATAAGCTGCATTAAGCTTTACAACGAAAGTCTTTCTACTTCCCGTACCTAACTTGTAATAAGTATAAACTCGATCATCTCGTATATCCTTATAGTCAGCCCTATTCCCTTCTTCACTATTATACATATCCATTCTACTATTATGGATTTCCCATCCTGAAGGAAAGATTTGATTTAAAGCCATCTCTCTCAAGTAACCTTTAACACCGGGATTATATAAAGTAACCTCTGCTTTAAAATCAGTCCCTTGTTCTATCGAATCAGGTGAAATAACACCACCATCCATATTCTTGTACACAATAGTCATTTTAACATTATTGTTAGTCGCAGAACGATCATCTTGATCTGGAGTTCCACTCTGACTAACTTTAACAAACAACACCGACTTTCCAGTATTCTTAATTGTCAACTTCTTATCTTTTTTAGGATTGAATTCTTTCTTATAAACTGGAATCTTAGCATTCACTTCATTTTGAGACTTCCCTGAAAGCAAGTAATTAAATTGCATCATCTTACCTTTCTCAGACTCCCCTAAAAACTTACTTAAAGCCAATAAACTGTAAGCCGTTGTTTGAGTACTCATCCATCTCCTACTATTCATTCTACCAGCAATATCTTTAGCTAAAGTGGCACCTCTTCCACGTTTACCCATTTCAGTTAAAACCTCTAATATCATAGCTTTATCTCTTGTTCCTGATCCATAAGAATAACTTAACTCTCTATAATCAGCAACATCCGTATTTAATTTCTCAATGATCTCATTTGCTACTTGAGCTTGTCCAGCTAATGCATAAGCACCAGCTAATCTCCATTTCGAAGTTGAGTTCAAATTAGTCTTAGATTTTAATTGATTCATTGCACTGAAATCTGGTGAACCAGCTAAAGCCAACACGTATAATCTATATGCTTGAATAGTATAGTTGTAATATCTATCTCCTCCATAATTCCAACGTTTCGCCTTTCTCTTTTGATAAGTCAACCAGTTACTTATTAAGTAGCTTGGTACTTTATATCCTTTTGCTTTAGCTTCTAATAAGAAATGACCAGCATAATTACTTCCCCATTCACTTGGATCAGGATCTCCAGGCCAGTAACTAAAACCTCCTTCTGAAGTTTGAAATTTTGTGATTCTAGAAATTCCTTTAGTTATGTTTTCAATGATTTTAACTTTCTGGATATCATTCAACTCAACAACATTACCTAAATGTAACTGAGGAAATACAGAAGATGTAGTCTGCTCGATACATCCATGAGGGTAACGAATCAAATACCTTAGTCTACCTGTAATATTAATAGAAGGGAAACTAGAAACTTCAAATGCTCCTGAATTTGTTCCATCCATCCCAGGATACTTAAGTTCACCACTCCAAGACTTCCCTGGATTAATAGCCACTTCAATTACATCAGTCACCTCAGGATTTGGAGCCCTAACATCTATTTCAATTTCATGCTTAGCAGATTCCTTACCACTTGTTACCGTTACCTTAATTTTTCCAATTCCAATATTCTTAGAAACCTTTAAAGGAAACAATACGATTTGATCTCCTGATTCCTTGAAGTTTATTCTTTTGGTTTTTGGACCAACAGACTGTAAAAATTCGTTACTCTCAATAGTAACTTTAACCTTCCCTAAATTCTCCTTTAAAGCAAAAACATTCACAGGCAAATTAACCTCTTCATTCGGCCCTAATACTCTTGGTAAAGTAGCCAGTACCATTAATGGCTTCTTAACTTTTACGTATTTCTCAGCAGAACCATAAGATTTGTTACTTCTTGCAACAACCATCACCCTACAAGATCCTATGTAATTTGGAATCTTAACTTTGTGAACTACTTTTTCACCAGCCTTTAATTTAAACTCTCCTAAGAAACGCACCATCGGTTTAAACCTATTCGCCTTCTTACCACCTTTTTTTGCATTGGATCCATCTCCACCAATACCTAAAATTTTATTTAATTGTGCTCCATATGCTCCGATAACCTGATCGTACATATCCCAAGTCTTAACTCCCAAAGCCTGTTTAGCATAAAAATGCTTCCAAGGTTTTGGAGTTTTAAACCTCGTTAGATCTAACAATCCTTCATCTACGATTGCTAATGTATAGTACATTTCTTTACCATCCTTTTCACTTACACCGATACTTGCTGTTGATTCTGGTCTAATCTCTTTCGCCA
Organism: uncultured Flavobacteriales bacterium; assembly: GCA_963933885.1. Lineage (GTDB taxonomy): Bacteria > Bacteroidota > Bacteroidia > Flavobacteriales_C > CAWVWF01. The sequence continues at coordinate 3,717 of CAWVWF010000164.1, read as the reverse complement.
AATCAATTAAAGGATTTAAGTGAGAGTTTGGATCTTCTACACCTACAGGAATAGTCCCGTACATCCTTATTGGTAAATCATTACCTGTATTTCCATGTTTCTGTAAAAGTGAAATACTTACATATATGTTAGGCGCCATTTCTTTCGAAGCCTTGATATTAAACTCAGTTTGCTTTTCTGTAGTTTCTACCCAAAAAGACTTGATTACAGAAGTACCCGTTTCAATCGTTACTAACGCTTTTTCTTTTCCACTAGTTGGGAATGAAACGTTAATATCTTCACCAACAGCATAAGATTTCTTATTACTTTGGAAGTTTAACATTGTGGCAAAATCTTGATTGTTTCTAGATGCTCTTCTCCAATAAGGCCAATCAACAGTGATTAACTTTCCAGAACTATGCCCACTTACAGGATCAGTAACTCTAATTAAATATCTTCCCCAATTCGGATACTCTTCTCTCATTTTGAAATAAGAACCTTTCTTTTTAATGTCCATTACGGAATCAATAATCAATTCAGTACTAGAACGGTTGATATAACTCGCTAGATCTCTATTGTAGTTATCCCACCACCAGTTTCTATCAATTCTATAAACTTTTACTTTCACCCCTTTTCTATCAAGTGCTTTACCTTTTTCATCCACGACAACAACACCTATTTGATGATCCTTCCCCGTTTCAAGTACATTCCCCCATCCACTTCCTTTTGGAATAGCTACACCTACATAAGAATCGTAAGGAGAGAATTTTACGGAGAACTTATCTACACTAAAATCACCTGTTTTTTCAAATATTCTTGTTTTGAAAAATGCTGTTAACATTCCTGGTACAAACTCACCTACCTCAAACTTAGGTTTAAACGAAGCTTTACCGTCGTTATCAATCTTATCTTCAAAAACAATTTGATCTGATGATGAATAAGAATATAATGGATCTTTAAAAACATAATCTTTGTGATCTTTAAAGTCTCCATAAGAGCTTTCTAAATGCATCTCAACTTTCGCATCTAAATCTCTTGCAATAGCACCATGCAACCATTTAACTTCTAAATCAGCTTTAGGTGCTTTGTTTTTAGTTACTATCTTTTGGTGAAAGTCTAATAAGATCTTCAGTCTGTTGGGCTTAACAGATTCTACTTTGATTTCTTTGTAAAACGAAGCATTTCCAATTTTGGCTCTACACCCCCAACTACCAGTTGGATCATCGATATCAGTTTTAGTTTTAAAAACATAAATTCCGTTTTTATTCCCAATCAATACTTGCTTCTTCATTGTCTTCCCTTTCGGGTTAACCAACTCAAAATGTACTGGATGAAGATCTGGAATTTTCCCATTTTGATCTTCAATCATAAATCCTACATAAATAGAATCTCCTGGACGACGTACTCCTCTTTCTGTATATAGGAACCCCTTAACACCGTCTCTGTTTGTTTGACCACTTGTCTCAAACTTACTTGTAGAAAGACTCAAACCATTTCTGATTTTTAAATATCCTCGCTTATCTCCATTTTTAACGATCACTAAAAATGGTTTCCTCTTCGGCGAAATTGCAACCATTCCACTTCCATCCGTCGTAGCTCTTCCCACAACTTGTTGCTGGTAATCCAACAACTCAACTTCAACATGCCCCATTGGCTGAACAGTTAATAAATCAGAAACATATACATGATACTTTCTATCAGTTCCTGCTTTAACAGTAATTCCTAAATTACTTGCAAGAATGTTCTTACTAACTGCCTTGTATCTATAGTAGGAATTATTACATGGGTTTTCTTTTTGAGAATAATCGTAATTTGAATTACCGTAATAAGTATAGTAATCGTAATCATCATAGTAATATCCTCTTGAGGTAGATTCATCATCCCAGTCATCTATTGAATTTTGCATTTCAATCTCTGTTAAGTCATCCTCTTTTGAAGCATCCTTACAAGGGAAATTACTCCCTCGTTTATCAAGCCTTAATTCGATTCTATAAATCGCACCTGGATCAACATTTACATATTCGCTTAGATCTAAATGAAAGTCATTCCATTCAGACAAGTTTACATTTGATAACGACTTTAATGATATTCTTTTTCTAAGTACTTTCTTAGAAACTCTGTGTAGTTGGTACGTTCCAGACAATTCATTCACCTGTAAAAACTGACCAATATTATCTGTATAAACCTTAGTAATACTAACAACTACAGAATTAACATTTACAGCTCTAAAAGGAAATAACAACCCTTTTTGTGCACTTGGCAGTATAGTTCCTTTACCTAATAATTCAATCTGAGGTTTAATAGCGAAGAAGCTCAGCATAAACTCCTGAGGTTTAGTCATCCCATAGTCTTTCGAATTCTTAACACCAGCCTCAATTAAAAGCTTCTTCTCACCGTTAATTCTTCTAGATGGATAAACTTTAACTTCATTCCCTAACACAACAACTTTACAATTCTTATCTCCATCAACAGAAATAAAACTTTCAATCTTACCTTTTTTAGAAAGTGGATCAGAAAAATAAATTGTTATTGATTGCTCAATCCCATTGTCTACTTCTACATCCGTAACCTTAAAATCTCCTAAAGCTGGAATTGTATATGATTTTGCAATTTGCTTATCAATTCCAAAAGATGAACCATCGAATTTAATCTCTGTAGAATAACTAGTTTTTTTACGTTTGATTTTTTGGATCGCAAAATCGTAAACATTATCACCTGTATTTCTCCAACTAACTTTGTTATCTGTACTCACTTTTAGAAGTGTTGCTAGTTTTGCAGTATCTATTACATCAGAGAAAACGACTACTCCTGACAGGTTTAAAACTTCGTATGTACTATTCTTATCAAACCCTTTAAAATTGATATTATAGTCTAAAATCGGTGTTGTGAAATCAAACTCAAATTCACTAAAACCATCTGGTACTTTTTGAATTTCATCTAAACTAAATTCAACCTTGTAATTCGTTTCTGAATTAAACCATTCTTCAGGTGTAAATTCTATAGTAAATGGATCTGTAAACTTTGCTATCCCGTCCATATTTGGAGAAAAATCAAACAACCCTTCCGGTAATGCTTCCCCTATTTTATATTTAGATGTATCTATGGATTGTGTTAAAACAACCTTGATGATAGATTCCCTTGAAATCTGACCTGATGAGAAGGCACTTACATAAGTACTAAACTCAGGATTCACATAAGTTTTAGTTGATTCCTGTTTCGGATTACACGCTACGAAAACAGACATTAACAATAAAATTGTAACTGATTTAAAAAGGGATCTTTGGTTCATATGGTTCGTTTTTTTTACAAGTACAATTCTACATCTTTTATTTTGATATATTTCGAACATTTATATTTTCGTAGCTCTTTTTCTATTTTCCGTTAAAAGCTTTTTATTATTTGATTTCAAGTTTTGGCTAAAGTCATTAAAATTATTTATTTTGTGGTAGAGCATCAATCGCCTCACCTTTGTTTTTCAAATAGTAAAATCTTTGCTAATTGAAGTTGAGAATGATGAAAACTATATTTTAATGATTCGAATTGTAATTACAGGTGGACCAAGTACGGGAAAAACAAGCTTAATAAATGAACTTGCAAATTCCAATTGCACTACTTTCCCTGAAGTTGCTAGAATTCTTATTAAAGAACAACTTGACATCAATTCAAACAAGGTTCCATGGGGTGATGTTTCAGGCTTTAGTCAACTCGTTCTTGATAAGCAGGTTGTTGATTTCAATG
>CAWVWF010000163.1:0-8170 GCA_963933885.1 uncultured Flavobacteriales bacterium | reverse complement strand
GGACTTGCTGCTGCATCATTTTTCCCGATTTTAGTTTTGGGTATTTTCAGTAAAAGAATCAATAAAGAAGGTGCTATTGCAGGAATGCTTTCAGGTATGACAATAACAGTTGCATATATACTTTATTTCAATTCTGATGCAGCCGGTGCAATTAAAGAAAACTGGTGGTTCGGTATTTCTCCAGAAGGAATTGGTTCACTTGGTATGTTAGTAAACTTTGCTGTTACAATTACAGTTTCTATGTTTACACCTCCACCTCCATTGGAAATCCAAGAACTTGTTGAGAAAATTAGAATACCTAATTCTAAGATTTAGGTTGACTAAGTTTATTGCAATTTCATTGATTGGTTTTATAATAATGAGTTGCTCTAATTATGAAAACAAAGCGTATTATAAAATAGAAATTGGAGATTCATTAGAGCTATATTATGATGTCAACTCTTGTTGTAATAGATGTTTGATAACTAAAGACAATGCAAAGCATCTAGAGTTCATTAATAGTACAGCTATCACAGAACAAGATGAAGATTGTGAAGGATGTACCTCAGTAAGTGCTTATAGATTTAAAGCTTTTACTAAAGGAATAGACACATTAAGAATTTACACAGTTTCAGGCGGCATGAATTGTAATGCCTCCATTAATGAATCTGAACTATATGATATGGAGTTAATTATAGTTGAAATAGAATAATATGACTTTACCCTCCTATTGGGTTATTCCAATATGAAAAACACATTTGCTGCTCTTATATTAATAGGATTAACATCTTTCACTATAAACAAGAACTCTATCAACAATTGGTTTAAAGCTGGTGATTCTCCAGAATCCTATATTTCAGGTATTGATGATAAAGAATTTAAAACAGGAAGTAAATCCGCCTATCTTCAATCAGTCAAGAAATCAATCAAAGGATTCAGTACAGTAATGCAAACTTGCAATGCAACAAGTTATCTTGGAAAAAAAATTAAAATAACAGCTTCAATCAAAACAGAGAAAGTTAAAAAATGGGCTGGACTATGGTTGAGGATTGATGGAGAAACTACTGAAACGACATTAGGTTTTAATAATATGAGTGATAGGCCAATTGAAGGCACAACTGATTGGACAGAATACTCTATACTAATGAATGTACCTGAAACTTCGAAAACTCTAAACTTTGGTGCGTTGTTAAATGGGAATGGAAAAATTTGGCTGAATGATGTTAAGTTTGAAGTAATCTCAGTCATGGATAATAATGAAACTTTATCACCTCCAAGTAATTTAAATTTCGAAAAATAACATTCACATATCTTCTCTTATAATTTGTAGTATTTGATTTAGCTAAGCGTAATCTTTCAAGTATATTTACAATGTGAATAAAAAGAACATATTGTTTATATCTAGTTGGTACCCTAACGAAGAAGATCCTACTTTAGGAATCTTTGTTAGACGGCATGCTATTGCTGCTTCTAAGTATAATAATGTTAAAGTTTTAATTGCAAAAAGAGACGATAACATTAGAGATATTAAGATTGACGAATTTGACAACAATGGAATTCAAGAGATGATTATTTCTTATCCAAAAGTAAAAACATCACTTCCCTTAATTAGTACTTATTTAAAATTTAAGAGATTATTAAATACTTACGATCAGGGACTAGAGCAACTAACTAAAAAAGGCTTCAAACCAGATATCGTTCATTGCAATGTAATGGACCCTGTTGGGGTTGTTGGTTTGAACTGGAAAAATAAAAGGACTATCCCCTATGTAATAACAGAACATTGGACAGGATATACTAATCTTGATGGTCGTTATGAAAACAGTAAGAAATTAAAGTTTTTCATACCTAACATCGCAAATAATGCGGAATACCTTTTACCTGTTAGCACAGATCTCGAGAAGGCTTTAATTGAAAAAGGTTTAGGTAAAAAACATAAGGTTATAAGAAATGTAGTTGATACAGATAAATTCCTTTTCGCCCCTACTACTCCAAACCAATTTATGGTTATTGCTGATTTGGAAAATGATCAGAAAAACATATCGGGTATTATTAAAGCTTTTGATAAATTCTCTAAATCAAATCATAATGTTGAATTAACGATCGCTGGTGGTGGTAATGATGAAGCAGAGATTAGATCTGAAATCAAACAATTGAATCTATCAAATAAAGTAAATTTAATTGGTCGAGTTCCCGCAGATGTATTGTCAGATCATCTTAATAGATCTTATGGTTTAATTCTGTTTAGTAATTACGAAAACCTTCCATGTGTAATCGTTGAAAGCTTTGCTTGTGGCGTTCCCGTAATATCTACAAATGTTGGAGGAATTAGTGAAATCATAAATAAAACTAATGGAGTTTTAATTCAATCTAAAAACGAACAAGAGCTTTTAGAAGCAATGGACTTTACGATTAAGAAAAGTTGGGATAAAAACACAATCAGACAATTTGCAATTGATAATTTCAGTTTAGATAAAATTGGAAAAGAATTCGATGATATTTATAGATCTATCTAATTGAATAAACTAAAAAAAATATCAGCTCTAAATAAACTACTAGCAGGAACTGCTGGAATTTTTGCTTTTGGACTTGGGTTAAGTTTTATTTTCAATTGGTTTATTACTAAAATACTATCATTAGAAGAAGTAGGTTTCTTTCAATACTATAACGCTATCATTACCTTAGGAATGGTTGTTATTCCATTAGGGTATCAGTCCCTAATTCAAAGAGAAGCTGTTAAACTAAATAAAACATCACTTAAACAATACAATTACCAGGCACTTTCTACAATAGCGATTGGTAGTATTTGTTTTGCAGGAATATGGAGTTACGGCGTTTTAAATTTAAACTGGGTAAATGGTTTAACAGATTTCTCCGGTTTATATACTGCATTGTTACTGCTCCCAATTTACGCGCTACTCACCTACTACAGGGCCTTATTACAAGGTCAAAACAAAGTATATTGGTCTATCCTTCCTGAAGTTTTATTTCGCCCTTTAACTTTACTTTTAGTTTGTACTATATTTTACTTTACTGCTTTCGAAACCAAAGCATATCATTTACTCATTACATTACTCATCACCCTTGGAGTCTTAATTATTCCTTCAGCGATTCAATCAAAAAAGAATCTTCCTACACCTTCTAAAAAAATAGACAAGCCTCAATGGTTTAAACAAGCTCTAGCACTATTACCAATCGGTTTATTATACACGATAAATGAAAGAATCGATGTTGTAATGATCAGTAAACATTTAACAGCGTCGGATACCGCAGTATATATTATTGCTTTTAAATTCGCAGCATTTTCAGCTTTTGGATTAGTGATTATCAACTCGGTGATGGTTCCATTAATTGCTAAACACTTTAACAACCATGAAGAAACAAATAAGCTAGAGGTTTTATTAAAACCTAATATTAGAAAAGCATTTTTGGTAAGTGCTCTTATTTCCATTGTTATAATAGTATTAGGAAAACATTTACTTAGTTTATTCGGAAAGGAAACTGAAAACTATGCGCTTGGATATACAAGTATGGTCATATTAATCATAGGTCAATTAATTAATGTTGCTACAGGTTCAGTTGGTTATATTTTAACAATGGCGAAGTTAGAGAAGCTTGCAATTACAAGTATAATTGCTAGTATTATTATTAACGTTATTTTAAACTACCTACTTCTCCCTATATACGGAATTGAAGGTGCTGCAATATCAACTGCAGTTGCAATGATTGTTTGGAACGTTTTAATGCTTATTTTTGTGCAACGAAAAACAGGTTTAAATCCAACCATATTTTAATGAATAAAGATTTACTTCCACACTTCTTAATTGTTGGAGCTCCTAAATGCGGGACAACTTCTTTACATTATTATATCTCACAGCATCCCGATGTGAATACAAGCCCGAAAGAAATTCATTATTTCGGAAAAGATTTACAATATACAGCTGAACGACCAACAATTGAAAATTATCAAAGCTACTTTTCTAATAGAGGATTAAATGGAGATGCTTCAGTTTGGTATTTGTATTCTGATACAATTTTTGAAGAATTAAAAGCTTTAGGGATAAAACCCAAAATAGTTATTCTTTTAAGAAATCCAACTGAAGTAGCATATTCATTACATAGTCAGAATATTGTTGATGCAAATGAAGATGTTTTATCATTTGAAAATGCCTTAGAACTTGAAGAACAAAGGAAAACAGGAAAGAACCTCCCGAAAGATGTAGACCCGCCTAGAACTGTGTTCTATAAAGACACTGCATCATATTACCCTCGTGTTCAGAAATTCCAAGATGAACTAGGTCCTGAAAACATATGGGTTGGTTTACAAGAAAACTTAAAGAACAATCCTGCTCTTTTTCTTCAAGAATTAGAATCGTTTTTAAGTCTTTCTCATTTTGAGAATTATGATTTTACAAAACAGAATGAAAACAAGTCTGTAAAATCCAAAAAGATAAATCACTTTATTAAGAAAGCAGGTAAAAGTCAGATAGCAATTTTCAGATTCTTAATTCCTTTTAAAAGTCTACGTAAAAAGTTAGTGGACAAAATTTATTTCGGAAACTTAGAGGTTACTAATAGATCCAAATTAAACCCAGCAACTAAACAAACTCTTGAGCAGGAATTCAATCCTGAAATTAAAAAGCTAGATAATATCATCAAGCCCGATATCTCACACTGGATTGTTTAAAGTTTTTAATTTCAAAAGTCAATAAAGCCTCTTCCATTCAACTATTAATTAGTAATTTTGCACATTGTAATTAAAAAGTGTAAAAATGATTAATATTACCTTACCTGATGGGAGTGTTCGCGAATACGAATCTGGTATTTCTGCACATGGAATAGCATTGAGTATTAGTGAAGGTTTAGCAAGAAATGTATTATCTGCTGAAGTTAATGGTGAAGTTTGGGATTCAAACAGACCAATTACTGAAAGTTCTCTTGTGAAATTATTAACCTGGAACGACGAAAAAGGTAAGGAAACTATGTGGCATTCTTCTGCCCATTTAATGGCTGAAGCAATCCAACACTTTTACCCTGATACTAAATTCGCAATCGGACCTGCTATTGAAGTTGGTTTCTATTACGATATAGATTTAGGTGGAAAAACTATTTCTGAAGCAGACTTCAAGAAGATTGAAGACAAAATGATTGAGCTTGCTCGTCAGAAAAATAGTTTTGAAAGAAAAGAAATTAGCAAAGCAGACGCTGTATCCTATTTCACTGAGAAAGATGATGAGTACAAACTAGAACTTCTTGAAGGTTTAGATGATGGTACAATTACTTTTTATACTCAAGGAGGTTTTACAGATTTATGTAGAGGACCTCATATACCAAACACAGGTGTAATCAAAGCTGTAAAAGTAATGAGTACTGCTGGTGCTTATTGGAGAGGAGATGAGACTCGTCCACAGTTAACACGTTTATACGGAGTATCTTTCCCAAAAGCTAAAGAGCTTAAGGAATACTTAGTAATGCTTGAAGAAGCAAAAAAGCGTGACCATAGAAAATTAGGAAAAGAATTAGAATTATTTACATTCTCTCAAAGAGTTGGTCAAGGCTTACCATTATGGTTACCTAAAGGAGCTCAATTAAGAGAACGTTTAGAAGGATTCTTAAAGAATGCTCAAAAGAAAGCAGGATACCTTCCTGTTATCACTCCTCATATAGGAAACAAAGAGTTATATGTATGTAGTGGGCATTACGAAAAATACGGAGCTGATTCATTTCAACCAATAACTACTCCAGCTGATGGTGAAGAGTTTTTATTGAAACCAATGAACTGTCCTCACCACTGTGAGATTTTCAAAGCAATACCTAAATCTTATAAAGATTTACCAGTAAGATATGCTGAATTTGGTACTGTATATAGATATGAGCAAAGTGGAGAATTACACGGTTTAACGCGTGTAAGAGGATTTACTCAAGATGATGCACATATCTTCTGTAGGCCAGATCAATTACATGAAGAATTTGAAAAAGTAATCGAACTAGTTCAATACGTATTTAGAGTATTTGGATTCAATGATTACGTTGCTCAAGTTTCATTAAGAGATCCAGAGAATAAAGAAAAATATATCGGTTCTGACGAAAACTGGAAATTAGCTGAAGATGCGATTATCAAATCAGCAGCTAAGAAAGGTTTAAATACAGTTGTTGAATATGGTGAAGCGGCCTTTTACGGTCCTAAACTAGATTTCATGGTTAAAGATGCTATTGGAAGAAAATGGCAACTTGGAACAATTCAGGTAGATTACAATTTACCAGAGAGATTTGAGCTAGAATACAAAGGAAATGATGACAAAAAACATCGTCCGGTAATGATTCACCGTGCTCCTTTCGGATCTTTAGAAAGATTTTGTGCAATTTTAATTGAACACGTTGCTGGGAAGTTCCCATTATGGCTAGCTCCAGAGCAAGTTGCAATACTTCCTGTTAGTGATAAATTCAATGAGGCGGCTCAAGAACTTTCATATCTCCTAAATAATTCCGATATTCGCGCCCTTGTGGACGATAGAAGTGAGACTGTTGGTAAAAAAATCCGTGATACGGAGATGAAAAAAACACCTTACATGATCATCTTAGGAGAGAAAGAGGTTGAAAATGGGACTGTTGCCGCAAGAAAACATGGTGAAGGAGAATTAGGAGAAATGACTAATGCTGATTTCATCGAACACATCAACAAAGAAGTTGAGAAAGTAATAAATGTATAACTAATTATAATTAATGAATCCTAGAAGAGGTAATAGAGGTAGAAGACCTTTCAAAAAAGAAGATCCACACAGGATAAACGATAAAATTCGTGTACCTGAGGTTCGTTTAGTTGGTGATAATGTTGAGCAAGGTGTACATGATACTCCTGCGGCTTTAAAAATCGCTGAAGATTTAGGACTAGATCTAGTGGAAATTTCGCCGAAAGCAGCTCCACCCGTTTGTAAGATTTGTGATTATAAAAAGTTTTTATATCAGCAAAAAAAGAAACAAAAAGAGATTAAGAACAAAACTGTAAAGGTTGTTATTAAAGAGATTCGTTTTGGTCCTAACACGGATGATCACGATTTTAACTTTAAACTTAATCACGCTAAGAAATTCTTAGAAGAAGGATCGAAAGTTAAGGCTTACGTTTTCTTTAAAGGAAGGACTATTGTTTTTAAAGATAGAGGTGAAATTCTTTTATTAAAATTTGCTCAAGAACTTGAGGAAATTGGTAAAGTAGAATTATTGCCAAAAATGGAGGGAAAGAAGATGAATATGATCATTTCTCCAAAAGTGAAAAAGTAATTTATTGTTTATTTAATTAATATAGCGTTATGCCTAAAATGAAGGTAAAATCCGGTGCGAAGAAGAGATTCAAGCTTACCGGATCTGGAAAGATCAAAAGAAAGCATGCTTTTAAGTCTCACATCTTAACTAAGAAAGGGACTAAGCAAAAGCGTAACTTAACTAAAACAGGATTAGTTCACAAGACTAATGCAGGTTCAGTTAAATCGATGTTAACTATTGGAAAATAGTTAGTGCCAGAATTTGAATTATTACAGAAATCAATCGGTTGATTGTTGAACCTGGTGATTAGTTAAAAGCGTTGAAAGACCACTAAGCACCAAAAAACTTAAAAATTATGCCAAGATCGGTAAACAGTGTAGCTAAAAGAGCTAGAAGAAAAAGTACCATGAAACTTGCCAAAGGTTACTTTGGTAGGAGAAAGAATGTTTGGACTGTATCTAAGAATGCAGTTGAAAAAGCTCTTTCGTATGCGTACAGAGACAGAAAAAACAAAAAGAGATCTTTTCGTGCTCTTTGGATTCAGAGAATTAACGCTGGATCTAGAGCTCATGGATTATCTTACTCAGAATTCATGGGTAAAGTAAGTACTAAAGGAATCCAATTAAACAGAAAAGTTCTTGCTGATTTAGCAATGAACAATCCTGAGGCTTTCAAAGCTGTTGTTGAAGCAGTAAAATAGTTTACTCAAAACAATATTAAAAAGGGTTAGATTAATTTCTAACCCTTTTTTTGTGCTTATAAGTTTGGTAAGGCTATAACCTAGAATGGCTCTATCCTATCCTATTGCCTTCTGTGTAAATCACGATGCATTACTGATTTATAGTCCAAAAAAGCGGACTGCTATTCGCCATAAATATTGATCATCCAAACTTTTGATTCAATTGAAAATAATAAGAGACGTCTAGATTCC
>CAWVWF010000162.1:0-8323 GCA_963933885.1 uncultured Flavobacteriales bacterium | reverse complement strand
ATAAAAATCTTGTTCTACTGGAAAATTTAAAAATGAAATAGTTCCTAGGACTGCAATGAAAATAATAGACTTGTTACTAAGGTTAAAGTATTTCACATGTTTCTCTGAAAGGATAATATGTCCAAATACTATCACTAAGAGGCTAATTCCGAAAATTAAAAATTTAGGAATTGGGGAAAGGAAATGAATGAAATGTGTCCCCCACCAAGCATTAGGACTAATTTCTCCCATTAAGAAAAAACACCAAATAAGTAACGCAACTATTAATAGCGGTTTTCGAGAATTAGACGGAGTCATAAATTGGATATTCATATCAAATTAGAATTATTTGTTTTGTTGAAATAAATCAATCAATTTATCTATTGCTTCTCCCTTTGCCAATCGTATTTCAATTTCTTTAATAACAAGATTGTCTCCCCATGTTTTATTATAAAAGAGGGAAAGATTAGCTGCTTCCTGAAATTGTTTTCCAGCTATTGCAATATGGATAGCCATTCGGGTTATTTTCTGTTTTTTGTTATGATTTTTTTTAATCAAATAAATACATTGTTGAAGTGCTTCATCAAACTTATTTAAAGAGAAATTAGTTTTAATTAATTCGAATCTGATATTGAAGGATAATGGATTGTATGAAAAAGCATCTACAAGCGTTTGCTTTGCTTTAAGGAAATCTTTAACCTTCGCATGATATTTGGCTCGTTCTAATAAAATATTAGCAAATTCCATATCATTGTTTTTAATGGCAAAAGGCTTTAATTCCTTGATGACCTTATCCAATTCAAGTAGAGATCTGTCTCCTTTGATATATTTTATAGTTTCAAATAATTCAGTGCTTGTCCCAATTCGATAAGTTTTAAAATTTCTTTTACCATAAGAAAGCATTTTGTATGGAGTGATTTCAGCATTGCTATTAGAAAACCAAAACAGACTACCTAAAAATCCCAATAGAATTATAGGATTTACAAATTCACTCAAATCATCAGTATTTTCTTTTTGTTTAAGTGTTGAAAAGGCGCTCATTGTAAAAACCAAACCTGAAATCCCAGGAGTACAAAATAAATCCCAGTCAATTACAAGACCCAATAATGGGTTTAAAAAGAAAAATATGGCAAATAAAATTGTAAATGAAGTACCAGTGCAAATTACAATTGGATGATTCCATTCTATTTGTTTCCTAAATTTTGTGAGCGCCAATATTAACATAAATATTAAACCAGCTCCCCAAAAAAATGAAAGTGTTAAGTAATCCCAAATATGGTTGAAACTAAATAAATTATATAGATCTAATGGTGTTTTTTCATTGGTGAAAAATGGTAAGAATACAGTTCCATCAAAATCAATACGATCATAAAGTCTTGGGCCATTATGAGAGTCGAAAACATAAAAGTATGCAAAAGCGCCTACGATGAGAGTTGGTATAAATACAAAATATGAAACCCCTTTCCAATTGAAATGCTTTTTAAACAGAGGCGACAAAATGTGATTGTCCTTAAAGTACCAAAGTATAGCAATTATTAATCCTGGGAAATGCATCCAGTTGGTGATGTGCGACTGAAGAACAAGTAGAAATAAAAATGGCAGTAAAATTAGTTTCCAAGTTTTAGGAGAAATTAAAAATCCAATTAAAAATCCAAACCAAACTATATTCGCTGTGTACGATAATGCATAGGTTTCGAAATGAGCCATGTATGTATTTAACATTGGAGCAGTAAAACCTATTATCAAAAAAATTGTTTTCCCAGCTCTAGAAGGCATAGTTTTCAAGACTAGTTTTATCCATGAAAATGCATAGATTCCCATGAATATAATTTCAAGAAGAGCAACAGAACCACGACCATCTTCACCAGTAATGTATTTTGTTATGAAAATAAGTTCATAGAAGGAATCAAGTCCTACTTTTGAACTTAGCCAATCTGGTTGAAATATTTGTGTTGTTACATTCGGATCCCAGATGTTTGCATAACCTTCAAGTGTCTTTTTTATATAAAATGCATCTCCATAAAAGTCAAATGATATTGGGAATAAAACACATATTCCTATCATTGAAAAAGTAGCTAGAACTAAAATAGGTAATGATCCTTTGGTTTTCGGAATTAAAAAAAGTGGTTTGCTGTTCTTGTTAAGAACATATATTAATACAATTATTAATACAGGAATAACTATTTTAAATGGTAAAAAGGAGAGGTCGTTTGTGGCCCAGAACAATTCTGGGAAAATCATCCCCAGAACGAAAAATGAAAATATGATCAAATAGATCAAGTTTGATTTAGAAAAAAAGATTTTGAAATTTATTTTCATCATTCAAAATTACGGATCTTTTTCATGATTCATGTGATTGTTGAGGTTTCTATATACCTAAACGGTTTTAGAATTAGGTTTTGAGTTAATTCGTTGTAAGAGAGAACTAAGTTTGTTAAAACAATCATTGTGTTACTTGTTTTAACAAATTTATTTATTGCTTTTTATGTTTGACTTTACGAATGGATATGTCTACTTTTGCACAAATCACAAAACTGTCAAGATGAATAAATTTATACAAAAATCGGCTGGAGTTGTTACTCTAATAGCACTTTCATTAAATGTCCAATCTCAAATTGGTAATGAAACACTTGGAGCTGGCGCAGGAGCAAGTCTGACTTCAGGAGATTATGATACTTTTATTGGTGATTCGGCAGGGACAAGTACAACATCAGGTTTAAATAACACATTTGTTGGAGAACAATCCGGTTTTAGTAACACTACCGCTGCTGATAATACTTTTATTGGACATGATGCTGGTAGAGCAAACACAACAGGAACTGATAATACTTTTGTTGGAAAACAAGCAGGATTAAATAGTACAGCTACTGATAATACTTTTATTGGAACCCAATGTGGTTACAGTAATACTTCTGGTAGTGACAATACATTTGTTGGAGAAACAGCTGGAATGTATAATACAACTGGTAGAGATAACACCTTTATGGGTGAAGATGCAGGTTATAACAATACAGATGGTGATGATAACACTTTTATTGGATCTACAGCTGGTAGAACAAATACAACTGGGTATAGATGTACATTTGTTGGAAACGAATCAGGATATGATAATAAATCTGGTCACCACAACACAGGAATTGGAGATTCTTCTTTAACGGATTGTGGAACTGGAAGCTGGAATACAGCTTTAGGAGCTGCAGCAGGAGCAGCAACAGAGCATTCTTCATATACAACATTTGTTGGAGCTTATACTGGTTGGGATAACAATAGAAATAACGCAACTGGTTCAGCAGTAAATGGAGATTTTAATACATATGTTGGAGCATATGCTGGATATACTAACAGGCAAGGAACTTACAATACAGGAATGGGAACATTCTCTAAGTTTAATGCAACAACTGTAAACCGAAATAGTTTTTTAGGTGCAGAACAAGATGTTTGGAATGATGATAACGTTATCTTGGGGTATGGTGCATATACTAAAGGAAGTAAGAACTTTGTAGCAGGTACTTATGTGAAAAACGACAATAATAATAATGTTTTTTTAGTTGGGTATCAAGCTTATGCTAGTACATCGGGAGATGAGGGGATAGGAATAGGTTACAGAGATACTATTGCTGCTAATAGAGCAATATCAATAGGTCACGATGCTTATACAGGTGGAGTTGATGGAATTGGAATCGGAGCATATACTAGAGTAGTTGGTGATTCATCACTTGCTTTTGGTAGAAATGCTACAGTTACAGGAAATAATAGTATCGCAATCGGAGCTGATGCGAGCGTTACTGGAGAAAATAGTATTGCAATTGGAAAAGGAGCAAGTGCTTCTTCTAACAATGAAGTTTATATAGGGAATAGTTCAATCACTTCAATTGGTGGTGTTGTTAACTGGACTGCTACATCTGATGGGAGGTTCAAATCTAATGTTCAGGAGAATGTTCCTGGTTTAGGATTTATTAATAAACTTCGTCCAGTTACTTATAACTTAAACGGAGATCAAATTGATGCGTTTTTTGGTAAGACTTCAACAGTTGATAAAGATGCTAAGGAAATAGTTTCTACTGGGTTTATAGCCCAGGAGGTTGAGAAAGCAGCAACTGATTTAGGTTATGACTTTAGTGGAGTGAAAGTTCCAGAAGACAGTACAACTGAAATTTACGGAATTAGATATGCTGAATTTGTAGTTCCATTGGTAAAAGCAACTCAAGAATTGAGTGCTCAAATCAAAGCTCAAAAAGAAGAAATCACTTCTCAGAAAAACGTGATTGACAAATACCAGCAGGCTTTCATTCAAATGCAAAAGCAAATGAATGTTTTAGAAGCTAAAATTGATGCTGTTCAAAACGGAGACAACACAAGTGTAAGTAATACACAGACTGTAAAGTAATTTAACGAAGCTATTCACTACTTTAATTTACAAGTATGTTGCATAAAAAAATAAATATTGTTTCGTGGGTTTTTGGACTCTTGATTTCTAGTAATTTAATTGCTCAAATAAATCCTATAGGGAGTGAGACAATTATAAATACGACTACTGCTGGTACTCAGCAAAATCCTACTATCGCAATTGATGATTCTTCTAATTATGTAATTACTTGGGAAAGTTTCGATGAAGCTACAGGTAACTGGGGAATATTTAAGCAATTAGTTGACAGTGGTGGAGTATTAAACGGTGGAGAAGTAACTGTTAAATCTGATGGTTTAATGAATTATAGATACCCCAGAACTGCTATGAATCAAGCGGGTGCTTACGCAGTTGTATATATGTATGAAGACCCAGATGATAATAATTATGATCAAAGAGATGGGTGGAATTCTTATTTAAGAGTTCGAAATACCGATGGTAGCTCAGTAATTTCTGCTACAAGGATTATGTCATCTACTACTGGAAATCAAGTTTTTCCAGACGTATCGATGGCTCCTAACGGAAGCTTTACAATGTGTGTTGCAACTACTATTTTAAGTGATACAACTTCAGATATTCTAGTAAGACAGTATCAGAGTAATTTTTCTGCTACTTCATCACCCATACCTGTAAATACTACCACTGGAAATATCGCTTCAAATGCTAAAATAGCTGTTAATGATAATGGTGATTTTGTTGTTGTTTGGCAATATGAAACAGGAGACGGAACAAAATTAACAGATATTTACGGACAACTTTTTAATTCTAGTAGAACTAAAGTAGGGTCTGAATTCATCATTAATACAACAACTGCAGGTAATCAAACTGAACCTGATGTTGCTTTTGGATTTGATGACAACTTCATTGTTACTTGGACAAGTGATGATCAAGATGGATCAGAGGAAGGAGTTTATTTGCAAGAATATACTTTAGCAGGTGTTAAGGACGGAGGAGAACTTTTAGTAAATACAACAACTGATAACGCTCAGAATCATTCTGAAATCAATTCAACTTACGATGGGTATTACAATATAACTTGGACTAGTTACGGACAGGATGGGAGTTTTACCGGTGTATATATGCAAGCTTTAGATAGTTTAGGTGATTTTGTTGGTGATGAAAAAAAGTTAAATACTAGAACTACTGATTTTCAACAATTCCCTTCTGTTGCACAAGCAGATCACGAAACGGAAGCAGTAGTTGTTTGGCAAGACGGTTTAAGGAATTCTACTTCAACTCATGATGGTGATAATTATGGAATTTACAGTCAGAGATTTCAAACGGTTGATACAGAGAATCCTGATGTTAAATGTAAAAACATTTCTGTTTATTTAAATGAGGAAGGTTATTCCCCATTGACTTCAGATATGTTAGATAATAGTTCAACTGATAATTATGGTTATATCAACTTTACTTTAAGTAAGGATACGCTTACTTGTTCAGATCTTGGATTTAAAACAGTTACTATAACAGGAACTGATTTAGCAGGTAATTCTGATGCATGTGTTTCTGGAATTAATGTATATGATACAATTTTACCGATTCTAGTAAAACAAGACATCACAGTTTATTTAGATGGAACTGGTAATGCTATTTTTGGAGCAAATGATATTGATAACGGATCTACTGACAATTGTACACTTGATAGCTTAACATTAGATATCGAAACTCTGAATTGTTCAAATTTAGGTGCAAACACAGTGAAATTGTACGGTTATGATAATTCAGGAAACGTTGATTCAATAACAGCTACAGTTACTGTTGTAGATACAATATCTCCTTCATTGAGTATTCAAAACATCACAGCTTATTTAGATGGTACTGGAAACGCTTCAGTTAACGCAACAGATTTAGTTAATAGTAGTTCTGATAATTGTGCTGTTACATCAACTGTTGCAAGTGATCTAAATTATGACTGTACTCAAGTAGGTGTATTTAAAGTTGAAGTTGTTGCGACTGATGCAGCTGGAAATTATTCTTCAGATTCTGCAACCATTACTTTACTTGATACTGTCTCACCAACGCTTTCTACAAAAGATGTTACTGTTTATTTAGATGCAAGTGGGTACGCCGAAGTTAGTATTACTGACTATGTTCTTTCTTCAAATGATAATTGTGATTTTTCTGTTTCTTTAGATGATTCAACTTTTACATGTGTGAACGTTGGAGCAAACATTGGAAATGTATCAGCGGTTGATGGAAGTGGAAATACAACTACTAATAAAATAACGATTACAGTATTAGATACGATCACACCAACAAATGTTGCTCAAGCGATATGTGAAGGTGACTCGATTTTATTATCAGGAAATTACCAAACTACTTCAGGTACTTATAATGATACTTTAACATCAGTTCATTCTTGTGATTCCATTATATCTACAGTTTTAACAGTTAATCCTATTTATACTACAGCTAGTACTCAAGCAATTTGTGAAGGTGATTCAATATCTATCTTCGGAGAATATAAGCTGACAGCGGGAGTTTTCATGGACACGCTTCAAACTGCATCAGGTTGTGATAGTATTCTTACGATTACACTGAATACTAATCCTGTTTACCTTACTTCTTCTACAATTGATGCTTGTGACGGTGACACTTATGCATGGAGAGGTGGATCTTATACTACTTCAGGAGTTTATTACGACTCGCTAACAACTGTTTTAACTAGTTGTGATAGTGTATTCGAATTAATCTTAAATATCAAGCCAACTTACAAAACCTATTTAGGTGATGGTATGTGTTCTAATGATTCTGTTCTATGGAGAGGATCTTATTATACTGAAGGTACATGGTATGATTCATTATCAACATCTTATGGTTGTGATAGTATATTTGTTTTAGTTGTTGAGACTGAACAAGCTTACGAATTTGATTCTACTATTACAGTTTGTAATAACGAGACTGTTTCTTGGAGAGGTGGATCTTATACTACTTCAGGAGTTTATTACGATTCATTAACTTCTGGAATTAGTGGTTGTGATAGTGTTTATCAATTAACTGTAATTATACAGCCAGAACTTACATCATCAAGTAATATAACAATTTGTCAAGGTGAATCTTATACTCTTGGAGCTCAAACATTATCAACTACAGGATCATTTGTAGAAGTATTCCAATCGGTAGGTGGATGTGATTCTACAGTTAGTTTAGGTTTAGAAGTTCAAAATGTTGTAGAGACATTTGATACGGTTTCATTTACCCCTGGAGTTGGCGTATTAGTTCATGGTGTTCTTAAGGATGCAGTAGGTACATATACAGAAACTTTTGTTCAGTCTACAGGAGTAAGTTGTGATAGTATTTCTAATGTGACTTTGGAAATTAATATCGCTACTGATATAGAAACTGTAAGTGATATCCAATTGTTAATTTATCCAAACCCTTCAACTGGAATGTTTACAATTAGTTCAAACGTATCTGTTCTAGGATCGAGATATGAAATATTTGACGAACTTGGAAAAATTGTAAAAAGAGGTAATATAACTGAAGGTCTTCAGAAGATAGATATGAGCGTTTATGAAAACGGTGTTTATTATGTTAAGCTTGTTTACACAAATGGAGTTTCAGAAATAAAACCAATTGTTTTGACAAAATAATTACTGAAAACATATATTGAAAAAAAGAGATCCTTTGATGTAAATTCGAAGGATCTCTTTTTTTTTGTGATAAACCAGCATTTCAGTATCCTAAGACTTCGCTTTAAAACGAAGTTCTAATTATAATCATTTAAACACACCATTAGATGTTTTGAGTTGATGTACTCAAGGTTAATCTTGTATTGATCGTATTTGAGATCGTATGATTTTAAAGTTGAAATATAATATGTACAAGTCTAAAGAAGCCATTGATGTAATAAGCTTCAACCTATATTAAATATGAGAATTATCTAAGTACATGACAAAAAATTAACAAGATCTACATTTATTATACTCATAGAGT
>CAWVWF010000161.1:0-8468 GCA_963933885.1 uncultured Flavobacteriales bacterium | reverse complement strand
GTTGCAATGGAACATCTTTATGTGTAGGTTCAAGTGATTTATTTTTCTTCAGTCTGAAACTTTCAGAATAAAATAAGAAACCTTCTTTAGCAACATTCAATGCATAATCCCTTCCCGTAGGTAAACAAACTAAGAACTCTCCGTTTTTATTCGACTGTGATTGAACTACTTTTTCTTCCGTTACTAAATCTATCAATTCAAAATCTGCACTAAGCCTTGCTTTAGTCTTTGCATTGTAAGTTTTACCCGCCATATAAGTTACTGGAGTTGGTTTCAAAATTTCAGGCATTTTAAACTTATAAATATCCCAGTTTCCAAAACCACCTTCTCTATCTGAAGTTATATAAGCGTACTCACCAATTGCATCTACAGCAAAATCAAACTCATCTTCCCCAGTATTAATTGGATAACCTAAATTCTTTGGTATTCCCCATGAACCATCAGCCTCTCGTCTACTAACATAAATATCACTTTTACCCAATCCAGGATGTCCAGTTGATGTAAAATATAATGTCTTATTATCTGGGTGTATGTATACTCCTTCCTCTCTTCCTGGAGTATTAATCTTATCTCCAATATTTCTAGGGATACTCCAACCTCTAGTCGTTAATGTAGATGTGTAAATATCATTCTTTCCAAAACCACCTGATCTAGTACTTGAAAAATAAACTGTTCTTCCATCACTACTCATACTTGGCTGAGCATCATGCTTATTAGAATTAATTTTCGGTCCTAAGTTCTTAGCGTTCGACCATCTTCCGTCTTCTAACATTGATACAAATAAATCACAACTTCCGTATCCATTTCTTCCTTTTCCATATTCACCATAATAATCACAAATCGTAAATATCATTGCCTGACCATCGGGAGTTAAAGTATGTCCACCTTCATTCATTTCTGTATTAATTGGTCTTCCAATATTAAAAGCCTGACCCCATTCTCCATTTTCTTGAAAGGAAGCATAAAAATCTTCTTGTCCTTTTGGTCCTCTCTGACTAGGAATTGTTCTAGTGAAAATCAAAGTACCCTGATCAACAGACAATACTGGTAAGTAATCTTTAAATTCTGAATTAATTTTCGGTCCTAAATTCTCTGGCTTGAAATCTAATGGGTTTGCTATTGCTTTTATAGAAAATTCACATGATGCAATTAAAAACTTAGCCTTAGTCATTTGCCTAGCCTTAGGTCTATTATTTCTAGCATAATCATATAACAAAGTTCGAGCGTCAGCATATCTTTGAACTTTGTAATACATTTCTCCCAAATCTAATTTGATGTGAGGGAAGAAATCAGGATTAATTGCGATTGCTTTTTCTAAACTTGGAATTGCTAGCTCAACATTATTTTTTGCCATATGAACGTAGGCGACAAGAATATGAGCTTCAATAAAATTAGGTTCTTTCTTTAATGCCTTTAATGCAAATTCCAGAGCTGCTTCTCCGTTCCTTCTTTCATAATTCATCTGCCCTTCTTTTAAAAGCTTTATTGCTTTTTTACTTTTCACCGAATAGGTTTCAGGTTGTGCGATGGAAATAATTACTAATAATGAAAAAACGAGCGTTAAAACTTTTCTTAATTGCATCAATTTCTATTTAGGATTACTACTTTCAAAAACGAACCTATTCAAATTATGTTCCGAATCTGAGTCACAAATATAAATGATTTATTGAGAGAACAATTCTCATCATTTTGTTTTATTATCATTTACGAAAAGTAATAAATCTTCCAACTTTTTATTTACCTTTTCTTCTGATATCCACCGTATGTTTGTGAACCGAACAATGGAACCATGTTTAACATGTTTTCTAACTGCATTTCGCATTGGAAGTGTCAAAGCATCATTGGTAGATTTATAGGTAACCATTTTCTCTCCATCGCTAATCTTCATTTCAAAGCTTTTTATTTTCGCCCATCTTCCACTAACCAACTTACCTCTTAATTGAGAGCATTTAATCACTGCTGTTTTTTGAATTACAGAATCACTAGCAACAGAACTCATCGTAACTATTGGTCGCTCCCTATCAACCACCTTCATAAGTCTTTGATATCCCAAAACAACTTTACCGTTTGGTGCTTCTAAAAACACAAGTAAATTAGCTTGATATCCTTCTTTAATAAAAAGCCTGTAGTACCCTCCTGGCATACTCACCTCTCCTCCTTTCAATCCAACTCTTTTGATTTTATACTTTCCAGAAACTCTTACTTTAATAGTATTCCCTTCTCCTCTCCAAATTACAGTGTCTTTAAAAACCACTTGAATATGCGGTTTTGGGTTGTTAATTTTTAAAACGAGTGTCTTCCCTTGCAGATTTATTGAAAAAAGAAAAGCAATTATATAGATGTAATATTTCATAGCTTAAAAGTTTAATTCGCTTTTTATTGACATTTCAGATTCTGAATCTATCTCTTTAAAATCCAACTCAAATTCATGTGAAGCTTTCGTACCAGCTCCAGCAAACCCACTGTTATCACAAGCATATATTCTGTTAGAGTCTGTAAGAATAACAATCATATTATCTGATTTAGGATCACACTTGAAATTTGAATATGTTGAAGGATAAAAAGTGAAAAAACGTTTTGTATTCTTCTCTATTAAATACGCATAATGGTGTTTTAAACTATCATCATCTGAAGCTTTAAAATCAGCTACGAACATTGGTCCTTCAGGTAAGTTTGCCGGACAATCAGAATTATACATTCCAAAAGAAGCAATTTGAAATGATCTTAGCAATCTAGATCTTGTTTCTTCAGTTTCTGATCTCTGTGCATTTAAACTTTTATAAGATGCTAAACTGCTCTTCCTTTCCTTTTCAGAGGACCTAAACAAAGTCATCTTTTTTAAATTTAAATCTTTCTTAATTCCATTCTGAACTGACAGCTCCTTTTCATATTTATTAAATAGTGTTGCGAATACACCTGAAGTTTGATCACTACCAAGTACTGGCTTCGTATTAAAAACATACTTTTCACCATTCGAATAAACAGACAATTGATAAATTCCTTCCTCTTTTTTATCAATTTCTACAAAATCCCAATCAAACGCCTCAAATTTCTCAACACTCATATTATCATCTACAAATTCAAATAACACATCCTTAAATCCTTCCAATTCTGGAAATTCAAGCGCTTTAAAATCAATCTTAATATTCAATTTATTATGATCAACAGTACTTGGTTTTATAGGCATTTCAGATTCAATCTCTTTTATCCTTGTTCCAACCCTCTTTAACTCCTCTTCAATATCCGCTAACGCTTCTCCATCTCGTTTTGAAAAACTCTCATCTTTATGTAAGAACTCCCATTTATCATTCTCGAATTTGTAAAAATTAAACTTCCCTCCGTTTGTATTTGTCAAAAGATCAACCCTTAATTCCTTTCCTTTTTTAAGCTGAATTGCTCTTCCATCATGCTTACCCTCAATCTCAAACATCCCAGCAGATTGTAAGTGATATTTTACACCAGCAGAATCATAAGTCATTTTAACTCTAGATTTTATAACATCCATAATATTATGATACTCTTTAAAACTAACCTCTACATCACCTTTTAATTCGCTACCATCACGGTGCTCAAAAGAATTTGCATCTACATAAACCACAGAACCTTGTCTTGTTCGCAATGCATAATCTTCTGCTGAATTAAAAACAAAAACGTCCGCTCCAACAGCAACATCAACCAATGGTTTTGTTTTAACTATCACTTCGTTCTCATTTGAAAGTAAGTAAACACCAGAGATGGCGATTGCAGACACGATAGCCAAATGGCGTATTGCTTTTGTAGAATTCATATCAAGAAGTTTTAAGATTTACATTCATAACAAAAGCTTCGAAAAATGTAACAGTTTCATTTACATTATTTTATTTTTACAGAATATGAAGTATGGATTTTTAAGTGATGTAAACGATGTAGATTTTAACCTTCCTGAAAGTTCCTCTTTCAATAAGGACTTTATTAAAATCAATAAAAAAGCTGATTTAGAAATCCATATTGGCTGTTCAGTATGGGCAGACAAGGATTATGTCGGGAAGTTTTATCCTGAAAAAACACCTCAAAAAAACTTTTTAAAAGAGTATGCAAAACAGTTTTCTACTGTTGAAGTAAATGCAACTCGCTATGGAACTCCACCTCCTAAAACAATGAATACTTGGAAGGAAGCAGTTGGTGAAGATTTTAAACTTTCATTTAAAGTCCCACAGATTATTTCTCAAAGAAAAGAATTGCTTTCTAAAGATGTACTAGATCGTTTAGATCAATATATTTTGGCCATTGACGCCATGGGGCAAAAGGCAGGAACTTCGTTTATGCTTATGCAAAATAACTTCTCTCTTTCAAGACTTGCTGAACTAGAAAAATTCATTCAACATTTACCAAGAGAACAAGATTATGCGCTTGAAATTCGTAATCCAGAGTTAAATAAAACTCAGGAACTTGGAGCATTGTTAAATCAATACAATATTGCACATGTCATCACAGATACTGCAGGAAGACGTGACGTTGTTCATCAAATGACAACCAACAATACTGCTTACATTCGTTTTGTAGGAAACGGTTTAGTTGAAACTGATTACAGAAGAATTGATGCTTGGATTTTAAGATTAGGAGAATGGATTGATCAAGGATTAAGTAAAATATATTTCATGATCCACCAACCAGATCAACTAAGAAGTTTCAGTGCAATCCTTGTAAAATATACCATCGAACAAATCAATAAAAAACATCCTAAACTCAACCTAAAACTCCCTTTAGATTATACAAATCAGGGACAAACAGAAATGTTTTGATCCTGCCTTAAGTCTATATACCTTTGCCTTCTAAATATTCAAGCATGAAATTATTAGTTATTGGTGGTGGAAACATGGGATTAACCTATGCAAAAGGAATTCATAATGCTCAACTATTGGGTGAAGAAATTATGGTTCTTCAACGAAGTGAAGAAAGTATTGCTCGTTTAAAAAAGGAAGAGCCTCAATTTAAAGTTTTTGGTTCTGCTGAAGAATGTGTTCCTCAAGCTGATATAATAATGGTTGCAGTTAAGCCATTTCATAGCGAAGATCTATTCAAACAAATATTACCTTTCGTAAAGAAAGATCAATTGATAATTTCGGTAATGGCCGGAGTTAAAATATCTACAATTCAAGCTGGATTAGGTTTAGATAAAATTATCAGATCTATGCCTAATTTACCAGCAATGATCAACAAAGGAATGACAACTTTTACTGGTTCTGAGCAAGTTTCAGAAAAGGAGTTATCAATCGTTGAAAAACTACTTTCTTCTACAGGAGAGGCTATTAATGTGAAAACTGAAGACGATATCGATAAAACTACTGGTTTATCAGGAAGTGGGTCTGCTTATATATTCTATTTCATGGAAGCCATGATGGAAGCTGCCCATGAAATGGGATTCGAAGAAGAAGTTGCAAAAGCAATAACGACTCAAACCTTTGGTGGTGCTGTTGATTTGTTTAAACAAAAGGAAGAAACTACTTCAGGTTGGATTAATAAAGTATGCTCAAAAGGAGGTACAACAAGGGCTGCAATTGATACATTTGAAAATGAAGATGTAAAGGAAAAAATTAAAAAAGGAATATTCGCTGCTTATAACCGTGCGGTTGAGCTAGGGAATTCGTAAATTAGGGATATATTCAATAATTATGATTTTTTCAACTGAAATTAAAAATAAAACTCTTCAAGACTTAGCTGATTTAATTGCGGCTAATAAAGAAGTAATTATAGAAGCTAACGCTAAAGATCTTGAAGCAGCAGGAAATATAGATCCTACTTTGATTGATAGATTGAAAGTTAACTCGAAAAAGGTTGACGGAATGGTTAATTCCATTCTTGAAGTAATTACTGATGAAGATCCTCAAGGAAAGGTTTTACATGAATACAATCACCCAAACGGGATGTTGGTTCAAAACAAATTGGTTCCTTTTGGAAGAATATTAATTATATATGAATCTCGTCCTGATGTTACTATCGAGGCTGCCATTACTGCTTTTAAAGGTGGTAATAAAATCCTTTTAAAAGGTGGTAAAGAAAGTAAGAAATCAAACCTCGCACTTGTAGACATTTGGCATCAAGCTTTAGAAAAGAATGGAATCCCAACGGATTTTGTTACTTACTTGGATATTGATAGAACTGAGACTCAAAAATTATTGAAAGAAAACACACACAACTTGGATTTAATTATCCCAAGAGGTGGTGAAGGATTAATAAACTATATCAGAACAAATACTACTGTTCCATTAATTATTAGTGGAAGAGGAAACAACTTTGTTTACGTTCACGACAAGTGTGATTTCGACATGGCTGTTGATGTTATCTTAAATGGAAAAAGTAGATTAAGTGTTTGTAATGCTACTGATAAAGTAATTATCAATAACAACATTCCTGATTTCGATTTGAAGGCAGAACTTTTAGTTCGTGAATTAACAAAAATTGGAATTGAAGTAGTTGTTGATGGTGATAGACTTGAAAAAATTGCTGGTGTTACAGTAATGAAAGACAATATATACGCAGAAGAATTCTTATCTGCAAAAATGTTAATTAGCCAATCAGATTCTATGGAAGAATCTATTGAAACGATCAACAAATATTCTGGAGGACATTCCGCTGTTATTATTGCATCTAACGATTCAGTAGCAGAGGATTTCCAAAACGGAGTTGATTGTGCTTGTGTATATCATAACGCTTCTACAAGATTTACCGATGGAGGTCAACTTGGATTTGGAGCCGAAATAGCGATTAGCACACAAAAATTACATTTCCGTGGACCAGTAGCAACGGGACAATTGGTTACTAATAAATGGTACATCAAAGGAAACGGACAAATTAGAGGTTAAGAACTTCAATTAAGTATGAGTATAAAAAAAAGAATTGTAGTAAAAATAGGAACATCAACGTTAACTGTAGGTACCGAAATCATTTCGAGAGGAAAGATGGAAGATATCGCTCGGCAAATTATTGAGCTTCAGGAAGAGTATGATGTGATCTTAATTTCTTCTGGAGCAGTTGCTGCAGCAAAACAGTTCGACAAACTTTTAAGTACTCCTGATGATTTAGTTACTTCTAAACAAGCTTTATCTGCTATTGGACAACCTAAATTAATGCAACTATACAATGAAGTTTTTGCCGATTTCGGACTAAAAATTGCGCAATGTTTGGTAACGCATCATGATTTTGACAATCCTGTTTCAAGAAATCACACTTTCAATACTATAACAAGTTTATTAGCACATCAGTACATTCCTATCATCAATGAAAATGACACTGTTGCAATAGACGAACTTAGCATATTAGGTGACAATGACACACTGTCTGCCTTGGTCGCTGTTTTAATTGACGCTCAGAAACTAATTATCGCTTCTGATATTGATGGAATTTACGATTCAAACCCACATACAAATCCTGACGCAGAACTCATCGAAGAAGTAAATGATGTAGAAGATGTTAAACCGTTCATCGAAGAGCTTGAAGATGGACTAGGTACTGGTGGAATGACAACTAAGATTAAAGCAATGGAAATTTGTGAAGGTCACAATATCGAAGTATATATTGTTAATGGTAGCACAGAGTTCTTCATTAAGAAAACCCTAGAAGAAGATATACCTTACACAAAGTTTACTAATACCTAACGATACTTAGCCTTTTTATATGCTCATGTATCCTTGCTCTAATAGCCTCTGCCCTATCTTGTGCTAAGTCTACAATAGTTCTAGCCATCTATCAAAATGAGGTTGAGCTAATTTGTGATTTTTTTATATAACAACTCAGAGATGGAATTCCTTCGTGTTTTCAAATTCTCAATCAATGAACCTTCCAAAGGTCTGGTGACTTAACCAAGTGATGGGGCCAATCAATTTATTTTTTCTAACCTCAACAAAAAAGTGATTACTAAACACTTTATATGTTGTCAGTTTTGTATCTCTTTTTGGAACATAAATAAACTATAATAGTTTATTTAAATCAAGTATTTATTTAATTTTTTTTCATTATTCTATTAAATACAAAGTATCCAATTACCATAAATAACAATCCTGCTCCCAAAAGAAATGGAATATACCTAGGATTTACTTTTTCGTATTTTCTTTGCTCCAAATTGATACCTCTAGTTTTAACTGCAACTTGAAAGTTTTCATCTAAAAACTTCATTTCACCTTTAAAACTTCGCCCATTCGCAGCACCTAAATAATCCTGAATCGAATCAGGGACTTGCTTTCTTGAATGACTACAAAAGCTCATATGTAACTCCTGAGCATTATCCTTCTTTGCATAAAACAACCAGTGCTCTCCAGCATTAACATCTGGAATACATTCTTGTCCGCAATCAAAAGAAATATTAACCTCTTTTTTAAAACTACCTTTGTATATTTTTAAAGGATGAAAATTAATAACACCTTCTGGACATCCCTCGGCACTGTTTACAACTCCGTAAGCAATCCAATCGTATCTTCCACATTCTTGTAAGG
>CAWVWF010000160.1:0-8522 GCA_963933885.1 uncultured Flavobacteriales bacterium | reverse complement strand
AGATTTAGATTTATTTGAACAACTACAAATTTCTTTAGACGAAAAAGGATAATTATTAAGCTTCTATCTGGCAATTAGATTCAATGAATCTTTTTGCCGGTAAAGGCATTCCCATATAGCTTTCTACAGCTACAATTACGCTTTCAATTTCACCAAAGGTTTCTTTACTAAAATCTCCTTTTTCTAACCAAGAAGAAATCTCATTAAGTGCAATATTGTGTTCCTTAAAATTTCGAATTGTCATAGTGTAGTAATTTTCTTGAAGACGCACCTAATTAAGTAACGTTGCCTTACAAAAATAATTATTTCAATATTGAATATAATTACCGTTCATGTATTTTTCCTAAAATTTCAATGTTTACAACCAATTACATAACTTAGCTATCGGTTGAAAGCAATACATTCAGACATAGAACTTATTCGAGAGTACAAGGGTGGAAATCAAGATGCCCTAGGAAAGCTATTCAAAAAGTATATGCATCTTATATATGGCTCATGTTTGAAATACCTTAAAAACGAAGAAAAGAGTAAGGATGCCGTAATGGAAATTTATGAACTACTTACTAAAGCATTGCTAAAACATGAAGTTGAACATTTTAAAAGCTGGCTTTATAGAGTTACATATAATCACTGTATGCAGATCCTTCGGGATGAGAAAAGGCAATCAAAAAAAGCTAATAATTTCAAGCAAGATTCAATAACTCTTATGGAATCAAGCGAAGATCAACATCTATCCATTGAAAAAGAAGAATTACTGATTCATTTAGAAGACTGTGTAAAAGAGCTAAAGGAGTTTCAAAAAAACTGTATTGAACGATTTTACCTTCAAGAACAATGTTATAATGAAATTGTAGATCAAACTGGTTATGCTTTAAAAAAAGTAAAAAGCTACATTCAGAATGGTAAAAGAAACTTAATGATTTGCCTGAATAAGAAGAATGACGAAAAATAAACTACATACAATCTTTAGTTCATCTGCATGCATTTCTGAAAATGTATTGCTCAAGTATGTTAATAAGGAACTTTCTAATATTCAAAGAAACGAAGTTGAACAACACAATATTGATTGCAAATTTTGCTCTGATGCAATAGAAGGGTTTGAAACAAATAAAAATAGCGTCTCAGAGTTCATTAAATTAAAAGAAGATTTCAGTAAAAAAAGATCGAATTTAATTTACTACATCAGCGCGATAGCTGCGTCTATCTTGATCGTTTTCATGTTTAATAATACGTCTAAAATTAATAACAACAGTAATACTGCATCAAATTTCAAAAGTCCTGAAGTAAAAAAACATTTAAGTCCCAAAGCTAATTTTGATACTATTAAATTAAATCAGGAGCTTTTGCATTCAATAAAAGAAGAAACAATAACTGTAGAAAGGAAACAATACTTCAGTAAAGACAAAAAGGCTAACATCAAGAAACCTCTTACAATTAAAGCAGAAAAAGAAAGTATTCCTACAACTTCCAAAGACGACTTCACTTACTCTTGGTCACCAGTTAAAGAAGTTCAAAAAGAAGACAAGATTACAGAAGAAAGAAAAAGTGAATTCGAAGAGTTAAAAAAAGATGAGAAAACAGAAATAATAATAATTGACGATAATTCAAATGAAATTTCAGTTGGATCATATAAATTAGATGTAAAATCATCTAGCCCTCAAGAAGATGAAGTTGAAGTTGAAGTTGAAAACATCAATAGAATTGAAACTGAAAAAAAAATTAATTCGAATAACAATCTAGCAACTGAAAACAACTTACATAAAGATAAGGTTGGACAATTAAAAGATGAATTCATCGTCGACTCTTATGATTCAGATAAAACCCCTTCAGAACCAATTGAAGTTTCATCTGACGAAATAGAATTTGAATCTCAAAATATTCAACTTGCAGACAGAAAAAAGAAAGTAAACAAAAACAAAGAGAGATCCACTTCTAGTAAAATTCTAAAAGAAGAAATCTCAGAAAAAGCCCCCAGCCCTTTCTATCTAGGTAAACAAGCTTACAAAAGTAAAGACTGGAATTTGGCTATTCAGCAACTTTCAGACGTTAAAAAAGAAACTACTAAAGAATACTATGAAGCGAGTTACCTAATTGGAAAATCTTACTTAGAATTAAACAAGAACGATCTTGCTAAAAAACACTTTACAATTTCAAGTCATTTAAACTCTGAATGGAAAACAAAATCTGATACTGAATTAAACAAATTAAAATAAGTCCACTTCTTAATTGGAATAGCATTCCATGTTCCTATATTTGCATCATGTTATTTACACCTGGAAGACTTATTTTCGCATACTGTTTTATTGCAGCCTTTATAATCGCATTGATTTGGGGATATAAAATTGATAAACAGGAAAGAAGCGAAACCTTCAAAGGGTCTACTAAAGTTATAATAACAGTAATGGTAATACTCTTGTTACTTACATCTTTAACCCGACTACTTCATTTCTTCTAACAGTAATTTTCTCTCCTAAGAACTTAGGTTTTTTATTGAATAAACAAACATCATATACAGCTTTAACTCTGGCTAATCTCTCCCTGTAATAACCTGACTTATTATACCAATGTGGAACATCTTTTGCCTGAAATCCAACAGCTTTTATATTATTCCTTGTCGCTAGATACAACGCTCGTTCTAAATGAAACTTCTGAGAAACAACTACAATTTCATCACAACCAAAAACTAGCTTTGCTCTAACTACAGAATCTAACGTTCTAAAACCTGCATAATCACAAATAATAACAGATGAAGGTATACCACCTTTCACCAAGTCAGCTTTCATTTGTGTTGGTTCATCATATGATGAAGTTCCATTATCCCCAGAAACAATAACACAGTTGATTTTTCCTGATTTATATAATTGTATTGTTCGATCAATTCTATTTTTAAAATACAAATTTACTCTTCCATTTTTTAAAAACTTTGAGGTTCCTAGAACTAACGCAGTTTTATAATCTGGTAATTCATTTACCAAATTATAAATCTTACTTTTCGATGTTTCTAAAATCAACTTATTACAAAACATGATTTGTAGACCAGCCAAAAACACAACTCCTGAAAAAAACACTCCTATCTTCGTCTTCATACTTCAATAATACAATTGAATCTTATAATTTAATTGAACAATTAATTATTCGATGACTCTAGGTTATTATTCGAAAAAAATATCAAAAAAAATCCCGCTCTTGTTTGAAAAACAAAAGCGGGTATTAATTATAAACTCGTATTATATTATCCCAAATACTTCATTAAAGACGCACTTCGTGAAGAATGTTTTAATCTTCTAATCGCCTTTTCTTTAATTTGCCTAACTCTTTCTCTAGTTAAATCAAACCTAGTCCCTATCTCTTCAAGTGTTAAATTGGTTTTAACTGATTTTTCAATTCCAAAATACAACCTCAGAACATCCGATTCTCTTGGTGTCAATGTAGCTAATGCATCTGTAATCTCTCTTTTCAATGATTCATTCATCAAGTTATCGTCTGGTCTACTTCCATCCTTAGACCCCATTACATCGTACAGCGTTCCTGAATCAGACTCGTCCCCCAAAGGAGCATCCATAGAAACGGCTCTATTATTATTCCTTAAAGACTCTTTAACTTCATTTATACTCAAATCCAATGCATCAGCGATTTCGTCAACTGTTGGTTCACGCTCATGAATTTGCTCTAGTTCTGAAAATGCTCTATTAATCTTATTAATATTTCCGATTTTATTTAGTGGTAATCTAACAATTCTTGCTTGCTCAGCTAGTGCCTGAAGAATACTCTGTCTTATCCACCAAACAGCATACGAGATAAATTTAAATCCTCGTTTCTCATCAAACCTTTGAGCAGCTTTAATCAATCCTAGATTACCTTCATTTATTAAATCTGGTAATGTTAAACCTTGATTTTGATATTGTTTAGAAACAGAAACTACAAAACGTAAATTTGCTTTGGTTAATTTATTCAATGCAAGCTGATCGCCTTCTCTAATTCTAATTGCTAATTCAACTTCTTGTTCTGGTGTAATTAAAGATTCTTTACCTATTTCTTGTAAATATTTATCAAGTGAGATTGTGTCTCTATTGGTAACTTGTTTGGTTATTTTTAATTGTCTCATTATCTTTTAGGGTAAGTGGTTAACGGTAATACAGCTACGGTATTTAACCTATTAAGTTTCGTCGTTCATCGAAAACCACAACACTTTACTAAAAAGATTTCAAACTAACACAACCTTATTTAAATACGAATCGTTACCTTATATACAACTAGATAGATAACAATGAAAAGAAAGATATTATTGTTTGGAGCAGGAAGATCAAGTAGTAGCTTGGTAGAGTACTTACTCAAAAACTCAGAGAAAGAAAACTGGTCTATCAACCTCGTTACAAACAACTTATCGACAACACCACAGATATTAAAAGAATCCAATAACGTTAACATCTATGAAGGAGATGTTACAGATCAAAATTTTATCTCCCAAAAAATAAATCTAGCCGACATCGTTATAAGTATGCTTCCAGCTAGATTTCACATGCATGTCGCTCAAGAATGCTTAAACTACGGAAAAAACCTTATAACAGCATCTTACATAAGTGAAGAAATGCGAAACTTAAATGATGCAGCGAAGGAAAAAGGGTTACTGTTTTTAAATGAATGTGGTCTCGACCCTGGACTTGATCATATGAGTGCAATGAGAATCATTCACGAAATTCAAAACGAAGGAGGACAACTTTTAGGTTTTGAATCATTTACTGGCGGACTAGTCGCTCCTCAGAGTGATAACAATCCTTGGAATTACAAATTCACATGGAACCCTAGAAATGTCGTCCTAGCAGGACAAGGTGGTGCAGCAATGTTTATTCAAGAAGACACTTATAAATATATACCTTATCAAAAACTATTTAGAAGAACTGAAATAATTGAAGTCGAAGGTTATGGTAGGTTTGAAGGATATGCCAATAGAGACTCGTTAAAGTATAGATCTCTTTATGGTTTAGAAAACATTTCTACTTTATTCAGAGGAACTTTAAGGAAACCTGGCTTTTGTAAAGCTTGGGATTGTCTTGTTCAACTCGGGATGACCGATGACTCCTACCATATTGAAAACCTGGAAGGAATGACGAACAGACAATTCACGAACCTCTTTCTTCGCTACAACCCAACAGATAGTGTTGAAATTAAACTAAAAGCATATCTAGGAATTCGTCAAGATGATTTTAAGTTAATTGAACAACTTCAATTTATAGGTCTATTTGAAGAAACTAAAATAGGTTTAAAATCGGCAACACCTGCACAAGTACTTCAAAATATATTAGAAAAAAAATGGAGCTTATCACCAAACGATAAGGACATGATTGTTATGTGGCACCAATTCAAATACAAAATAAACGGGGTAATTAAACACAAACAAGCCTCAATGGTTGTTATTGGAGAAGATCAGGAGAAAACGGCAATGGCGATAACAGTTGGACTTCCTATCGGAATTGCCACAAAACTAATTTTAAATAAAAAGATAACGCAAACAGGAGTTCTTTTACCACTAGAACCAGGGATCTATAACCCTATATTGAATGAACTAGAAAGTGAATATCAAATCACATTTGACGAAAAAGACATTAGCTAATAATAATCTTTCTACATTGCATCTCCACCTCTACTTTTAGGAGACTTTCTTTTATGTTTTCCTCTTGATTTACTCCCTATAGAATAACCTAATCCAACCCATAATATTTGAGATTCGTATTTATGGGAAACACCCCTAAACCAATTATCAACATCAACATCTATCCAGAAACCTCTAGTTAAAAAGATATCAGTATACCTTAGAGTAAAATAAGCCTTGTTCTTTAAAAACTTATGTTTCATTGATACATCAGCACCATATCTTGGTAAAACTACACCAACAACTGCAATACGTTTTGAATTATAATCTCCAGTTAAAGTAAAGCTAGTTTTCTTTGAAGCAATGAATTTAAAATTAGTTTTTAAATCAAACCCATTATAGTTTGCTACATAACCATCTTTAAAGTTCTCCCCATCAACCCAAGTCCTATAAAAAGTAGCTGAAGTATTTATTTTAAGCCATTTCTTTAATTTAAAATTAAAGAAGAATTCAAGACCTCCAGTTTGATGATAATTAAAATTAATCCACTTGATGGTAGAAAAACCCAATGAATCAGTATAACTCAACCTCCCCATCCTATCATCTCTATATTGATAAAATGCAGTTCCACTAAAAGTTATTTTAGAAGTAATATTTGTAAACGAAAGTTCTGCTAAATGACTTCTTTCAGGAATTAATTCTGAATTCCCAACATGAGCACTAAACCTATTCGATAAACTCGCTATTGGATTTAACTGCCTACCAGTTGGGCGCTTAATTCTTTTACTATAACTAAAAGACAAAGATCTTATGTCACTATAATTCTTAACTAAAGAAACACTTGGGAATAAGTTAAACATTTTCTTTTCAAAAGTACTTCCTGAAACAGTAGAAGAGATATCAGTATACTCAGCTCTCAAACCAATAGCTCCAGCAACTTTTCCTTTTGAAAAATTCAATAAAGAATATCCTGCAAAAACCTGATCTCCGTACACCAACTGATTACTAACATTTAAATCTTCTTGAAACTCATTTGCACTAGGACTAAATTCATAAAACGAAGACGTTTCTCTAAAATTTCTAAAATTCATTTTCACACCTGTTTCCATATTTAAAGATCGTTTTACAGAATCTTTTTCATCAGAAAAAAGTGGTATCTCTAAATCTAACTGACTCACCCATTGATCATTTTCAAAATCTCTAGTCTGACGTTGTAAACTATAATTCTCAGTATAAACATTCACACGAGGAGCACATCCTAACTGATATCTTGAAAAAGCATCCAGCTTTACTTTTTTAATTTTTGAAGTTATTCCAACTTGCCCGTACCCACTAGTTCTTGTTCCACTAGCTTCAGAAAGTCTCGCTGTTGTATCAACACTTTCATGATTATAATTCCAAGTATAAACACTAGTTTTAGAACTCTCTTTATCCATATGATTAACACTCCCCTCTATACTAATTGAAGTATTCTTTTTGGGATTATAATTAAAAGCTATTTTCCCCAAATGAGCTGGATTCTTTCTATTGTTCCTCGAATCAGTATCAAACCAAGTAGTACTATCATCAACAACAGTTAAAGCTTCTGTTAAAGAGTTGGACCAATAGCTTCCGTTTCTAAATGAATAAGAAGCATTTACCCCCCATTTCTTTGCTCGATAATTCCCAGACAATGATGCGTTCACTTTATCATTCCATGCATAAGAAACATTTGCACTTCCGTTAAATCCTTTTTTCTGCTCTTTTTTTAAGATTATATTAATAATTCCTCCTACCCCTTCTGGATCATACTTTGCCGATGGAACAGTAATAACTTCAACTGATTCAATTGAATTTGCAGGTAGTTGAGACAGAACCACAGCAATATCTTCTTTATTTACACCTGCAGGTTTACCATTAATTAAAATCCTTAAATTAGAATTACCTCTTAAACTTACGTTACCATCTTGATCAACATCTACTGATGGTAAATTATTTAACAGATCAGTCGCAGTACCTCCTGCGTCTACACCTGTAGATTTCGCATCAAAAGTTTTCTTTGCAGGTTCAATTTTTACAACCGCCTTTTCAAATGTAATTTCAACTTCGTCTGTAAGAACCTCCTGACTTTGCAATTTTACTTTCCCCATATCTTTCGAAGGCACTTTTATAGAAAGAGAAAAAGTATCAGAACTGGCTTCATTATGCGTCAATGACTGGTACGAAAGAAAATATTCGCCATACTTTAATTTTTCAAAAGAAAAAACACCTAATTCATTTGAAATAGAACCACCAATAATATCCTCTGATTTAGAAAACAACACCACATTACAATAAGGAAGTGATTCTCCAGAAACCTCATCAATTAAACTTCCTTTAATTGACCCTATTTGAGCATGAGCTATACTAGTAAACAGTATAATAAGCAACGAAAAAAAATGTTTCATAATTATCTTCTATACGACCTAATCTTAAATCCTAACTTAATTGAAATAAGATAATTAGGATTGATTAAATCTTCTTTTCTGAAAAGTATAGAATGCTGAATAGAAGGTTCAAAGTAATACTTAAATTTTCTCGATAAGGCGATATCAGAACCTTATGAGAAACCAATATGCAAGTCCTGAAATTTAAACCCTGATACATCTGTTGAATCAATTACCAACTCAACAGTTGGTAATGTATAAATTTCAGATCTTATTAATCTTTCATGAATACTAAACATTGGATGAAGCGTAATATTGTAAAAAGTTTTTGTCCCAGACTTACCTCCATTTTGATAAAACTCTAAACTCAAAGGTGTATTTATATAAAAAACTTCCGCTTCAGAAAAACAAGTATTCCCTGGTAAGTCACAAATAGAATGGGCTTCTTTTCCATTATTAATATAGGTATTCAAAACATTTGCACCTAGCTTCAAATTTAAGTACTGTGTTAAGGAGAAACCATACTC
>CAWVWF010000159.1:0-8526 GCA_963933885.1 uncultured Flavobacteriales bacterium | reverse complement strand
TAAATTGATCTGGGAAAGTTAGATTAGACGCATCAAGCTTCTTCTGAATAACTCCTCCACTAATTGCAACTGATAAGGTTAAATTTTTAGTCAATGGTACTTTTGGACTATAGACTAAATTAATCGAATTTGTTTTTATAGTCCCTTGTCCAGCATCATCACCGTTAAAAACTACTCCTATTCCAGAATTACTCCCAACAGACTGATCATATGACAGTCCATAACTAACATATTCACCAGTAATCCCTGGCCATTGATCCCTAAAGTTCATGATAACTCTAGGACATACTTTCGTTCCTGCAAATGCGGGATTTAAATATAATTGTGCTGAATAAAACTGAGAGTATTGGTTGTCCTGACCAACTCCAACAAAATGCCCTGCAATAAGGGCAACTAACATACATAACTTCTTCATATAACAGGTTTTTTAATAAATGAATACCTGTTATGCCTACATGAATGAAATTGATATTACCTTTTCTTTGGGCTTAAATTAACCCTTAAACTTAATTGATGTGACTCATAGTAATTACCAGGTTCTAAACCTGAGAATATACCTGGCTTGGAAAATCCAAGACCGTAAACTAATCTAACTTTAGCATTAGTATAACCAGCACTAAACATTAAATCGCTATTCGTTGCAGCTCCTGCAACCAACATAAATCCATTATACGAAACTTGTCCATTTGTCCATAATGCGTTATAATTCCCATAACTAACATAATTTAAAGACGGACTGAATACAAATTTAGAATCTTTACTTCGTTTTATATCTGTTCCAAATTGAACACTGTACTTTCCTGGAATTGTAATCTTCTGATCAAAAAAGTCTTCCTTATAAGAAGGAGCGTTTACATGATCATATTGAAA
The DNA here is from genome assembly GCA_963933885.1 of uncultured Flavobacteriales bacterium. Classification (GTDB taxonomy): domain Bacteria; phylum Bacteroidota; class Bacteroidia; order Flavobacteriales_C; genus CAWVWF01. The sequence goes on along the minus strand of CAWVWF010000159.1, from coordinate 7,656 downwards.
ACCAGCGTAAAACTTCTTAGTGTTAACTAACATACCAAATCCAAAATCATGATATATAAAGTTAGAAGTACTAACACCTTCTGGTAATAAAGGAATAGAAGCATATAAAACTCCATTTCTTGGATCTTTTATATCGTTAGTTTTAACTTGATCCCAGTTTATAGACTTATTGTTAAAAGTATATTTAAAAGAAGGTATCAAGCTAATTCCTTTGATTATAAATTTAGGTGCATAAAGTAAAGAGGCAGATAAGCTACTTAATTTACCATGACCAATCATATCTCTGTTAACAATAACACCAATTCCACCTTTTAATGCTTTAGAGTACCAATCAACAGAACCTATTTGTGACTCGTAACTTTCACTTGTTACACTTGGCCATTCTGTTCTATATAAAAACTCACCTCTAACACCATCCGTACTTCCTGCAAAAGAACCGTTCTCTTCTAAAGTATGTGCTAAATTGTAGTTTAAATAAGGATCTTCAAGATTTAATAAAACTGGGTATTCCTTTTTCTTGTTAGGATCTTCATATTCAAATTTAACCTTATTTACAGCCTCAAGTTGAGAAGCAATCATATCATTTAATCCATTATTATCAATTTCAATTTCTGAAACTGATTTAAACACTAGATCATTTGATTTTGTTCCGTTACGCTTTTTAACAATATTCTTAGTAATACGTTCGCTTGTTACCGAACCAATATTATTTACAGAAGCTGAGCTATTTTCAAATGAATGTTTATTTGAATTATTTACTTTCTCAACAATCACACTTTTCCCAACAGAAACGTCATTTATACTTGTCCCTGTGTTTGTTATTGTGTTTGTTCCTGTATTAGAAATCTCCGAGTTGTTAACTAAAGAAGCAACACCTGTTTTAATATCTAAAACCTCATCTCTGTCATCTTGCTGAATAGATGCAACTTGAGAAATATTATTAGAATTCATTTTTTGAAAAATCCCAAAAGACGCAAATGATAACAATAACATAAATGCTCCACCTGAAGCCCACTTAAACCAACCAACTGGGCTAGTTTTTTCATTAACAAGTAAATCCTCCATGTGCTTATACTGAACTGGTTCAGCTTCAACACTACTATTTTTCCATGCATCAAAATCTTTCTGATACTCTTGGTTAGCTTGGACGAAATTCTCGAGGTCTTTTGCTTCAGCAGCAGAAAGATCACCCTCGAAATACTCGAAAATCTTTTCCTCTATATTTTCTTTTCCAATCATGCGTTAATTATGCTTAAATCTTTTATTTGTTCTTTTACTTTTTTCCTTGCTCTAAACAAGTATACTTTCACTTGTGATTCGCTCAGGTTTAACATTTTACCTATTTCTTTATAATTGTAGCCTTCAAGGTCTCTCAATAATAAAATAGATTTTTGTTGTTCTGGTAGCTTTGCAAGTGCTAAATCAATAACCTCCTGTAGCTCAAATCTATTCTTGGATTCATATGGTATTTCCATCCCTTCATCCATTCTTTGTTGTCTACCTCTTTTTTTAACGAAATTTATCATCGCGTTATATCCAGTTGTAAACAACCATGCTTTTGCTTTCACAAACTCAACCTTCTCTCGGTTTTGCCACAGTTTCATAAAAGCATCCTGCACCAAATCATTGGCATCCTCTTCATCACGGACTGACTTAAAAAGAAAGCCAAACAACCTGTGACTCAATTCACGTACTGCTTTATTATACTCTTCTACAGTCAACCCTTTTCCCGTTTTTGAACATCAAAAATACCCGTGCTCGTTAGTAAAAACAAATTCACCAATCAAAAGTTACACGGTGTGAACATTTTTTATTAAATTTCCGTTATAAAAGTATTAATAATATAACTTAAAACTGAATCTCACATGCTAATAGCTGAAAAATTCGAGCAAATCTTATTGGATTTCTTAAAAGTTCACCACCCAAGAAAAATTAAAAAAGTTCCTCAAATAGTTGAAGAATTTAAAGGGAATGAAGTAGAACTACTAAAAGCGTTATGTATTAAGTACGGTAAAGACTTTTCTGCAATTCCAGAATTGAAAGATGTTGTTGGTAACGAAAAGCCACCAGTTATTGAACAAAACGTAGAAGTTGAAGCTGATGAGCCAGTTGCTCAATTAGAAGAAGCAAGTGAAGAGGTAACTGAAGAAGTTGCATCTACAGAAAGTGAGGAAGAAGAAAACGATGAACTTGACGAATTAGATGACGTTGAAGAAACTGAAGAGAACAAAGAGGCTTAATAAGCCAGTTCAAATAAACGAATAAAAAAAAGCCATGAATTAATTTTCATGGCTTTTTTTTAGTTTGTACTATAACTTAATTTCTCTCCTGGTTTATCAAAAATTAATTGAGAGTATGAACTAATCATAGAAGCTGAAAACCATCCTACTGCAGTTTTCTCTGAATCTAATGATTTAATATTACTATTTACATTTGAAGTTGGAGTAGCAAATAATGCTCCTAGTCCTCCATCTACTTTTTGGTTTAATACTGCTGACCAAAAATTATAAGTTGATTCTTCTATACTTAATAAATCATAAGTGAATATATCTCCCAATCCAAGAGAGTCTTCAGCATCAAATGCTGGAAACGTTGAAATTGGGGGTATAAATGTACCCCCATCTAAAGCTCCCAATTCACTAAACGAACCATCAATTGATAAATTAATAGCATCCAAACCTGTAACGAATGTATCATTTTTCGCCCATCGAATTTGATAGTGATTTACAACACCAATTAAGTCTGACGCAACTAATTCCACTTGATAACCTCCGTTATCTGCTCCTAATCCTGCTGACTCATACTCCCAGTTAATACTATCAATAGTCGGTACTGCTTGAGAAACTGATTCTGATGAAAAAAGATCTGATCCTTTTTTAATAGTTAAACTATAAGTTCTATCAACATGAACAAGTACTGTATCATCCCATTCATATGTTCCATTTCCATTAAGATCTTCAAATATGTATTTATTATTTAAATCATCTTTAACATAAACTGAATCTGCCACATAAACTTCTTGACCAGTTTCACTGAAAAATTGTTTTGTATTAAGCAATACAATCTTTTGAACTTCTTCCTTGTTATTTATAAATGCATCGACAGCAAGTTCAATCTTACCCTCACCCACTTCAACATCAATAACGTCTTCACAAGAAGACAATGTGAAAATCACAAATCCCGATAATATATATTTACTAAAATTCATCTTCTTAAAATTTAAAGTTATAAGTAACACTAGGTACAATCGTAGCAATTATAGAATACTTAATTGCCTCACTTGTTTTAGGATTAAAATAAACTGTGAATGCATTTTTACGAGCATAAACATTATAAGCACTAAACACCCAGTCACCAGTCCATAATTTCTTTTTACCACTATTTCTAGTCTTATCTCCATGAATTGTAAAAGATAAATCTAAACGGTGATAATCTGGCATTCTAGCGTTATTTCTTACATTATCAGAATTGTGTAAGATTGGCGCTCCAAATACCTCATAAGATGTTGATGATGAAGTAAAAGGTGCTCCAGTATTGTAAACAAAATTAGCACTAACTTCATACTTCTCATTGAATGCATAATTAACGATCAAATTCGCTACATGCGGCTTATCATATCTTGCAGAGTAGTAATTACCATTGTTAATTTCTGCCATTTTCAGTTCCGTTCTAGACAAAGTATAACTTAACCATCCTGTTAACTTCCCTCCGTTTTTTCTAATTAAAAATTCTAACCCATATGCTCTACCGTCTCCTCTAAACAAATCTGCCTCATAATAATCGTTCAATTGTAATTGTGCGTTATCTGTATAACCGATTTGATTTTGCATAAACTTATAATATCCCTCTACCGAAGCTTCCCAATCCATGTTTTTTCCGAAATTTCTAAAGTACCCTAATGCAACTTGGTCAGCTAATTGAGGTTTAATATTATTAGTACTTGGAGAATATACATCAATAGGTGTTGCCGCAGCTGTAGCACTCATTAAATGAAGATACTGTGCCGTTCTATTATAACTCATCTTCAAAGATGAAGCACTATCAACATCTACTTTCATAGAAAATCTTGGTTCAGGATTGTAATAAGCTTTAATTACCTCACCACTGTTATATTCAATTTCCTCTAATAAAGGTTTACTATCATTCGAAGTTTCTCTTTCTCCATAGATATACTCGGTTCCTTTTCCTAAGAAATAATAAGCTGAAACTCTTACCCCATATTCTAATACTATACTTTTACCTATTTTCTGTTTATTCCCAATGTATAAAGCATTCTCTGAAGCAAATCTATCTTCTTGTGAAATATCAGTTGCTGTGCTATCAGAATAGAATTCACTTTCCCCTGGTTTGAAATCATATAAGATAGATTGACCACCAAAAGTAATTGTATTCTTACTGTTTGCATAATAAATAAATTCAGGTTTTACAGAATAATTCACAATATTACCTTCCCATTTAAAACCTCCATCAGATTGGTTCCCTACTCCTAATTTGAAATCATAATCAGAATAATATGCAGTTATATTAGAGAATAATTTATCAGAATAAATATGATTCCACCTTAATGTAGATGTGGCATTCCCCCAATCAAATCCAAAACCTGAAGAAAAAACATCTCTTCCAAAGTACCCTGAGAGATATAATTTATCCTTATCACTAAAATCATAATTAACCTTAGCAGTTAAATCATAGAAATAAAACTTAGCATCAGCTAAGTCATCTTTTAAAAATGGTTTGGCTAAAATATCTGCATAAGATCTTCTTCCTGCAATAATAAATGATGATTTATTTTTAACGATTGGTGCTTCTATAGCGAATCGACTAAATAATAATCCTATTCCACCCTGACCTGAAAGTTTCTTAGAGTTCCCTTCTTTCATTCGTACGTCCAATATAGATGATAACCTACCTCCGTACTGAGCCGGAATCCCACCCTTAATAAGTTTAACACTCTTAACAGCATCAGGGTTAAAGACAGAAAAGAAACCAAATAAATGCGAAGAGTTAAACACTGGAGCTTCATCCAATAAAATCAAATTCTGATCTATCCCTCCACCTCTAACATTAAATCCGGTAGCACCCTCACCAACAGTTGTAACTCCTGGTAATAATTGAATAGATTTAATAACATCCGCTTCCCCTAATAATGCTGGGATTTTTTCAATTGCTTTTATGTCTAATTTAATCGTAGACATTTCAATTTTCTTAATATTATCTGTGTTCTTTGTTGATGTTATTTCAACAATTTCAATAGCTGGTTTCAATTCTAAATTCAACTTAACATTTTCCGTTAAATTCATTGTTTTTTCTATTACCTTATATCCACTATAATCAAATATGATATTATATTCCCCTTTAGGTAACGTTAAAGAATAATACCCATAAACGTTTGTTGCGGCACCATAATTACCATCTTCCGTGTAAATCCTAGCTCCGATAATAGTTTCTCCATTAATACCATCTTTTAAAGTACCACTTAAGGTAACGTCTTGTGCACTTAAATTTCCAGAGAAAATAAATGCAAAAACGCTTAAGACAATATACTTGAATATAGATTTTTCCATTTTGCGAAGATAAATTTAATTCTTATTTATTCACACAAAATTTAATCATCGGTAAATATTACAGCGATATGATTCTTATAATGATGACGAGCGGTTAATCATATTCTTTAGAGATATTTTTTTAAAGTATCTTAGCATAGAACTAATACTATCTACTTATGACTACTGAGAAAAAAGAAAACAAAAAAGGAATTATAATTGTCCTTATCGCTCTTGTTCTAGTTTCTGCTATCGGAAATATTTTACAATTCACATCTGGTAAAGAAGATTTGGAACTTAAAGAAGCAGATATTGTAAGCCTTAAAGAAATACAACAAGCTTTAAACAATGATGTTGATGAAGCTCATGAAACTGTAAAGTCTCTTGAAGGTGATAATGCAGAACTTAATGAAGAAGTAGCAGCTAAACTTGCCGAAATTGAAAGAATAAAAGTTGAAAATGATTCTTTAATAAAATCTGGATTAGGTAAAGTTGAATTAAACAGAAGACTTAGAGCCAACTTAGCTTTAGTTAGAAAATTGAATAAAGAACTTGAAAATAAAGTAGACGAACTTTTATTGGAAAATAAGAAGTTAGAAACTGAAAACACGGATCTTAAAGTAAATGTTGATTCTTTAAATACAGTTACTACTGACTTAACTAACAAGGTTGCAATAGCTTCTACTTTAAACGCTGAATATATTAAAGTATCCGCATTTAAAAAGAAACGAGCTAACAAGTATAGAAAGACAAAATTGGCTAAAAGAACGAACAAGATCGAAATGACTTGTAAGATCATGCAGAATACAATTACTGAAAATGGTGAAAAAACAGTTCTTTTAAAAATTGTTTCTCCAGAAGGTAAATCTCTAGGTAACTACACAAAAACAGGTAATACAAGCGAGCATCAAGCTAATGGGTCTGTTGGTTATGCTGATTTCAAAAGCTTCAGCTACACAGGTGAAGAGCAAGAATTAGTTTTAAGTTATGAAACTGAAGAAAGAGAATTTCCAAAAGGAAATTATTTATTGGAAGTAATCATCGACGGACAAGTTAGTGGTACAGCTACTTTCACATTAAAATAAAACAAACAACAGGGCCATGTAATTACTTACATGGCCCTTTTTTATGTCCTTATGAGTCTACTTCAAGTTAAAAATATTTCACTCTCTTACGATAACCTACCAGTTATTGAAGATATTTCTTTTGATGTTAAAGCAGGAGAAGTTGTTTGTATTCTTGGAGAAAGTGGTTGCGGTAAAACCTCTATTTTAAAAGCTATTAGAGGTTTTATGAATCGTGATGCTGGAGAGATGTATTTTCAAGGTGAGCGAATATATAATCAATCAGAGAAACTGGTACCTGGAACAATTGGTGTTGGAATCGTACATCAAGATTTCCAATTAGAACCTGGCTATACAGTATTCGAGAACATAAGACATCATTTAATAAAGTTCACAAGAGATTACCAAGAACAAAGAACGAAGGAACTTATCGAGATTTGTAATCTTGGAGCAATCCAACACAAATTATCAAAAGAGCTTTCTGGAGGTCAGAAACAAAAAGTTGCGCTTGCTAAAGCCTTAATAGAAGAGCCACCTTTATTGATCCTTGATGAGCCATTTTCTAATTTAGATAACATCTCAAAAGCTGATTATAAAGAGATTCTACGAAAGGTCGTTCAACAATTAAATATCTCTTTATTATTTGTTACCCACGATTCTAAAGATGCTCTTACCTTTTCGGATCAAATCCTGATCATTCAAAAAGGAAAATTATTACAGAAAGGAAAACCTAAGGACATTTCATTGCAGCCAAGAAATGAATATGCAGCAAAGCTAATAGGACTTACAAATGTGCTTTCAGGAAAAGCGATACTTCCTTTCGTTACTTTCGACATTGATCCTGAAAAGAAATACTGGATTCCATTTAGCGCTTTTAATATCACCAATTCAGGAAATATTACACCAACTAAAATTGATTTTCTAGGAGACGAGTTTATAGCCCACATTTCACTGGAACAAGAAATTATTCAAATAAAATCTTTTACGAAATTTCCAAACGAATTTGGAATCGAGATATCAAACGCAATTCAATTAGAAGAAGTCTAGCT
>CAWVWF010000158.1:0-8564 GCA_963933885.1 uncultured Flavobacteriales bacterium | reverse complement strand
GCTTGTGCTGTTCAGAATATGCATTTAACAGCTACGGCATATGGTTTAGGTGGATATTGGAGTAGTGGTCCTATGATATATTCTGATGAAATGAAGGAATATCTAAATTTGGAAGAAAAGGATAAATGTTTGGGATTGTTTTATCTAGGATATACAGATAAAGACTGGCCTGTTAGTCACCGTCAACCTCTAGAATACCACTCCGAATGGCGAACAAAATAAAAATTACACTTCTAGCAATTATCATTAATTTTTCAGTTTTCGCTGAGGAGATTAATATTGATAGTTTAAAACAACACTTACCTCCACATTTTAGTGGGCAGGTTTATATTAAAAAGGATGGAGTTACGACTTGTAACTATTACCAAGGTTTTATAGAGCGCATTTATGGAACTCCAATTAACGATTCTACAATTTTTAATTTAGGTGAAATATCGCATTCATTTGTTTATTATTTTGTCAAACATTTAGTGACCTTAAATCAAATCAAGATTTCGGATCCAGTTCAGAAGTATATTCAAAGTTTTCCTTATTCCAATATAACAGTGAATCATTTGTTAAATCATAAAAGTGGTTTGCCAGGATCTTATGTTAGGTTTTATCATAAGAAAAGATTTCAGAATGTTGATGTGAAAATGAGTTCTAAGTCTGTAAGGTTTGATAATGAAGATATCATTGAATTACTTTCAAAAGCGAAACCTAGTTTAGAGTTTCAACCAGGAGATTCAACCTCTTATTCCGGTTTGAATTACTTGCTTTTAGCATCTGTGATAGAAAAAACAACATTTACACCTTTTAAAGATTTCTCAGATAGGTTATTTAAATATCAAAACTTCGTGTTTTCACCAGTTGTTTCAGCAAACAGTGATACGATAAATAGAAGGGCATACGGTTATAGATATTTTGATGACAATTCATATAAGTTGTTTGAGAACTTAAACTCAGTTGGCTTTCCTTTTTCCGATGGAACTAATGGAAATCAACACATTTACTTAAGTGCTAAACATCTTGCTTTATGGGGGCAGTTTTTATTTAAAGATATGGATTCAGATGTAATGAGATCTTATCCTAATAAAAGCTTTTTCGGTGGATTTAAATATGATACAGAATTAAAAGCAATCGTTAATAAAGGAGCTTTTGGGGGGAGTTATCACCATTTAATTTATGATCCTGAGAGGAAATTAAATATTGTAATAACGAGTAATGTTTTTAAAGATAAAGACGATTTTAAAGAATTACTTCAATGGTTAATAGTTAATTAGTAATCCACTTATGAAGCTGGATATTTAATATCTTCTAACTCCTTAAGTACAATCTTCTTAATTTTCTTGTACTTCGGTAAATTTGCCTTTTTAATAGGTTCAGATTTCGGAAGTTTTTGACGGTATGGATCAACTTGTTTTCCGTTTTTCCAAAATCTATAACAAACATGAGGACCGGTTGCTAAACCTGTTGAGCCAACAAATCCAATAACATCTCCTTGGTTAACATGTACACCTGGACGAATACCTCTTTTGATTTTACTCATGTGTAAGTATTGAGTAGTGTAAGTTGAGTTATGTTTTACTTTGACATAATTACCATTGTATCTACTATACTTTGCATGTGTTATAGTTCCATTAGCAGTTGAGTATATTGGAGTTCCTTTAGGAGCTGCGTAATCAGTTCCTAAGTGCGCTTTGTTTCTTTTCTGAACTGGATGAAACCTCTTATAAGAGAAACGAGAAGATATTCTTGAGAACTTAACGGGTGCTTTTAGAAATTGTCTTCTTAAACCTCTGCTTTCTTCATCGTAATATCCTAAGTTTTGATCTTGAGTAAACTGGATAGCGTAGTATGGTTTTTTGAAATGTTCAAAATATGCCGCTTTAATTCTTTTAATTCCAACGCTTTCACCATCTACCATTGTTTCTTCATAGATCACTTTGAATTTATCATTTTTCTGAATGTGATAAAAGTCAATACTCCAAGCATATATTTCTGATAAATACATTGCTAACTCAGGATTATATCCTTGTTGCTCAAGTGTTAAGTAAAGAGAACTTGTAATCACCCCAGATGCTGTTTTAGTTTCAATGGTTACTGGTTTCTTGGCTCTATATATTTTTAGTGTATCTCTTAAATCATAAACTACATATTCTACTTTATTGATTTCGTAAACTACGACTTGTGCAGTTTCAAGAGAGTCATTGGTTGTGAATACGGTATAAGACCTCCCGGCTCTTAGTCTTCTAACATCGAATGTTTCTTTACCTTCTCTTGCCATTTTATCAATAGTAGAGTAGTTGATTCCATATTGAGTTAGAATCTGACTGAAGAATTGGTTTTTTTTAACTTTATCGCCAACAACCTTAAAGGAGTCGACTGGAATTCCATAAAGATATGTCGTCTCTTGAATAACCGTATCAATTTGATCTGGGTTGTCAATGATTTTTTCAGTTACCTTTTCTTCTGCACAGTTTGCAAGCCCAAATACTATAACTACCACCAATACAATCTTCCCAATCAAACGCATCATATTCCTTTTGGCACTAAAGTTAGTTTTAAAGCAAAGCGGAAATATAAACTTTTAGTAAAAGTTGTTCACAACCGATTATAGATTACGACCTAAAGCACTTGAAAAAGTCTTCTTAGCGTGGTTGAGTAGTGTTAGTTGATTTATGAGCATATCTACTTCCTCAGGAAATTCTCCTGATTCAATTTGCGTTGTAATCTCTGCAATTTGATACTTGATTTTAGTAAGCTTTAAAGTGTTTAAAGCATCATTAACTGCAAGTCTAATTTTATCTTCTTCGGTAGTAACAAAAATTGAATGTTTTTGCCAATTCCCAAGTGAATGTGGTTGATCTGTCATTTCAATAACTTGTTTCACCATTTCAGCCTCAGCGCTCTGAAGGAAGAATTTTTCAGTAGGAATTTCACCTTCCTGTATTTTTGATTGGAAAGTAATCCAAATAGATTGATGTTTTGGATTATCAAAACTAATCTCTTCATCATTTAAATCGCTGATAATGTATTCAGCAATTGTAATTGTATGCATTTTTACCTCTTCTCCTTTTTCAGTCTCTTCTTGGGTTCTTAGTTGAAGTTCAACATGTCCAAATTGCATTAGTAAACGCAGAATTGTAGCTTCTTCAAAATTATTAGGGAATTGAGGAATAGCATTTTTAGGAGGGAAATTTCCACCTTGTTGTTGAATTTCCTGTGATAAATACTCTAAGTCTGGAGGTAAGAAATCAGGAGGTGGAGCCATGTCACTTTCAGGTGGTGGCGTTGTACCTTTATACTTGGTTTCTTTAGCTACTTGATCTCTTCGAGTTTTATTTAATTCGTTAATTAAAGTTTGCTCTCCAATCTCTAGTAGATTAGCGGCCTCTTTGGTATATACAGAACGAATAATCATATCCGGAATTAAAGAGATAGATTGCATAATCTCTTTAATTAATCCAGCTTTTTTAATTGGATCGTTACCTGCGTCTTTTAATAAAATTGAAGTTTTAAAGTTGATGAAATCTTGTGCGTTTTCTTCAATAAATTCTTCAAGCTCAGTTGTTGTGTTTTTTCTGGCAAAACTATCAGGATCCTCTCCATCAGGAAAGGTGATAACTTTAACATTCATACCTTCCTTTAGTATCAGATCAATCCCTCTAAAAGATGCTTTGATACCTGCGGCATCACCATCATAAAGTACTGTGATATTAGGTGTGAAACGTTTTATTAATTTAATTTGTCCAACTGTTAACGAAGTACCACTTGAGGCAACAACGTTTTCAATTTCTTTTTGATGGAATGATATTACATCAGTATATCCCTCAACCAAAAAACAATTGTCTTGTTGAATCATCGCTCTTTTAGCGAGATGCAATCCGTAAAGGACATTACTCTTATGGTATATGTCAGTTTCCGGAGAGTTTAAATATTTTGCAGCTTTTTTATCAAGTTGTAAAATACGTGCTCCAAAACCTACAGCTCTTCCAGATATATTGTGAATTGGAAAAATCACCCTTCCTCTAAAACGATCATAAGTACGATTGTTTTTATTGGAGATTAATCCGGCATTTACAAGATTGTCAGTTTTGTATCCTTTAGCAAGAGCTATTTTTGAGAAGTGATTATTTTCTTCAAAAGAATATCCCAAGCCAAATTTCTCTAGCATATCATCGGAAATCCCTCTACTTTTAAAATAACCTAAACCAACTGATTTTCCTTCATCTGTATTGTGTAAGTTGTTTATGAAGTGGTCTTTAGCGAATTGTGTAGCTAAATATAAACTCTCACGAACATTACTTTTTTCCTTTTCTTCAGGGGAAAGTTCTTCCTCTTGAACTTCAATGTTGTATTTTTTAGCTAGAAACTTTAAAGCTTCTGGATAAGACATTTGCTCATGTTGCATCACAAAATTCACTGAATTTCCTGAAGCTCCACATCCAAAACATTTAAAAATACCTTTCGCTGGGGAAACTGTGAACGAAGGTGTTTTTTCGTTGTGGAAAGGGCAGTTCCCAAGCATGTTTGCACCACGCTTTTTTAATGCAACAAAATCACCAACTACTTCGTCTATACGAGCTTCGTCGTGAATTTTCTCTATGGTTTCTTTTGGAATCACAATGCAAAGGTAATTGTTTTGTTTAGAATTTGAAACAATTGAGAAAATGCAAGGTATAGTACTGGAAGCTTTTACTGAATGATAAATAAAATTTTAAAATACGACATAGGGAAGAAGTTCCCGTTTGAGAAGCAAAAAATTAGTTTGTTGCTGATGTTCTCAATCTTTATGTTTAATACCCTGTTTTTTTTAGGGTTGTATTTGTTTTTTCTAGGAGATTTTAGTGATGGTGTAATTATTTTGCTAAATGCTTTCGTTTTTTTATTTCCGATTTATTTAGCAAGAATTCAAGATTTTGAAAATTCGAAAGCGGTATTTGTCTCAGCATATATTATAACCCAAGTTTTACAAATAATGCTAGCGGGTGGTTTTGAACCCCGGAATTTGATATTTCTGGCAGTAGGTGTAATGTTGTCTTTTTTCCTATTAGGTGTTCGAGCAGGTTACATATCTATTATATCCTCAGTCTTAATTATCTTTTTCTTTTTTGGTTTAATTGAGATGGGAGTTGTTTTTCCAACAATAGAAGAGTTTGAGCATAATAGAGAGCTTTCTTTTTTACTGGCTCTATTATTCTTTTTTGCAAAGTCATCACTCATTTTTATATATAATGAAAAGAGTCACAAGGATTATCATGCCATTATGCGTGATGGAAAAGAGAGGTTAGATAATGCTCAAGTGATTGGTGAAATCGGGAGTTTTTGGTTTGATTTAAAGACAGGTGAGCTTGAATTATCTCATGGGCTATTATTTATGTTTAACCCTAAGTTGATTGGGATTTCAAAAGACAGGGAATTAAAGGAGGTAGAGAAGTTGATTTATCCGGCTGATTTTAAATTAGTTAAAAATTCCTTTTTTAAAGCATTTAAAAATAAGGAGTTCCAAATTATTACTTTTAGAGTTAAGCTTGATGACGTGACTAAACACTTTGAAGCGAAAGGAGTGTTTAATGAAAAAGGAACCATGCTGACAGGTGTAGTGAGGAATGTTACGTTAACCCAAGCCGCAAATAAAAATGTAGAAGATTATAAAAATGCACTTGATCAATCGGCTTTGGTTTCTATTACAGATAAGTCGGGTGTAATAGTATATGCAAATAAAAAATTCCAGAAAATTTCACAGTATTCTGAAAAAGAATTGATAGGTCAAGATCACAGTCTTGTTAATTCAGGAGAACATTCAGCTCCATTTTTTAGAGATATGTGGAAAACTATTTCGGGTGGAGAGATCTGGAGAGGGACAATTAAAAATCAAGCGAAAAATGGAACTTACTATTGGGTGGATACTACAATAGTACCTTTCTTTAATGATAATAATAAACCAGATTATTATATGTCAATTCGGTTTGATATTACCAATCAGGCTTTGATTTCTGAAGAAATAGTTCGGAAAAATTATGAGCTAGAACAATTCTCATTTGTACTTTCTCATGATTTGAAGTCACCACTAAGAGCTGTGAAAACTTTAATTTATTTTGTAAAGGAAGATCTCGAAGAAGCTGGGTTAGCACTTCCAAAGGGAGTCCAAGATAATATTGACCTTATTGATAGCAGAATACTAAAAATGGAAGCTTTAATTATGTCTGTCCTAAATTTCGCTCAGGTTGGTACTTCAGATGAGAAGGAATGGGTAGATATGAATGCTGTTGTTGCTGAGGTGATAGAACTAATTGAAATTCCTGAAAAATTTAAATTAAATATTTCGAAAGACTTACCTAAAATACTAATGAATAAAGTTGAGTTAGTTCAAGTTGTTCAGAATTTATTAACGAATTCCATAAAGTATAATAACAGTGAGAATCCTGAAATTATCATTTATCCAGGTTTGAAAAAGCGAGAATTTGTTATTCATTTTAAAGACAATGGAATTGGGATTGATCCAATGTTTCATGATAAAGTTTTTAACTTATTTGAAACATTAAAACAGAAAGATGCATACGAAGCAACTGGAATCGGGCTTCCTATAGTTAAGAAAATTGTTGAGAAAGCTGGGGGAGAAGTATACATTTTATCAGAATTAGGAAAGGGGGCAGATTTCGTTTTACAGTTCCCATTCTCCGTTTGTAAACATTAATCAAATAATTTATTGTAATTAATCTTGCCGTAACAGAAAAACTTAACTATACTTGTTGCAACAAATATAGTTAAGACAAACAATATGAAAAGTATTATAGCTTTTGGAGCAAGTAGCAGTAAAAAATCAATCAATAAAACATTAGCAACTTATTCAGCAAGTCTTGTTGAAGGAGCAGAAGTAGAAGTTTTAGATTTGAATGAATTTGAAATGCCAATTTATAGTGTGGACAAAGAGGGAGAAAATGGAATTCATCCATTAGCTAAATCCTTTAAAAGAAAAATTGATAATGCAGATGCTATCGTTATTTCATTTGCGGAGCATAACGGAAATGTTTCTGCTGCTTATAAAAATATATATGATTGGGTATCTAGAATAGATATGAATGTATGGCAAGGGAAGCCATTATTAGTTCTAGCAACTTCCCCAGGAGCAAGAGGTGGACAAGGTGTTTTAGAAGTTGTTGTCCCAGGGTTTAAAAGATCAAATGAAAATGTATTTACATTCTCACTACCATCTTTTTATGATAATTTTTCTGATGGAATTTCTGATGAAACATTAAAGACTGCTTTTAATAAAGTGGTTAAAGAATTCGAAAATGCAATTGGCTAAGATTTATTTCTAAAATAAGGGTCATTCCATGTTGATTACTGTTACTTTTGTACTTTACAATTGAACTAATCAACATGGGAAAACTTACTGATCTTTCATCTTGGAAAAAGCTTGAAACGCACTTTGACAAAGTTAAAGATGTAGAGATAAAATCTTTATTTACTGAGAACTCATCTCGGTTTAAAGAGTTTACAATCCAACTTAATGATATTCTCTTAGACTATTCTAAGAACAGGCTCGATAAAGAGACGGTTAAACTTTTAGTTGACTTAGCTAATGAATGTGGTGTTAAGGATGGGATTAAAGCCATGTTTAATGGTGATGTGATTAATAACACAGAGAAAAGATCTGTATTACATGTTGCTTTAAGAAATAGATCAAACAATCCTGTTTTAGTTGAAGGTGAAGATGTCATGCCTGGAATCAATAATGTTCTAGGTAAGATGAAAACCTTTTCTGATAAAGTAAGATCAGGAGAATGGAAAGGATATACAGGTAAGTCTATAACTGATGTAGTTAATATAGGAATAGGAGGGTCTGATTTAGGGCCGTATATGGTTACAGAAGCATTGAAGCCATATGCGAAAGCAAGTTTGAATGTTCATTTTGTATCTAATATTGATGGAACTCATATTACCGAAACCTTAAAAAAGGTAGATCCAGAAACTACATTATTCATAATAGCTTCTAAAACATTTACTACTCAAGAAACATTAACAAATGCAAATTCTGCGAAGAGTTGGTTTTTGAAATCAGCTTCAGATAAGAGCTATGTAGCAAAGCATTTTGTTGCTCTATCTACAAATTCAAAATCTGTTACAGAATTTGGAATCGATGCTGAAAACATGTTTGAGTTTTGGGATTGGGTAGGAGGAAGATATAGTTTATGGAGTGCAATTGGATTATCAGTTGCGTTGTCTGTTGGTTTTGAAAATTTCGAGGAATTGCTTCAAGGAGCTCATGAAATGGATAACCATTTTGAAACTGCAGAATTAGAAGATAATATTCCTGTTATCCTTGGTTTAATAGGAGTTTGGTATAATAACTTTTTTAAAGCAGACTCTTACGCTATTTTACCATATGATCAATATTTACATCGTTTTGCTGCATATTTTCAGCAAGGAGATATGGAAAGTAACGGAAAGAGTGTAACTAAGAATGGAGAAGCTGTAGATTATAGTACTGGACCAATTGTATGGGGAGAACCAGGTACTAACGGACAACATGCTTTTTATCAATTAATTCATCAAGGAACTAAATTAATTCCTTGTGA
>CAWVWF010000157.1:0-8638 GCA_963933885.1 uncultured Flavobacteriales bacterium | reverse complement strand
GCAGGTTTAGGTTTGTTGGCAAACATACCTGGAGATGACAATGCTCAGCCGGTTATTGAAGATACAGCTGTTGATGTTCAGGATTTACCAGAATTTATTGCTGAGTTTAATGTGATTATGGATGGATACGGACAAAAATGTGTGCACTATGCACATGCTGGTTCTGGGGAAATTCATTTACGTCCAGTTTTAAATATGAAAACCGAAGAAGGGCATAAGCTTTTTAGAAAATCGGCAGAAGATATTGCAAAACTTGTAAAGAAATATAGAGGTTCTCTTAGTGGAGAACATGGTGATGGAAGATTAAGAGGGGAGTTTATTCAAAAGATGATAGGTGATAAAAACTATGAACTTTTAAAGACTGTAAAAAGAAGTTGGGATCCTTATAACATTTTCAATCCAAACAAAATAGTTGATACACCTCCTATGGATACCTTTTTAAGGTATAAGATAGGACAAGAAACACCCCAGTTTGATACAGCCTTTTCGTTTAAGAAAAATGATGGAATCTTGAGAGCTACTGAAATGTGTAATGGTTCAGGAGATTGTAGAAAGAGTGAATTTAGTGGTGGGACAATGTGTCCAAGTTTTATGGCAACTAAAAACGAAAAACACACTACTAGAGCTCGTGCTAACATCATGAGGGAAGTACTTACTAATTCTACGGAGTTAAATAAGTTTGATAGCGAGGAAATCAAAGAGGTGATGGATTTGTGCTTGAGCTGTAAGGGGTGTAAGAAAGAATGTCCTTCTAATGTTGATGTAGCAAAGTTAAAAGCTGAATTTTACGAACAGTATTTTAAATCTAATCCTGTTCCATTCAGAACTAAGATGATTGGGAATGTTAATTCTACAAACAAGTTAGGAGCTGCAATGCCTGCAATTTATAATTTCATGTCTTCAAATAAGTTGACAGGGAATTTAATTAAGGGAATGATGGGGTTTGCTAAAGAGCGACCACTTCCTCCGATAGCATCGGAAACTGTTGCGAAATGGTATCAAAAGAATAAAGCAAATAATTTTGGATATAAAGTGAACCCAGAAAGAGGAAAAGTAATTTTCTTTAATGATGAGTTTACAAACTTCTTAGATGAGCATGAAGGGAAAATTACAATCAAATTATTAGCTAAGCTAGGGTTTGAAGTTATTGCGCCTAAAGTTAAAGAGAGTGGAAGGACTTGGTTAAGTAAAGGATTAGTATCTCAAGCTAAGAAACCAATTGCTCAAAATATTCAGATTTTAAAAGATTTAGTTAAAGATGGTGTTCCAATGATTGGAATCGAACCTAGTTCAATATTAATCTTTAGAGATGAGTATTTGGATTTAACTTCTGGAGCTGATCATGAAATAGCGCAAGGAATAGCAAAGAATACTTTTTTGATAGATGAGTTTATTAGTCAGTTAATTCAAGATGGTATCATTACGTCTGATATGTTTACTGAAGACGAGGAGTTAATTAAGCTTCATGGTCATTGTCATCAGAAAGCACTTTCTAGTGTAACACATACAAAACGAATGTTGTCTTTACCTAAAAACTATAAAGTTCAAAACATCCCAAGTGGTTGTTGTGGAATGGCTGGTAGTTTCGGTTATGAAAAAGAGCATTATAAAGTAAGTATGGATATTGGTGAATTGGTATTGTTTCCAACGGTAAGAGCACAACCAAAAGAAGTAATCATAGCTGCTCCAGGGACGAGTTGTCGTCATCAAATTAAAGATGGTACAGGAAGAAAAGCTTTACATAGTATAGAGATATTTTACAACGCTTTGAAATAAAAAGATGAATTCAATAATAGTATCTATAGGAGACGAGTTGTTAATTGGTCAAACAGTTAATACGAATGCAACTTGGATGGGGCGTGAGTTAAATAAGATTGGAGTTGAGGTAATTGAAGTTTTAACAATTTCAGATACTGAAAAAGCTATTGAAGATGCTTTGAAGTATGCAGGAAGTAAAGTTCCTTTGGTTCTCCTTACAGGAGGGTTAGGGCCAACAAAAGATGATATTACAAAGAAGGTATTTGCAAAGTATTTTAATGCGCCTTTAGTTGAGAATAAAGTTGCTTTAGAAAATGTAAAAAGAATTTTCGAAGAATATAATCTACCAATGCTTCCGATTAATGATTTACAAGCGCTTGTCCCTTCGGGATGTGAGATGTTGTTAAATAAAGTTGGAACTGCTCCAGGAATGTGGATGGAAAATGAGGAAGCTATATATGTTAGTATGCCAGGTGTTCCTCATGAAATGAAATACTTAATAAAAGAAGAGGTTTCAAAAAGAATCGTTGCCAAGTTTGATTTACCTTCTATTGTACATCATTCAATCATGTTACAAGGTCTTGGAGAGTCTTATGTTGCTGAAGAGATATCAGATATTGAAGATGGTTTACCAGCTTACTTAAAATTAGCATACTTACCAGATACAGGAATGGTAACATTAAGGTTGACTGGTAGAGGAAATGATGAAGAGAAATTAAAGCTTGAGATTAAAGCTGTTTTTGATAAAATAATAGAACGTGTTTCTGATCATGTTTTTTCTGATACAGAAACTACTATTGAAGAAGTTATAGGCGAAATCTTAAGGAAGAATAAACAAACAATATCTACAGCTGAAAGTTTTACAAGTGGAGGGATTGCTTCTAGAATCACCAGAATATCAGGAGCTTCTAATTATTTTAACGGAAGTATAGTATCATATTCCAACCAAGTTAAAATAAATCAGCTTGGTGTTTCCGAATCAGATTTAATAGAGAAAGGAGCCGCTAATGAAAGTGTTGTGAAACAAATGGCTCTTGGTGTACAGGAATTAATGAATACTGATTTTGCAATTTCAACTTCAGGGATTGCAGGTCCAGAGGGAGGGACCGGCGAAGTTCCCGTTGGAACTGTTTGGATCGGTATTGCTTTCCCAGGGGGAATTACAACGCATCATTTTAACTTAGGAAAGGGGAGAGAGCGTATTGTTAGAAAAACTATTTTATTAGCCCTAGGATTGTTATTGAAGCAATTAAAGGAAGGGAAATAAAATAAAAAGCATTTTCTCTCAAACTTTATTAGAAAAAGCTTTCTAAATAAGAAATAATGTCTTATTTTTGCACTCTTGAATATTTTTAAAAGATAATAGTATGTCTAAGGTTTGTCAAATTACTGGAAAAAAAGTTATAACTGGGAACAATGTTTCTCATGCATTAAATAGAACTAGAAGAACTTTCGAACCGAATTTATTCGATAAGAGATTCTTTATTCCTTCAAAATCAGAATGGATTAAATTAAGAGTTTCAAAGTCTGGTTTAAGAATTATCGATATGAAAGGAATTGAAGTTGCAATGAAAGAAGCTGCAACTAAAGGTTTCTTAAAGAAATAAGAAAATAAGTTATTTATAACTATATTAACGTTGCCTATTTAGGCAACGTTTTTTTTTGTCTATGAATTTCAGAATATTACTAGTATTTCTTCTTACGTTTCACGTTTCTTACAGTCAGCTAGATATCAGCGATGTAAGAGGAGCTCTACGTTCTGAGAGAACATGTTTCGACGTTACTTATTACGATTTACACGTTACTATTTATCCGCAGAATAAATTTATTTCAGGGTCAAATACAATTCATTTTACTGGTAAATCACTAAGTGATAAAATTCAAATTGATTTATTCAAACAGTTTGATGTTTCCAATTTAACATTACAAATTCCATTAGATGATGATGGAGATATGTTTGAGCAGTTTGCGCTCGACTATAAAAGAGTAGAAGATGCTATTTTCATAGATCTTCCTGAAGAATTAAAAATAGGTTCTAATTATATATTAAACATTTCATATTCTGGTAAGCCAAACGTTGCGAAGAGGGCACCATGGGACGGAGGTTTCGTTTGGGGGAAAGATTCTTTGCAACGTGACTTTGTTGGTGTGGCTTGTGAAGGTCATGGGGCAAGTAGTTGGTGGCCTTGTAAGGATCACTTGTCTGATGAACCTGATTCTATGAAAATGACTTACACGGTTCCTTCTGGTTATGATTGTATTTCAAATGGAATAAATTCAAATAGTCAGATTGATACAAATCAGGTTGATTCACTTAAAGTGGATAATGTTTTCGAATGGAAGGTATCTTATCCCATAAATACTTACAATGTTTCTTTTTACTTAGGAAAGTACGAAGAGATCAAAGGACAGTATATATCAAATAACGATACTTTAAAAACTTCCTTCTATGCATTAGATTATAATGTAGAGAAAGCAAAAAAGCAATTTGAACAAGTAAATCCAATGCTTAAAATTTATGAGGACTTGTTTGGTAAATTTCCTTTTTGGAATGATGGCTACAAATTAGTAGAAGCACCTTATTTAGGTATGGAGCATCAAACTGCAATAGCGTACGGAAATGGATATGAGAATGGTTATGGAGGTAATCAGCCAGAGGGAGTAGACTTTGATTATATTATCATACATGAAACAGGGCATGAATACTGGGGGAATAGTATAAGTATGGAGGATCTTGCTGATATGTGGATTCATGAAAGCTTTTGTACTTACACGGAGGTATTGTATGCCGAGAAAATGTATGGAAAAGAAGTAGCGTTGAATTATTTAAGAAGTCAAAGAAGAGGGATTAATAACGATAAACCAATTATTGGTGAATATGGGATTAATAAAAAAGGGAGTGCGGATATGTATAATAAAGGATCTTGGATTTTGCATACATTAAGAAGTGTTGTGAATAACGATTCTATTTGGTTCTCAACTTTAAAACAATTTCACGAAAATTTTAGATTGAAAAGTGCAAATAGTGAATTGGTATTTGAATGGTTTGAAAACAAACTCGGGAAAAACATCCGCTTTATAATGGAACGTTACTTAAGAAAAGCAGATGTTCCTGTTTTGGAATATAAAACAAAACGATTCTTATGGATGAAGAAGGTTGAATACAGATGGAAAAAAGAAAGAGTTTTATTTGATATGCCAATTGAAATAGTAGAAGGGAAAGAAGTATTTAAAGTAATTCCTACCTCAAAGTGGCAAAAAATTAAAGTTTCTAATTTCGAAAATATGAGATTGAGATTTAATTGGAAACCATTTCTATATGATATTGCCGAAGTAAAGAAATAGTTTTATCTTCGTGCCGTGAGTTGGGATGCTTACTTATTAACTTAACACAAAGACATGAAAAAATTATTAATTGCTGCAATATCTCTAGTAGGTATAATGGGAACTACTCAAGCCCAAGGTTATTACAAACAAGCTGTTGGTTTAAGATTAAACGACGGTTATGCAGGTTTAACTTACAAGTATTTTACTTCAACAGCTAAAGCAGTTGACTTAACTTTAAATATCGATTTTGATTCAGGAATTGGCCTGACTGGTTTGATTGAAACTCATAAAGCTACTGGTTTTGCTCCAAGATTGTCTTGGTATTATGGATATGGTGCTCATGGGAGTTTAGCAGGAAATGATGTATCTACTTCAATTGGTTTAGGTGTTGATGGAGTTCTAGGTTTAGAATTCGCTGCTTCTGAAATTCCTTTTGCATTTTCATTAGATTATATTCCTTCTTATTCTATTACAATGGTTTCTGAACCAGATAATTGGCCAGACAATACTGATTGGGATGGTACTAGTGGAGGTTTCAATTTTAGAAACTGGACAATTGGAATTAAGTACACTTTTATTAAGAGTGATTTAGAGAATAAAAGGAAAGAAGCGCTTAAGAAAGATTCTTCTCCAAAATAATTTAAAATATTTATCAGGAAAGTATTGTACTAAGCTAAAAAAGTTGTACTTTTGCTGTCCGTAATTTTTAAGGATTTAACAGAATGGCAAAGAAAGGAAATAGAGTTCAGGTGATTTTAGAGTGCACAGAGCACAAAGAATCAGGAAAGCCAGGTACTTCAAGATATATCTCTACAAAGAATAGAAAGAATACTCCTGATAGATTAGAGTTGAAGAAATTCAACCCGATTTTAAGAAAATATACAGTTCATAAAGAAATTAAATAAATAAGTCATGGCTAAGAAAACAGTTGCAACTTTACAGAAAGGAGGAAAGTCTTATACTAAGGTTATTAAAACCGTAAAATCTCCAAAAACTGGAGCTTATACTTTTAAAGAAGAAATGGTACCTAACGAAGGTGTTCAAGCTTTTTTACAGAAGTAAATTGACTTTTTTACAATATTAAAAAGCCTTCACTTATGTGAAGGCTTTTTGTGTTTATACTACTATAACTTTAGTTTATGGGATTATTCGGTTTATTCTCTAAGGAGAAAAAAGAAAAATTAAACAGTGGTTTAGAAAAAACGAAAGAAAGTCTTTTTTCCAAACTAGCAAAAACTGTTGTTGGGAAGAGTAAGGTAGATGATGAAGTATTAGATGATTTAGAAGAAGTATTAATTACTTCTGATGTTGGAGTTGATACTACATTAAAGATCATTAACCGAATTGAAGCTAGAGTTTCCAAAGATAAATATATCGGAAGTGATCAGTTAAACAGAATCTTAAAAGAGGAGATTGCTGAATTACTTGATGAGAACAATTCTGGAAGTAATTATGGATATGACTTGCCTGTTGATAAGAAGCCATACGTGATTTTAGTTGTTGGTGTAAATGGAGTTGGTAAAACAACTACAATAGGTAAGCTAGCACATCAGTTTAAAAAATCAGGTAAATCAGTTATTCTTGGAGCTGCAGATACATTTAGAGCAGCAGCAGTTGAGCAATTAATTATCTGGAGTAAAAGAGTTGGTGTTCCAATAGTAGAGCAAGGTATGGAGGCAGATCCTGCTTCAGTTGCATTTGATACATTACAATCAGCTGTTTCAAAAAATGCTGATGTAGTTATTATTGATACTGCTGGAAGATTACATAATAAAACACATTTAATGGAGGAGTTATCTAAAATTAAACGTGTAATGAACAAAATTATACCTGATGCACCACACGAAGTTTTATTGGTGTTAGATGGTTCTACTGGTCAAAATGCATTTGAGCAAGCAAAACAATTTACGATCGCTACAGATATTACATCTTTAGCTTTAACTAAATTAGATGGATCTGCGAAAGGTGGTGTAGTAATAGGAATTTCAGATCAATTTAAAATACCAGTTCGATTTATCGGTGTTGGTGAAGGAATGGAAGATTTACAGGTTTTCAATAGAAAAGAATTTGTAGACTCTCTGTTTAATTAATATAGCTCAACTTTATGAAAACTAAAACTTTAAAAACAAACAAGGTCAACGTTATCACTTTAGGGTGTTCTAAAAATATTTTTGATTCGGAAGTATTAATGGGACAGTTAAAAGCGAACAACTTTGAAGTTGAGCATGATTCCAATTCAATGGAATCACAAATCGTTATTATTAACACTTGTGGTTTTATTGAAAATGCTAAACAAGAATCAATCGATACCATTTTAGACGCTGTGAATGCAAAAGAGCAAGGTTTGATTGAAAAGGTTTATGTTACTGGATGTTTAAGTGAACGTTATAAAGAAGATTTAGAGAAAGATATTCCTGATGTTGATCAATATTTTGGAACACGTGATTTAGGTAAATTACTTAAAACACTTAAGGCAGATTATAAGCATGAATTGGTTGGTGAGCGTATGTTAACGACACCTTCTCATTATGCATATTTTAAAATTGCAGAAGGATGTGATCGTCCTTGTTCTTTTTGTGCTATTCCTTTAATGAGGGGGAAACATAAAAGTACACCTATTGAGGAGTTAGTTGTAAATGCTGAGAAATTAGCAGCCAAAGGAACAAAAGAGCTTTTACTAATTGCACAGGATTTAACTTATTACGGTCTTGATTTATACAAAGAACGTAACCTTGCTGAGTTAGTTAGAAGCTTATCAGATGTTGAAGGGATTGGTTGGATTAAACTACATTATGCTTTCCCTACTGGTTTCCCAATGGATGTATTAGATGTGATGAATGAGCGTGATAACGTTTGTAATTATCTTGATATGCCACTTCAACACATTTCAGATTCAGTTTTGAAATCAATGAGAAGAGGTACTACAAAAGCTAAAACAACGAAACTTCTAGAAGATATTAGAGCTAAGGTTCCTGGGATTGCTTTAAGAACAACTTTAATTGTTGGATACCCTGGAGAAACGGAAGAAGATTTCCAAGAATTATACGACTGGGTTGCTGAAACGAAGTTTGATAGAATGGGAGCTTTTACATATTCTCACGAGGATAATACTCATGCTTTCAAATTAGAGGATGATGTTCCTGAAGAAGTTAAATTAGAACGTGCTGAAAAATTAATGGAATTACAAGCAGGTATTTCTTTAGATGCTAACGAAGCTAAAATTGGAAAAACTTTCAAAGTACTTTTCGATAGAATCGAAGGTGATTATTTAATTGGAAGAACTGAATTTGATTCTCCAGAAGTTGATAATGAAGTATTGGTTAAAAAAGCTGAAGGTTATACAAGAATTGGAGATTATGCTGATGTAGAAATTACAGGAGCTGAGTACTTTGATTTGTATGGTAAACTAGTTTAAAATATTAAGTATCGAATTTCAGATGTAGTCTGTTGTTCGATACTTATTTCTTTCTAAAGTATCCATTTTCCAATTACTTAAGGATCTTAAATTCAATTAGTAAATGCAACTTTTAGATTTGTAGTTTTAGCCTTTATT
>CAWVWF010000156.1:0-8771 GCA_963933885.1 uncultured Flavobacteriales bacterium | reverse complement strand
GAGAAGTTTTAAGTCTTTTTTATGAAGAGAAAGGGGAGTTGCTTTGGTTGAAATATAATGTTGTTTCAGGTGCGGAAGTGATTGATAAGATTGTTCAGTTAGAGAAAATTCTTGAAGCAAGTTATTCTCACGATGGTAAAAAGTTAGTTTTCTCAGCTGTAAAAAAAGGTAAAACGGATATATACGTCTATGATATAAGAGCAAGAGCCCAAGAGCAAATAACGGATGATTTCTTTGATGATAGATCTCCTGTTTTTATAAATGAATCAAAAGGTATTGTGTTTAGTAGTAACAGAACGAATGATACAATGCGTGTTGAAGGGGGAAAGAATTTTGTTTATCAAAAAAATGCAGATTTATTCCTTTACAATTACAGGATTAAAAAAGGATATAAGTTTTCAGATCAGGTCTTGAGAAGGATTACAAAAACCCCTTTTGAGCATGAATCTCAACCATATGAGTTGAAGGCTGGTGGTGTACTTTATTTAAGTGATAAAAATGGAATTATTAATCAATGGAAGGCTACTCTGGATAGTGCTGTTTCTTTTGTTGATACCATTATACATTATCGATATTTTTCAGAAACTAGGGCATTAAGTAATTATACAAAGAACGTGTTGTGGCATAGTGTAAATTCTCAAGATTATATTGGTTTGGTTTTTAAAAATAAGATCAGATCTCAACTTCAGACGATTAATTACAATTCTCTTGATTCTAACAATTATTTTATTCCAAAAACAGCATTTAAGAAAATTGATGCTATTAAAGATACTGTTGTTAAATATGTAGTTCCAGTTGTTAAAACAATTACAATTGATTCTATAAGGCGTAAAAGAATAGAAGATCCAAACTATATATACACAAGTTATTATTTGTTCTCTGATGATGTTGATGGAGATAATGATTCTGTAATAGAAGTAATAAAACCATCGAGTACTAAAGCATTTACACCTTTAGTGATAAGTGGATTTCCTACTTCTGATTCGTTAGCTCCAAAAGTGAAGTTGAGAAATTATGAGCTTTCATTTCGTACTCAAAATGTGGGCGTACAATTAGATAATAGGTTTTTAAACCCTCAGTATCAGCGTTATTCAGGAGGGACTAGTTATCCAAACCCAGGAATGAATGGGTTTATGAAGTATAGTGTGGTTGATTTAATGGAGGATTATTACATAGTAGGTGGTTTTAGAATAGGAGGTTTCGAAAGTAATGAAGTGTTCTTAAGTTATGTTGATCGCAAGAAGCGATTGGATAAGCAATATCTGCTATATAGAAACACACATTTGGATTTGGATCTTGGAGAGTTAAATAAAAACGTTACATATGAAGGTATTTATAGGTTAAGCTACCCACTTAGTATGGTTGATCGTATTTCAACTACTTTTTCGTTAAGGTATGATCAGTTTTTACCTTTAAGTGCGAATAAGGATCTTATAAATACAGATGCTTCTCATGAGTTTTGGCCAAATGTGAGGCTTGATTACACATTTGATAATACAAGAAATCTTGGTGTGAATTTATTTTCAGGAATGAGATTTAAGGTGTTCTCTGAGTATTATCAGCAAGCTCCTGAATGGGATAAGCAAATGTTAACACTTGGTGCTGATTTTAGAAACTACACAAAAATACATCGTACATTAATTTGGGCCAATAGAATTGCTGGAGGAACTTCTTTGGGAAGTCAAAGACTAATGTTTTATATGGGAGGAGTGGATTCTTGGATGAGTCCAGATTTCAATAGTGAGTTAGAGCCAGGTAAGTTAAGCGATGGTGAAAATTACTTATTTCAAACACTTGCTACCAATTTAAGAGGGTTTGATCAAAATGTTAGAAATGGGACATCATTTATGGTTTTGAATTCTGAAATTAGATGGCCAATCGTTAAGTATTTTGTTCGTCGACCTTTGACATCATCTATTCTTAATAATTTTCAAGTTGTGTTTTTTGGAGATGTAGGAACTGCTTGGACTGGCTTCTCTCCATTTTCTAAAGGTAATTCATTGAATGAAGGAAACATTATTATTGGTGGAGTTGCAAACACAGGAACTATAAGTTTAAGAACAAATCGAGAGCCGATTGTTGGTGGCTATGGAATTGGAGCTAGATCTAAAATTTGGGGATATTTCTTAAGAGCAGATTGGGGATGGGGTCTTGAAGACGGATTGAACAAAGGAAGGAAGTTTTACCTTTCCTTAACTACAGATTTTTGATAGATAGTAGTGGTTATTGTAATCCATTTGATCTAAATAGTTTTTACCCGTATTATTTCTTAAGTTTGATGTTATTGAACTTAATACCCTTTCAACTATGAAGAATTTCTTACTTGCCTTAATTATTTTATCAAGTGTAACACTTGTAGGTCAGAAACTAGAAATGCTTTCAGATTTTAGAGAACCTGTATTAATGCCTGAATTTAAGTTGAAACCAGGTAATTCTATTCCATTTAAAACTTATGGTTCAACATGGTTTAATATACAAAGTGATTTATTTAATTTATCAGTATTAAACCCAAGTTCTTCTTCATTACAACCTTTTCCTATTTTTCCAGATTCAACAATTTATATTGGTTTAACTGCTGCGGATGAACCGGTTTCAGCTTGGCTTCATGGAGCTGGAGATATTATAAACCCTTCTATGA
This sequence comes from uncultured Flavobacteriales bacterium, assembly GCA_963933885.1. GTDB lineage: Bacteria > Bacteroidota > Bacteroidia > Flavobacteriales_C > CAWVWF01. Next base: position 6,133 of record CAWVWF010000156.1, on the reverse strand, counting down.
CTCCAAGTAATTGGATAGATGCTTGGGGTGAAGTGACAATAGATTCAATAGATATTTTCAAAGGTTATCAAAGGACCTCAGCAAGCAATATTGTTGATACAATGTTTGTTGATTATATTAAAAGTGCTCCTGCTACGGCTTATTTAGATCTAAGTCAAAATGGGTCATATGATCCAGGAGAGTTTTTTCATCAATCTATAAGGTATGATCAGGTAAATAATAAATTATATGGAACCGATATAATCAGAACTGATACTGTTTTGTTAACTGAGGATGATTCATCTTCTTTTGTTACTGCTACACCGTTAGATGTTAATGATGTAGTTAATGGAGGCGAAAGGTATGGTGTTTATGTGAGGTTTGAGCCAGGTTATACTTGGACTAAGAATGATGATACGCTTTCAAAACATAATACTTTTTTCATGATATCTAGAGAGCAAGAAACGGGTAAGTATCCTCTTCAGTATTGGGCTGATAATGCAGGTTTTTGTTCTTATGTATTACCACAGTCAGTTCGTTATAATCAAGCAGGAGGTATGAATGGGTATTTAGCACCTATTCCATTGTACACAGATGCTTGGGAGTATGAACATCATTATGTTTGGTACAAGTTAACTTCTGATGAATTGGGGATTAAAAATGTAAGTTTAAATGTTAGTGGAGTTGGTACTTATCCTAATCCAACAGCTTCAAAATCTACAGTGTCATTTACGATGGAAAAACGGGAAGATGTGGTTATGAAAATAACTGCTTTGTCGGGAAAACTAATTGAGACATTTGATTTTGGAAACTTATCTTCTGGAGATCATCTTAAACAACTAGATTTAACAAAATACAATAATGGAAATTATATCTTGTCTGTAAACGGAAGTTCTAAAATAATTACTGTATTACGTTAGTAATCTCTGAAGGATTAGAAACAATGTGAGTAGGGGTTACAGCTTCCAGTTCTCCACTTGGTGCATAACCGTAACTTACACCAATTGTTTTTAAGTTATGATATTTTGCTCCAATGATATCATATTCACGATCTCCGATCATATAACAGTTGTTAGGATCTGGTAGACCAAGTTGATCAAGTGTTTCATAAATGATTTCTTTCTTTTCAGTTCTGGTTCCATCCAAATGACTTCCTACAACAACATCAAAGTATTCATTTATGTTAAAATATTTTAAAATTATTTTAGCAAAATAAGTTGGTTTAGCTGTAGATAAAGCAATGTGTCCACCTTCTTTTTTTATTGCTTCGAATACATCAATAATACCATCATATAGTTTATTTTCAAAGATTCCTTTTTCAGCGTAATAAGTTCTGTAGTGAACTATAGCTTCTTTGTATTGATCTCCATCTGGGAAGTAATTTGATAAGAATGTTTGTTTCAAGGAAGGCCCAACATAGCTTCTTAATTTTTCTTTATCATCCTCATGAAGGCCCATTTTGTTTAAAGCATATTGGATAGAGTTGATGATTCCTTCAGAGGAATCTGTAATAGTTCCATCTAAATCAAACAGTACAAAATGATTCTTCATATCTTTAGTGTGTAAATTACAAAAGTACAACAATGTTAGGGAAAATTTTTGGAGCAGGTTTAGGTTGGGTTCTTGGTGGTGGACCAATAGGAATGATTATCGGAATTGCTATTGGTGGAGCTATCGATAAAGGTGGTAGTAATATTTTTAAAGACGAAAAATCTAGCAGAAAAAGAGTGACACAACGTGGAGATTTTAGCGCTGCTTTAATTGTTATCTCTGCTGCTGTGATGAAAGCTGATGGAAAGATTTTAAAATCTGAATTAGATTATGTTAAAAAATATTTCATTCAAAACTTTGGTGCAGAAGTAGCTCAAGAAAAAATTCAAATATTAGGAGAGGTTTTAAAACAAGATATTCCTGTTGATGATGTTGCGAGACAAATCAGAATGAGTATGCGCATCGCTGAAAAAAGATTATTACTTCAGTATTTATTTGGAATTGCTAAGTCAGATGGTCAAATTGATGTTTCTGAATTATCTGTTATTGAAAGAATTTCAAGAGGAATGGGATTGTCATCAATGGAGTTTCTCAGTATGAAAGCAATGTATACTCAAACTTATAGTGGCGGGTATAGAAGTACTGGTAGTTCATCTCGAAGTACAGCCAGAAAGAGTAGAGTTTCTTTAACATCAAGTTATAGTGTGCTCGGTATTTCAGCGAGTGCAGATGATAAAGAATTAAAGAAAGCATATAGGAAGTTAGCTGTAAAGTTCCATCCAGATAAAGTAGCTCATTTAGGAAAAGATCATGTTGAGGTAGCAGAAGACAAGTTTCAAAAACTTCAAGAAGCATATGAAGCAATTAAGAAAAGTAGAGGGTTGAAATAAATGTTGAATAGTTTTAGAAAAGGATTTAAAACGTTTTTAAAGCTCGAAAAGAGTCTTTCTAATAACTCGGTAGATGCATATTTGAGTGACTTAGATAAACTATGCCAATATATAGAAGTAGCTTCTTTAAATAAATCACCATTACATTTATCGTATAATGAATTGCGATTCTTTGTACATTGGATTGCTGATTTAGGGATGAGTCCAGTAAGTCAAGCTCGAATTATCTCAGGAATTAAAAGTTTTTACAAATACTTGCTACTAGAAGAAGAAATTGAAATTGATCCTTCTGTTTTATTAGAATCTCCTAAAACAGGAAGGAAATTACCAGATACATTATCAATAGCTGAAATTGACGAATTGATTGATGCAATTGATTTAAGTAAAAAAGAAGGAACTCGAAATAAAGCTATGTTAGAAACATTATATAGCTGTGGGTTGCGGGTTTCAGAATTGGTTACATTGAAGTTGACAGATTTACATTTTGAATCTGGATTTGTAAAAGTAAAAGGTAAAGGAAACAAAGAACGGTTTGTTCCTATTGGAGGGAAAGCTATTAAAGAGATTAACCTTTATCTTGATCATACTAGAATGCATCAAGATGTAAAGCCTGATAACGAAGACTATGTTTTTCTAAACAGAAGAGGTGCAAAGCTTACCCGAGTTATGGTTTTTACAATCATTAAACAACTATGCCTGTTATGCGGAATGAAGAAGAAAATTAGTCCGCATACTTTCCGTCATTCTTTTGCAACTCATTTACTTGAAGGTGGAGCTGATTTAAGAGCCATTCAAGAGATGTTAGGACATGAATCGATATCTACAACAGAAATATACACACACTTGGATAGAGACTTTCTTAGGTCTGAAATAATTGAGTTTCACCCTAGAAGTAGAAAGTAGGATTGTTTTAATGTTTGCGTTATTAACTTGGACAGCAAGTTTTAAGGGATAATCGATTCTTGAAATTGAAAAGATTTAAACAAGAATGAATATTACTAAAAAGAACAATTACAAGGCAAGCTCATTAGCACTTTAGTTTCAGAATATAATTCTAAAATGTCTTCCTGCTTTTCCACATTAAGAAGTATACCTCTTAAATCTAAAAGTTTGAGTTTTGGTAATTTACTAAGCTCAAATGGAAGAACATCTACATTAGTATTCCATAAATCTAACTCTTCAAGCTTCTTGAAATTACTCACTTGTTTACTTAAGGAACTAACGTCCGTACTACCGATTCTAATGATTTTAAGATTTGTTAATTTGTAGAACTCTTCAGGAAGGTTGCTGATTTTATTCTTCGAAAGAATTAATACTTGTAAACTTTTTAGATTTTCTATTTGAGGAGGAATTGAATCAATCTTGTTTTTACTTAAGTCTAAGTATTGAAGGCTGGTCATATTCCAGATCTCTTTCGGAATCGTTTTATACTTTTTTCTTTTAAGCGTTAGTTTGGTGACTGTTGCTGAATCTTTTTTTGCTTTTTCTAAGGAAGTATAGGATGGTTCATTATTTAATTGGTAGAGCGGTGTTAACTGTGCCTTTGCTTGAAAAGAAAAGAATATAAACAGTATATATACAATAGTTTTTTGAATCATGCTTTTAAAATCTTTTTGCAATTAATCAAGTCTCGTTCCAACTGCTCCTTTAATTGACCAACGTCCTTAAATTGTTTTTCATTTCGTATTTTACTAATGAATTCAATTTTAAGTTCTTCATCATATAAGTTAGCATTAAAGTCGAATAAATTAACTTCAATGCTTAATTCATTTTGATTACCAATTGTAGGTCTATATCCAATATTAAGCATTCCATTATGTTGATTTTCGTTGTGAAATACTTTTACTGCATAGACTCCAATTTCAGGAATTAACTTAATACTTTCTTTTATTTTAATATTAGCAGTAGGGAATCCCATTTGTCTTCCGATCTGCTCACCAGCTACAACAATTCCAGATAGCGAATAGTTACGCCCAAGGTATTCTTTTGCCTTACTTATATCTCCTTCAGCTAATGCTTCTCTTATTTTTGTTGAGCTTACGTTTACATCTTTAACATCTATTGCTGGAATTTCTTCAACTTCAAATCCATACATTGGACCGAATTCAACTAAATGTTCAAAAGACCCCTCTCTGTTTCTCCCGAAGTGATGATCATAACCTATAACCAGTTTTTTTGTACCAACTTGATTCACTAAAATATCCCTAACAAACTCTAGAGATGAGATGCGAGAAAATTCTTTTGTGAAAGGTATTATAATTAAATGGTCGATACCCGCTTCTTCTAATGAATTGATACGTTCGTCAATTGTTCCAAGTAATTTAATATCACTGTTTTCTTGAAGAACCATTCTAGGGTGAGGGTGGAAAGTAAGTACGACTGTTTCTCCGTTATTCTTCTTGGCAATGTTTTTTAAATGTTTAATTATCGTTTTATGTCCAAGATGAACCCCGTCATAGGTACCTGTAGTAACTACTGCATTTTTCACTGTGTTGTACTGTTCTAAGCCTCTGTAAACTTTCACTTTGAATTATTTCTTGGATGTAATATGTAAATATCTAACGCTTGTGCAAAAATAGTAATAAAATTATTCAATAATTATTACTAAAGTAAAAGAAAAATCTATATCTTTGCACCCGAAATTAGCATAAGTTTATATTTAAACTCTATTTGAAATATGTCAACTTTAAAAGGTAAAATAATACAGATAATCGGTCCAGTAATCGATGTTTCTTTTGATATTGAAGGTGGTGAACTACCAAATATCTTTGATGCGTTAGAAGTAACTAATGGTCAAGGTAAAAGAATTGTTCTTGAAATTCAACAACATGTTGGAGAAAGCACTGTAAGAACGATCTCAATGGATTCAACAGATGGCTTGAAGAGAGGAATGGAAGTTATTGCTACTGGATCTGCTATTACAATGCCTATTGGAGACGATGTTTACGGTAGATTATTTAACGTTGTAGGTGAAGCTATCGACGGACTTCCTGAAGTTTCTAACGTAGGTGGTAATGAAATACACAGACAACCACCATTGTTTGAAGATTTATCTACTGCTTCGGAAATTTTATTCACAGGAATCAAAGTAATTGATCTTATTGAGCCTTATGCAAAAGGAGGAAAGATTGGATTATTTGGAGGAGCTGGTGTTGGTAAAACGGTTTTGATTCAAGAGCTAATTAACAATATCGCAAAAGGTCACGGTGGTTTGTCAGTATTTGCTGGTGTAGGTGAAAGAACTCGTGAAGGAAATGACCTTTTAAGAGAAATGATTGAATCAGGTATTATCTGTTACGGTGAAGAGTTCGAAAAGGACATGGAAGCTGGTGGATGGGATCTGTCTAAAGTTGATAAAAACAAATTAAAAGAATCTAAAGCGACATTTGTTTTCGGACAAATGAATGAGCCTCCTGGAGCTCGTGCTCGTGTTGCCTTATCTGGTTTAACATTAGCTGAGTATTTCCGTGATGGTGATGGAAGTGGTGATGGTGGAGGAAAAGATATCCTTTTCTTTATCGATAACATCTTTAGATTTACTCAAGCAGGATCAGAAATGTCGGCTTTATTAGGTCGTATGCCTTCTGCAGTAGGTTACCAACCAACATTGGCAACTGAAATGGGTATGATGCAAGAACGTATTACTTCTACGAAGAATGGTTCTATTACATCAGTACAAGCGGTTTATGTTCCTGCGGATGATCTTACGGATCCAGCTCCAGCAACAACGTTTGCTCACTTAGATGCAACTACAGTACTTTCTCGTAAGATTG
>CAWVWF010000155.1:0-8774 GCA_963933885.1 uncultured Flavobacteriales bacterium | reverse complement strand
TAATGGAAAAATTATTATTTAACTCAGGAGTTGCATTTATGAGTTGAATTCAGCCCTCGAAATCTAATCAAATTAGATTTCTCATCAATTACACAAAGTGAAGCATCGAAAGTATCTCTAAAAGTAGATTCATCATTAAACTCTAAAAAGGATTTGTGATATAAAGAGATAACTTCACTTAGAAATTCTGTTACTGATACGTATTTGTTATTTAATTCGACAGCGTTAAAGAAATTATAAACTGACATTGCAAGCATTGCTCCCGGAACCCCATGTCCCATACAGTCAATAACGGCAATCATTTTTCCTATTTTCGTTTCCTTAGCCCAGATTAAATCACCGCCTATTACATTTTTAGGCTTATAGATCTGAAATGAATCTTGAAATAATTTTCGTAAACTCCTCTTGTTTAAGTTTACTCTATCTTGAATTAGCTTCCCATACCTCAAACCTGATAGAGCTTCTTCTTGAGCTTGTTGAATAATTTTATTTTGAGCTTTAAGAATGTCATTTGTAGAGGTAAGCTCCTCGATATGTTCTTCAATTACATCTCTATTACTATTAATGGTTTCAAGTAAACTTTGCTCTGTCGTAACATCTTGAAGAAAACAGTTAAAGCATGCTTCATCCTCATCAAAATCAATTGACGCCTTGAAATATTTATTCTTTAATTCCTCTGTACAAAATTGAAAGATATGATTAGGTACTTCTAGATCGATTCCGAAGGAACAAATTAAATCTACAAATAACCTTCGTTCCTTATTTGATATTACTACCTCTGTAGAATTTAAGATAGAGGCTGCTTGCTTATTTTTATATAGGATTTCTCCTGATTTGCCAATAAGCAAAACAGGTTGTTTTAATAAAAAAAGGATTTTATCGGCTGCTCAAATTGCCTTCATAACATTCTCAATAAAACATACTTAACTCATAGTTAATACAATTTGAAAGTGTATTCGTTACAAGTTTTCGACTGAAGGTTACTTAAGAACTGATCAACATGTAATACAAAAGGATGAAAAATATTTTCGGTTATTTAATTAGAGGAAACTTAAGGATAAAAACTGTTCCAATTTCTGGTGTAGTTTTAAAGGTAATTTCACCGTTCATATTTTCGATGATTTTCTGAACCATTGCTAATCCAAGTCCCATTCCTGAATTTTTAGTTGTGAAATTTGGAACGAAAATCTTGTCTTGATTTTCTTGTGAAACCCCATTACCGTTATCAGTAACTGAAACGAAAATAGAATCACCTTCTTCAGCAATAGACACTGAAACGCGACCTTCTCTATCTTTAGGAATCGCTTGAATTGCATTTTTAATTAGATTATTAAAAACTCTAAGGATCTGATCTTTATCACCTAATATTCTATAATCAATTTCACAATCACAACTTACCTTGATATCATTAGTCCCATCATACACCCCAACAGAACTATTAACTAAACTCATTAAATCTACTTCAGAAAAGTTAGCATCCTTCAATTTAGCAAAAGAAGAAAACTCAGAAGCTATTGCGGATAACGTATCGATTTGTTCAACTAAGTTCTTAGAAAAATTAATAAAGCGTTCTTCCTTTTCATCCGGAGTCATTGTATCCCATCTCATTTGTAAATGTTGGATACTTAACTTCATTGGTGTTAAAGGATTCTTAATTTCATGAGCAACTTGTTTTGCCATTTCTCTCCAAGCATCTTCTCGCTCACTTTCTGCAAACCTTTGTGCACTCTCAGCTATTTCAACAACCATCCGATTGTATTCATTAATCAGCTTACCAATTTCATCTTTTCCTTTATAATCAATTAGCTCATTCTTTTTACCTAATTGTATTCCCGCCATCTTTTCTTGAATGATAATCAAAGGTTCTGTAATCTTATTAGTAATTATTAATGCAACAACTAAAGCTATAACAATTAATAAGGCATAGATGTTTAGCATCGCAACTAAAAAGTTGGATATTTCATCTTTTAAATCATTTGATCTTGCAAAATATGGTAGGTTCAAATAAGCTAATAACTCACCCCGCATATTATAAAATGGCACATATGCAGAAAGGTATTGCATACCTTCTATTTCTTCGATTTGAACAAATTGTGAATGAGAATTATACAGCATCTGATACATAGCGAGTGGATCCATTCTTTTCCCTAATAGACCTTCTTCGAAAATTTTAGGCTGAGAAGAGGAAATTAATTCACCGTTAGGATCGAATAAATTTATATCAGTAAAGAATACGCCAGAGAACTTTTCCAAAATTATTTGAATATATTCTAAGTCATCTTCTCCAAGTGATTCTTGTTTTCCTAGCTTATGTTCAACTTCAATTTTTACAGATTGTATCTTCTCTGAAATTGCATCAAAGTTTTTCTCATTGTATTGATTCTTGAGGTAGTAAACACTTCCTAATCCAATAAATAAAGTACTGAAAAACAAGATAAAAACAATCAGTGCTTGGAACCTTGCTTTAAAACTTCCAGTGAATAGCTCTTGCTTATAAACAACTTTAAAAAGAATAGTCCCTACAACCATTACAATAGAAAAGAATGCAAATAAGTAGGAATAAAATGCCATTTGATCCCAAGTACCAGTTAGTTTCTTACTTAATAGATAAGTGGTGTCTTCTCTTGAAAAAACAAGGTGCTCTACACCATCTTTTTCAATTCTCTCCCATTCTTTAGATGGTTCCAAATAGTAATCTAAACTTGTACTGAAATTGTAAACTCCTTTTTGTTTGGACAATGTTCCATTCTTATACATCGCAAAAGAATAAGAAACATCTAAGGATCGTCTTTCAATCTGCTTATCCAATAACAGAATTGGAAAACCTAAACCATCTGGTTTAAATTTAGAATCGAATTCAAAGTAAATCTTTTCTCCATTGGAAAACTCAACGCTTCCCAAATAACTTATTCGTCCGTTATTGTTCTCTAAAAAGTAAAAATTATCAGTTACTTGCTCACCATCCTGCTTTATGATATCTTCAAAAAAACCAGAACATTCAATCTTATCACTTCCATTGATTAATTGAATACTATCTCCTACAAAACAAGGATTAACCTGAAGGTCATATTTTTCCCAAAAACCATTAAAATAATGTTGTTTTATATATTTATATAATTCTTGATCCGATGTATTATCACTATTCAATAGAGACTTCAACTCATGGTTCTCTGATATCTTACCTCCTAAATCATCAAATAAATATTCTGCTATTACATCTCTATTTTGAGACAACTCTTTTAGTAAGTCCTTCCCTTGCTTAATATCCTTTTTAGTGCCATAATCTCTAAGTGCGTGTGTAACAATCATCGAAAATATGAAAAGTAAACTTACCGATAATGAGAAATTAATTTTCCTGTTTTGTTCATATATAGAATATGCCAATAAGGATAAAACCAAAATACCCCATAATAAATCTTCAACATCATTAAATCCGAAGTAGCTTGTAAGAGCAGATATCCCAATATAAAACAACAGCAAAATCAGAATAAACTTTTGAAAGTTAACTCCAATTTGTTTTAAAAAATTAATAAATTTCCAAGCTACAAAAAGGTAGGTTCCTAAGATTCCAGCAACACAAAAAAGTGCGATTATAGTACTCGATTTTATCAGTAAGATATTTGATAAATCTAGAGGAATCTCTGAATTCATTACCATTCCCTCAATCGTTTCAATTACACCCCATGAGAGTATGTAAAGTACTGCCAACAAAAATACATTTACTAGATAAAAAACAGAGGTGAATTCCTTTGGTTTAAACTTAACACCTCGAAGAACTGAAACAATAAGGACAAGTACAAAAAAGACATTCAAAACCAAATCACCAAGGGATGGTATCCATGTAGAAAAAGCTAAAATCTGAGGTTGAAATACATCAAGTTCATGCAGGTTGGTAGGAACTTTTGCATACCATAAAATAAATCGTACTAAAAGAATAAATGGCAAGACGCCTAAGAGTTTCCATTTAATACTACAATGGAAAGCGAATAAGACAATTCCTAACCCAAACAGAATCAATCCAAGAATTTCAACGACTATCAAGTATCTATTTACGGGAGGTGAATAAGTTTCTTGAGGTTCGATATATAAATGATCATTCTTAATAGTTATCTCTTCTGCTTCACCAAATTTGGATTTGGAAACCAACCAATCATCACCTAAATAAAGTTCCTCCTGAAAAGAATTCGTTACATATGAATTCTCGAATCGGTAGTTCTTCTTAATTAAATACTGACCAACTAAAGTGATTCCATCTTTCTCTATTTTCTTATATAAATAGAATCCATTTTTTTCTTGAACAAAACCATTCCTAATATTCTTCTTTGGTATTATAAACTTGTGTGAGCTCCAAAACTTTAGGTTATCGTCTTCATATAAATATATTCCGTATCCGTCCTTCTCAAGGTTCCTATGATACTCAACACCGTTTTTAAGTAATACTTCAAACGAATTGGTATCGATAACATTTAAATATCTTTTCAACTCATTTTCTAGTCGAACATCAACAGCTGTAATTTCTTCTTTAAAATGATTTAATTGATGATTTACGAGCCAATCTTTTGTTTGAATAACCTCTCTAAAAACACTAGAACAAAATACCAGTAGAATACCAACTAGTATAAATGAAATTTTATATTTTTTAGATAAGTCCAAATAGTAATAATATTAATACGGTAACTAAGATAGAACAATAATTAATAACGATTATCATCTTCAACCAAGGCACATCAAGTCTTAAGCCAACCACGGATTCTAAACTAGAAACTTTTAGCTCAACAAGAAAAAGATCCGTAAAACAAAAAAGCCTCCTCAAAAAATGAGAAGGCTCTAATATATTTTATAATATTTCTTACGACTTCAATGCTTCTGCACCACCAACGATTTCCAAAATCTCAGTAGTAATAGCAGCTTGTCTCGCTTTGTTATATTGTAATGTTAAGTCATTTGCTAATTCATTAGCATTATCAGTTGCTTTATGCATTGCAGTCATACGTGCACCATGCTCTCCAGCTACTGAATCTAAAAGCGCTTTGTAAAATTGCGTTTTTAAAGACTTAGGAATTAATTCAGTAATGATTGATTCCTTGTTTGGCTCATAAATGTAATCTGTAGAATTTGAATCACCTTCACCTTCCTTAGCTACAATTGGTAAAAATTGTTCTTCTTGAACCAATTGAGTTGCAGCATTTTTAAACTGATTGTAAACAAGAACTACTTTATCGTAATTACCAGCAACAAATTCAGCCATTACACTTTCAGCAATTGGCGTTACAGTTTGAAAATTAAGGTTGTTGTATATTTCTATTTCAGAATTAACAACATTCAATTCTCTTAATGTTAACCACTCAGTAACTTTTTTACCAATACAGAAAAAACTTACATCTTGACCAGCATAAGTATCTTCAACTAGAACCTTACATCTTTTAGTTATGTTAGCGTTAAACCCACCACATAAACCTCTGTTAGAGTTAATCGCAACAATTAAAACTTTTGCTACAGGTCTTTCAGTTGAATAGTCACCACCTTCATTGTCATCAGACCCTGAAGTAAGGTTAACTAAAATCTCCTGTAACTTTTCAGCATACGGACGCATCTGAGTAATAGCATCTTGAGCTCTTTTTAATTTAGCCGCAGATACCATTTTCATAGCACTCGTAATTTGCATCGTAGATTTAATCGATGTAATTCTGTTTCTGGTTTCTTTTAAGTTTGCCATTTAACAAAAAATTCAGCGTTCAATTTATAAAAAAATAGAGACTCAAAAGAGCCTCTATTGAATATTATTACTTTTCGTAGTTAGCAGAAACTTCTTTGATAACTTTCGTTAACGTTTCAACAACTTCATCAGTTAATTTACCTCCTTTTAAAGAATTTAAAATTTCTTTATGGCTAGCTTCTAAAACTGATAAATACTCAACTTCGAATTCTTTTACTTTGTTAACAGGAACATTCATGATCATTCCGTTAGTTCCAGCAAAGATAATTGCACACTGATTTTCAACAGTCATTGGTGCATTTTGAGCTTGCTTTAAGATCTCAACGTTTCTTGCTCCTTTGTCAATTACAGACTTAGTAGCGGCATCTAGATCAGATCCAAATTTAGCAAATGCTTCTAATTCACGGTACTGAGCTTGATCAAGCTTTAAAGTACCAGAAATCTTCTTCATTGACTTGATTTGTGCAGATCCTCCAACACGAGATACAGATATACCAACGTTAATTGCAGGACGAACTCCAGATAAGAATAAGTTAGATTCTAAGAATATCTGACCATCAGTAATCGAAATTACGTTTGTAGGGATATAAGCAGAAACATCACCAGCTTGAGTTTCAATAATTGGAAGTGCCGTTAAAGAACCTCCTCCTTTTACCATTCCTTTTAAAGAAGGTGGTAAATCATTCATCTGTGATGCAATCACATCAGAAGTAGTAACTCTTGCAGCTCTTTCTAATAATCTAGAGTGTAAGAAGAAAACATCTCCAGGATACGCTTCACGTCCCGGTGGTCTTCTTAATAATAAAGATACTTCACGGTATGCAACTGCTTGCTTTGATAAATCATCAAATACAATTAAAGCTGGTCTACCAGTATCTCTGAAAAATTCTCCAACTGCTGCACCTGTAAATGGAGCATAAAACTGCATTGGAGCAGGATCAGCAGCACTTGCATTAACAATAGTTGTATAAGCCATTGCTCCTGCTTTTTCCAAAACAGCAACAATACCCGCTACAGTTGAACTTTTTTGTCCAACTGCAACATATATACAGTATACAGGCTTACCTGCATCGTAAAATTCTTTTTGATTGATAATAGCATCGATTGCAACAGTAGTTTTACCTGTTTGACGATCACCAATAATCAATTCTCTTTGTCCTCTACCTATTGGAATCATTGCATCAACTGCTTTGATTCCAGTCTGTAATGGCTCAGTAACTGGCTGACGATAGATAACTCCCGGTGCCTTTCTTTCAAGAGGCATTTCAAAAGTTTCTCCTGTGATAGGACCTTTACCATCAATTGGATTTCCTAATGTATCGATAACACGACCAACAATTCCTTCTCCAACTTGGATAGAAGCAATTCTGTTAGTTCTCTTAACGATAGCACCTTCTTTTAATCCTTTTCCAGAACCTAAAAGTACAAGACCAACATTGTCTTCTTCTAAGTTAAGTGCGATTGATTGTAATCCGTTTTCGAATTCAACTAATTCACCGTACTGAACGTTTGATAAACCGTAAACTCTAGCAATACCATCTCCAATCTGAAGAACAGTACCAACTTCTTCTAATTCTGCTTCAGTCTTTAATCCTGCTAATTGCTCTCTTAAAATTGCTGAAACTTCTGCTGGTTTTACTTGTGCCATTATAATTTATTTTAAACTATGCTTTATTAAAATTCTTTCACGTATTGATTCACACTAAACTCTTTTCTTAGTTCAGCTAATCTTCTGCTAATACTAGCATCGATTTGGTTATCTCCAATCGTTAAAACAAAACCTCCAATAAGGCTTTCGTCTTTAATCTCTTCGATTTGTACTTCTTTGTTATAAGCAACTTTCACCATTTCTCTAACCTTAGCTAAAATTACATCATCTACTCCATCAACAGATTTGATAACAGCTTTTAATATATTTTGGTGCTCTAGGTAAAGATCTGCAAATGCAGCAGCAATATCGTCTATAACTCCTTCTCTCTTCTTTTCAGTAACTAACTTAATAAAAGAGAAAGTAAATTCAGAAACATTGCTTTTGAAGATTGCCTCTAAAATCGATAATTTCTTATACGTTTTAACAATTGGGCTTTCTAACAATTGAATTAAGTCTTTGCTGGCTACACAAGTTTCATTGATCATCTGCATATCTTTTACAGCATCTTCCAACAAACCTTTTTCATCGGCAAGTTGTAAAAATGATTTTGCGTAACGAGCTGCAGCTCTTGAGTATGCCATCTTAATTTAATTTAACGTCTTCGATTAAACCATTGATTAAAGTCTCTTGTTTAGCTTTATCAGCTAATTCAGACCTTAAAATTCTTTCAGCTATCTCAATTGATAATCCAGCAACCTGGTTTTTCAATTCAGTAACAGCTTTCATCTTTTCAGTAGCTATCATTTCTCTTGCCTCAGACATGATTTTGTCTGCAGCAATTTGAGATGATGCTTTAGCTTCAGTGATGATTGCTTCTTTTGCCTCTTTAGCTTCTTTAAGAATAATACTACGTTCTTCTCTTGCAGCTTTTAATAACTCCTCGTTTTGAGCAGTTAAAGAAGACATTTTTGCTTCTGCTTCCTTTGCAGCATCAAGTGCCGTTTGAATATTCCCTTCTCTTGTTTGAACAGCTTCCAAAATTGGCTTCCATGCAAACTTTTTAAGTAATACTAAAAGGATAACAAATACTAAAGTTGTCCAAAATAATAAACCTTCGCTAGGTATAATTAAATCCATCTTTATATTAATTTCAGTTTTAACAATTTAAATAAAAGATGTGGTAGCCAATCGCTACCACCATCTTTTGTCTTTTTTCAAAGTTCCTTTTGAAGATTACTTCAAGAAAGAAACTACTACTCCGAATAATGCAACACCTTCAATAAGGGCAGCAGAAATAATCATTGCAGTTTGAATTTTTGAAGCAGCTTCAGGCTGTCTTGCGATACCTTCCATTGCAGCTCCACCAATTTTACCGATACCTAATCCAGCACCAATAACAGCTAATCCAGCTCCGATTGCAGAAACAGTCATATTTATATAATTTAAAAGTTAATAAACAAATTAATG